>NZ_QHHW01000040.1:0-156904 GCF_003947325.1 Amycolatopsis sp. WAC 01375
AACACGCGAGTTCCGCCTTCAATCACGCGCGACGTCCATCGGCCTGGTGGTGACATCACCTCACGACCCGCCCGCCAACCCGCAGGTCAGACGTAGGCACACAAATGAAGGCCTCCTTCGCGACGCCTGAGGTCCCGAAAGTGGCTTTCGCGACACCTGGGTGCCCCACGGTCGCGAGCGAATACCCGCGACCCGACACCCTTGCGCTACCTCTCAATAGCCGTCCTTGCCACTTGCGCCCCCGGCAAAACCGTTCGTGTAGGCATCGACCAGACGTTTCACCACTCGCCGGTCTCCCTTGTGGACATTCAAGGCACGGCCGGCACCCACAGTCGGTCGAGAGCCACAGCACGAAGGCCTCCCGCCTACCTCGAAACCATCGAAGAAGCCTTCACCGGACGCTCAGCTACGCCATTTTGGCCTTACCCCTCAATAGCTGCCTTGGTGTGGTGACGCTGGGTGAGGGGTGTGTGGAAATGGGGACGTTGAGTGTCCCTATTTCCACACACCCCTTCACGACAGGACCCCCGACGGCCTGATCGGCCTGGCAGGGCGGGACCGTGTGGATTTCGGGACGTCAGATGCCCCGAAATCCACACGGTCAGGGGCCTGGCGCGGGCGGGTGCTCGGGCCCGGCTTTTTCGCGACACAGCCGTTTGGGTGCTCCGGGGCGGGCCGGTCGCTCCAGCGTCGCGCGCGGCGCTTCGGGGAACCGGGCGGGTTCCCAATGTCGCATCGGAGACGCTCAGTGTCTCTAGCGCGACATTGGGGCCCCCCGCCGCCGGCCGGACCGTGGTCAGTGGGCTCCCGCCTCTCGGAGGATCTCGGCGACGGTCGTCTGGCCCTTGGTCCTGGCGTGCGCGAGGGGAGTGACGCCCTGCTTGTCGGCGAGGTTCACGTCCGCTCCCGCGGCGACGAGTGCTCGGACCACTTCCTGGTGGCGCGGCCCGCTGTCGCCGAGGATGACCGCTTCCAGCAACGCGGTCCAGCCGAGGTCGTTCACCTGGTCGACGTCGATCCCGCTGCCCGCGACCAAGCGCACGTACTCGGCGTGCCCGCGTTCGGAGGCGGGGATCAGCGAGACGCCGCCGAATCGGTTGGTGATGGTCAGATCCGGCTTGGCCTCGAGCAGCACCTTCGCCATCGGGACGCTTCCGGTGACGCCGGTGACCAGCCACGGTGTGTCGTGCCGCTCGTCGAACGCGTCCGGGTCGGCGCCCGCTTTGACGAGGACTTCGGCGATCTCGACACGGTTCTCGGTGACGGCGACGAGCAACGGGGTCCGGCCGCGATCGTCCCGTGTCTCCAGGTCGGCGCCTGCGTCGACCGCCTGCCTGACGAGGTTCACGTCGGCTTCGAAGAGCTGACTCACGGGGACTCCTTGGCGCCGCGGCGTGGACGAAGAAGGCTGGGATGGAGAAGGCGTGGATGAGGCGGGCTGCGATGAAGCGGGGGGGGGGGGGGTGCTCGGTGCCTGGGGGGAGCAGGCACCGAGCACGAGGGCGGCGAGCAACGCCACGGCCGCCCGCTCACCGACCCTCAGCGAAGCTCCCCGATGGCGCGCAGGCCGGCCGTGGCGAACCGCTCGTCGAGGTCGCCGCTGGGCGCGCCGCCGACCCCGATCCCGGCGATCGGCGCGCCGTTCGCGGCGACCGGCACACCGCCGGCGAGGAAGAGCGTGCCGGGGATGTCGCGGATGGTCGGACCGTCGCCCTGTGCGTTCTTGGACAGCGCCGAGGTGGGCTGTCCGAAGGAGACCGCGGTGAAGGCCTTGCGCTTGGCGGACTCCTCCGTCTGCGGTCCGGCGCCATCGCCCTTGAGCAGGACGCGGACGTCACCCGAGCGGTCCAGCACGGCGACCGTGACCCGCTGCCCCTCCTTCTCTGCGGCGTCCAGCGCGGCCTGCGCGGCACGGGTGGCGGCGTCGATGCCGAGCACGCCGGTCTGCACGACGGCCTGCGCCGCGGGCGGCTGCGGCTTGCGGTCCTGTGCTTGCGCCGCACCGAGGCCGGTGGCGAGCGCGACGGTCGCGAGACCGGCCGTCATACCCAGGACGAGGCGAGTGCGGGGGAGCGTGGCGTTCATCGGATTTCCTTTGCCGTGAGGGGGTGTTCGTTCCCCTTCGACTTTCCCGGCTGGGCGGGCCGGGCGAATCGGGAGAGTGGATGTCGATCGGACGCCGTGTGATGGGTAGCGGCATCAACCGAACGATTGATGCGGGACACCCCGCCTCCCCGCATACGATCATCGGCGACGAAGGGAGGACCGAGTTGAAAGCGCATTTCGGGGCGGCCACGCGGCTGAACGCCGCCATGCACGCCGGGTTCTTCCTGCTGCTGGCCGCGTCGGTGGCCAGGTTCGTCGCGGCGCACGGGTCGAGCGGCGCCACACCGCTGATCCTCGCGCTCACCGGCGCGCTCGCGCTGGTCTACGCGGCCGGGGTGCTGAGCTGGGCCGTGCTCGACCGGTGGCGTCCGGCGTGGCTGGCCACGGTGATCGCGATCTGGCTCGCGCTGGTGGTGGCGGCGCCGAGTTTCGCCTGGTGCGCGGTGCCGTTGTTCTTCGTCGGCCTGCAGGTGCTGCGCCCGCGGATCGTGGTCGTGGTGGTCGTCCTGCTGACCGTCGCGACCATCCTCGCCCAGCTGAGGATCGCGACCGAATTCGACCCGAGCATCGTGCTCGCGCCCATCGCGGTCGCGCTGATGGCCACGATGACCTTCCTGCAACTCCACCGCGACCGGTTCCGGCTGGGGGAGGCCGTCAAACAACTCTTGGGTGCCAGGGTCGATCTGGCGCAGAGCCAGCGCCTGGCCGGGATGATGCACGAACGGGAGCGGCTGGCACGAGAGATCCACGACGCCCTCGCGCAGGGGCTCTCGAGTATGCGGATGCTGCTCCAGGCGGCGCAGCGGTCGTGGGACACGGACCCGGAACTGGCGAAGGGCTACGTGTCCCGCGCCGTCGACGCGGCGGGCGACACCCTCGGCGAGGCACGCCGGTTCGTCAAAGGCCTGGGGTCGCCGCGGCTCGACGCCACCGATCTCGGCGAGACCTTGAAAGACCTCGCCGAACAGATCGGGTTCGCCGCCATGCACGCGGTGCGCTTCGAGATCAGCGGAGACCCGTATCCGCTGGCACCACAGGTGGAGGCCGGCCTGCTCAGGGTCGCGCAGGGAGCACTCGCGAACGTGAGTGAACACGCGGGCGCGAGAGAAGCCGCCGTCACGCTGACCTACCTGGCCGACAAGGTCGTCCTCGACATCCGAGACGACGGTGTCGGCTTCGATCCGGCTTCCGCACGCGCGAGCGGAGACCGGGGGAACGGGCTGCGGATGATCAGTGAGCGGGTCGCCGAACTCGGTGGTGAGATGGTCGTCGAGAGCGCGCCGGGCGAGGGCACCGCGCTCGCCGTCGCCGTGCCCACCGTGTCCGCCATGCCTGCGGGGGAGGTCCCATGACGATCCGGGTGCTGATCGTCGACGACCATCCGGTGGTGCGGGCCGGGATCGCGGCCCTGCTCGCCGGGGAGCCCGGTTTCGACGTGATCGGCGAATGCGCGGGCGCCGACGAAGCAGTGCGGTTCGCCACTGCCGAGAAGCCGGACGTCGTGCTGATGGACCTGCAGCTCGGCGACGGCCCGGACGGGGTGGACGCCACCGAGCGCCTGACCGCCCTGGCGGATCCCCCGAAGGTGCTGGTGCTCACCACCTACGACGCCGAACTGGACATCACCAGGGCGGTGGCCGCCGGCGCCACCGGCTACCTGCTCAAGGCGGGACCGCCCGAGGATCTCTTCCGCGGCATCCACGCCGCCGCACGCGGCGAAACCGCCATGGCACCCCAGGTGGCGGCCCGGCTCTTCGGGCACATGCGGGCCCCGGCACCCGCGCTGAGCCCACGTGAGACCGAGATCGTGCAGCTGGTGGCGGAAGGATTGACCAACCGGCAGATCGCCGCGCGCCTGTTCATCTCCGAAGCAACCGTGAAGACACATCTGGTCCACATCTACGACAAACTCGGCGTCGACAGCCGTGCCGGTGCGGTGGCCGTCGCCACGGAACGGAGGATCATCCGCAACTGAAGGAGCACCCATGTTCCAGCCGCAGTTCGTGGACGTCGACGACGTCACGCTCCACCTCCAGGCCGGCGGTCCCGAAACCGGTCCGGCGGCGCTGTTCCTCCATGGCTGGCCCGACCTCTGGTTCACGTTCGAGCCGCAGATGACCGCGCTCGCCGAGCGGGGTTACCGGGTACTCGCGCCGGATCAGCGAGGCTACGGCCTGTCGTCCAAACCCGGTCTGGTCGCCGACTACCGGATGCCCGAGCTGGTCAAGGACATCGTGTTGCTCATCGAACGGCAGCGGACGGAGCCGGTGCACCTGGTCGGGCACGACTGGGGTGGGGCGGTGGCCTGGATGGTGGCGATCGAACGACCCGACCTGGTCCGGTCGCTGACCATCGTCAACTGCCCGCATCCGCATGTCTTCGCCGAGGCACTGATCCGCAAACCCGCCCAGCTGCTGCGGAGCTGGTACATGGTGGCGTTCCAGATCCCCGGCCTCGCCGAGACGGTCCTCGGTGCCCGTGACGGCGCGGTTCTCGCGGCGATGCTGAAACACGGCGCCCGGCTGAGCGACGCCGACGTCGACCGGCACCGCGCCGCCTGGCGCCGGTCAGGGGCGATCCAGCGGCCCTTGTTCTGGTACCGCGCGCTGTTCCGGACGATCTCGACGTCCGGCCGCGCCGCGCGCGCCGAACTCGACCGGCCGGTCCACGTGCCGACCCAGATCATCTGGGGACGACGGGACGGCGCGTTCAGCACGCGTCTCGTCGAACCCAGTGCGGCCTTGTGCGACGAATCCGAAGTGCACTGGCTCGACGCGAGGCACTGGCCGCACCACGAAGAACCCGAGCGTGTCACCGAGTTGCTGGAAACCTGGTTCGCCAGGCACGCGGACCGGACCTGATCCGGCCGGAGTTCCTCATGGGGCGGCGGGGCGGAGTTCCAGCGTGCAGCATTTGACACTCCCGCCGCCTTTGAGCAGCTCCGAAAGATCGGCGCCGATCGGTTCGAAGCCGCGCTCGCGCAGCTGGGCGATCAGTCCCGTCGCGGCCTGCGGCAGGATGACGTGCCGCCCGTCGGAGACCGCGTTCAGGCCGAACGCCGCGGCGTCGGCGGCCGAAGCGGTGATGGCGTCCGGGTACAGCTCTTCGAGCCGCTGCCTGCTTTCTTCGGTGAAGGCCTGCGGGAAGTACATGATCAGGTCGTCGTCCAGGACGGTCAGGGCGGTGTCCAGATGGTAGTAACGCGGGTCGGTCAAGGTCAGCCCCACCACCGGCACCCCGAAGAACTCGGCGCCCTCGTCGTGTGCGCGGCGGTCGGTGCGGAAACCCGAACCCGCCAGGATCCGGGAGCCCGCGACGAGGAAGTCGCCTTCGCCCTCGTTGTGCCACCGGGCCTGCCGCACATCGCGGTAACCGTGCTCGGTGAACCAGTTCAGGTACGCAGCGGATTCCCGGCGACGGTGCCGGTGGTGGAAGTGCGCGACCAGCACCTTGCCGTTCACCACGGTGGCACCGTTGGCCGCGTACACCATGTCCGGCAGACCCGGCACCGGATCGAGCAGGTCCACCCGGTGGCCCAGTTCGACGTAAAGGTCGCGCAGCCATTCCCACTGGGTGATCGCGAGCCGGGCGTCGGTGGGTTTGCCGGGATCCATCCACGGGTTGATCGAGTACTCGACGTCGAAGTACGCCGGCCGGACCATGAGGTAGTGCCGCATAAGTGTTTTCCCCCGGGGGTGATCAGGCTGTCTGCAAGGATTTCTTGGTGCCCACCAGCCTGCTGACCAGCTGGTCGCGGATGCGGGGCGGGATGTCCGGGGCGAACCGCCGGAGGTAGCTTTCGGCGTGCACCGCGTCGTCCATCAGGAACGGCAGGTCGAAGACGACCAGTTTCCGGATGGCCAGCAACGGCACCGGCGCGCGCAGCGCCTTGAACTTCTCGTTCCACAGGCCGGGCTGTTCGCAGACCGGATGGAACTGCCCGATCATCAGGCCGTCGTTGACGAACTTGTCCTTCGCCTCACGCTGCAGATCGTCCAGCCCTGTCGCGTCCTGATAGTCCAGTTGCGGCAGCACGAGGAGGATCGTCAGCAGTTCCCGGTCCGCGGGCGAGGTCCTGACGGAAAGCCTTTCATACCAAGAACGCAGGCTCTCGATCGCGTCGCGGACGTCGGTCTCGCCATTCGTGGTGGTCAGCGCCGCCAGATGGAATAGTCCTTTGTGGATCGATGGTTGCGTGTACGGGCACACCGGTCCGTTCCGGCCCAGTTCCGGATGCGGCGACACCAGGTAGCGGCCCGCCCAGGCCAGGATCTCCTGGGCGTAGGGCCGATGCTCCGCCGGCATCGCGCCGTTCTCGACCTCGGCCGCCGTCCAGATGAGGACCTTGTCGTCGCCGATCATGATCCGATGCTTTGCGAGAAGGTGAAGACGCCGTCGGGGTCGACCCGATCCTTGATCGCCTTCAGTCGTGGGTAGTTGACGCCGTAATAGGCGGTGCGCCAGTCTTCGAGATCCGGGTCGATGAAGTTCTGGAAGGCGCCGTCGGACACATACGGCGACAACGCGTCGGCCAGTTCCGCCAGCCAGCGGAGGTTGGCGTCGACCACGGCGGGCTCGTCGTTCTCGGCCCACGAAGTGTCCATGGACAGCAAGAAGAGCGCGTTCCGGTGGGCGAACGCGGTCTCCGTCGCGCCCACGCGGTTGATCGCGCCACCCCAGGAGAACAGGGCCGCGCCACCGCCGTCCGGGTTGCCGCTGGGGGGCAGGCGGTCGACGAACGACAGCATCGTGGCGATCGCCTCGTCGGGCAGTGGCTCGGTGACGATGTTGGTCCGTACCGAGAACGCGCCCTCCGCGGTCTCGTGCAGAAGGTCGTCCTTGGCCTCCCAGAAGGTCCGGTCCGCGAGATCCATGCGGATCGGCCGGGCGACGGACAGCACGGGGTCGAGGATCTCCCGCAACTCCTCGGCCGTGCCGAGATGCTGCCCGATGGCGGACACGACGGCGTCCGACTCGCCAGACTTGCTGACGCCGATCCGGACCGCGAATTCGTCCGGCGCCCGCCGCGCGACCTCCTGCAACACCGAAAAGACCTTCGGCGCGTCGGCGCGGTCCCACAGCAGCAGGTAGCTGGCGCAGTCCGCCACCGGCCTCGCCTGGAAGGTGAAGGACACGTTGATCCCGAAGTTCCCGCCGCCGCCACCGCGGCAGGCCCAGAACAGGTCGGCGTTGTCGTCCGCGTCGCACCGCAGAACCCGCCCGTCCGCGGTCGCCACCGTGGTCGCCACGAGCGCGTCCGCGGTCAGCCCGAACGCGCGGGAGGTGGCCCCGCACCCGCCACCGAGGGTGAGTCCTGCGATACCGACGGAGGCTCCGTTGCCCAGCGCGAATGCCATTTCGTACGGCTGGATGGCGGCGTAGACGTCCGCCATCCGCGCGCCGCCCGCGACCGTCACGAGCCCTGTCGACCCGTCGGCGGTCACGGTGTTCATCGGGGAAAGGTCGATGACCAGGCCGGTGTTGACCGAATGGCCCGCGTAACTGTGCCCGCCACAACGGGCGACGACGTCGACGCCGGTGTCGCGCGCCCATTCGATGGCGGTTCGTACGTCGGCGGTGTTCGTCACGGAGACGACACCGCGTGGGGTGATTTCCGCGAACCGTTTGTTGAACGGCACGCTGGCGTCGCGGAACCCGGACTCTCCGGGGCGCCGCACGCGGCCTGCCACGGCGTGGTCGAGGCGTCGCCAGTCCGCGTCGGATGGGCTGCGGAACACTAGCTCACCTCGTCGAGGTAGGAGACGCCGGTGGCGGCGTGCGGGCCGTAGCGCTCCCACACCTCACGCAGGCGGAGGTGGCCGTCTTCGGTCATCTCCGGCGTGTTCACCGTGTGCCCGCAGATCACCTCACCGGTGGCGAGCACGAGGGTGTATCCCAGGTGCAGGGCCCCGTTCTCCCGCTGGGCGCCGGTGATCGACCCTCGCCGCACCTCGCCCCCGGCGAACTCGGACCAGACGACGTCGCCTTCTTGCCGGTACACGGCGATCGCTTCGGCGTCGCCGCCCGCTTTGCGGAATTTCCGCCCGTCGTAATCAATCATGGGACTCGGCCCGGGAGATCTCGTGGGAGACGAACTCGTCCGACATCGACCGGTCCCACCAGATCGCGTAGTAGGAGAAGTCCTCGTCGTGATCGTTGACGAGGTTGTGTTCGATCCCCGGTTTCAGGAATACGAGGTCGCCGGCCACGAACTCGTGCCGCTTCTCGCCGGCGATCACCGCGGCCTTTCCGGTCATTCCGATGAAGATCTCGTGCTCGTGGTGGGCGTGGGACACCGATACGTCACCGGGGCGAAGGACACACCAAGCCCCTCGAAACGGTGCTGTCAAACCGTTCCATGGATAAAGCAGCTTCATCTCCAAGCCGTAGGCCCGCGTCAGGTTCTCGTGTTCCAGCCTGCGGATGTCCACGACGGCGAGGTCTTGGTCAGTCACATCCCACTCCGATCAGCATGCTTTCCTTCTCCGGCGTTCGGTGCTGATCGAGGCTATGTTCGGCCGTCTTCCCGGAGATAGGGGAACTATTCCCGATTACCGGTGAATCAGCCGCGGCCGAGACCCGCGTCCCGCGCCAGCACGATCGCCTGTGCCCGGTCGGCCACTCCGAGTTTGCCGAAGACCGCGGAAACACGATTGCTGATGGTCTTCTGCGCAAGCGCCAGTTCGCGGGCGATGGCGCCGTTCGATTTTCCCGCGGCGACGCGGTCGAGCACTTCCCGTTCTCTGGTCGTCAGCTGGGGAAAGGGGTACGGCTCCGGGCCGCCCGCCGACCGCATCAAGGCGCTGAACCGGCAGGCGATCGCCTTGCCGACGATCGCCTCGCCCGCGGCCACGACCTGAACGCCGCGGACGACCTGGTCCAGATCGGTGCCCTTGATCAGATATCCGCGCGCGCCCGCCTGGAGCGCCGATCTGATGGCGGAGTCGTCGTCGGCCGTGCTCAGCACCAGGATCCGGGTGTCCGGTGCGACGCGGGACACCCGGCTCACCACGTCGATGGCCGCGGCCTCGCCGAGCTGAGGGTCGACGACCAGTACGTCCGGCCGGTGCCGGAAGGTTTCCGCGATCGTGGCGTTCGCCGTGGCCGCTTCACCGATGACGACGATGCCGTCGACGAGTTCGAGCGCGGAGCGGACCCGGTAGCGAACGGCCGGTTGGCTGTCGGCGAGGAATACCGTCACCCATTCGGTGTCGGTATTTTCTTCACCCCTGTTTTGTTCGGGCAACAGGCGCGCGGTGCGCCGCTGGTCATGGAGTTCCGCCGGCCACAAACGGGCGGTGTTACCGACACTGACGTGATTGTTCATCATTTTCCCCTATGCCTGCCGCTACTGAGCCTGCCTGATCGGCTCCGTTCGGTGAAGTGCGATGAAGGTGCCTGCTCGACCGTGCCGGGGATGGGGCTCGCCGGCCGCGAGAAGAGTCTATGCACTAGGTATCGAACGGATCCATACGACCGTTATGGACAATTGATCGCAATCAATTTTTTCGCTGGTGTGGACCTGGTCGGTCAAGAGGGAAGAAGCGGCGTGCTTTCGGTACTCGGCCGAATGCGGCAACGTGCCGCTACCTTATGGGGCAGACGGCGGAGCCTCTTGGGGTAGCGGAGAGGCCGGCCAGGTGGTCTCCCGGAAAAGGGGGAATTTATCCCTATCGCCGGGCGGTCTTTTGTGCAGAAGCGGATGACCTTGCCGAGATTCCCGGTTCGGCGGGAAAAGCGACCCTGTCGCCGGGGAAATGTCGATCCTTAGTGTCGGCAACCTATTCTGGACGAACGGGGTGTATCTGTGACTGAAATACAGGTGGGTTTGCTGGCGATCGGTGCCGGACCGGCGAACCTGGCGCTCGCGGTGGCCATCGAGGAGTCCGGGAATCCGGAGCTCGCCGAGCAGACGCTGCTGCTGGAGCAGAGCCCGGACATCAAATGGCAACGCGATCTGCTGATGCCGTGGGCACGCAGCCAGGTCTCCTTCCTCAAGGATCTGGTGACCCTGCGCAACCCGCGCAGCAAGTTCTCGTTCCTCAACTTCCTGTACCAGGAGAATCGGCTCGACGAGTTCGTCAACCTGGGCACCTTCCACCCGTTCCGCTGGGAGTTCTCCGACTACCTGCAGTGGGTCGCGAAGTCGCTGGACAAGGTCCGCATCCGGTACGACGCCAGGGTCCAGCGCATCGAACCCGTACGCGGCACCGACGGATCGATCACCGGCTGGACCGCGACGCTCGCCGGAGGGGACACGATCCACTGCCGCGATCTCGTCGTGGGCGGCGGCCGGGACGCGAACGTGCCGGACGTCTTCGCCGACCTTCCGGCCGACCGGATCATCCACAGTGCCCAGTACCGGCGCCGGATCGCGGAGCTGCCGCCGGACGCCCCGCTGCGCGCCGTCGTGGTGGGCGGGGCGCAGAGCGCGGCCGAGATGTTCATGGCACTGCACGACAATCTGCCCAACAGCACCCGCACCATGATCGTGCGTTCGATCGGCCCGCAGAACTACCAGACCAGCAAATTCGTCAACGAGCTGTTCTTCCCGTCGTTCGTCGACCGCTTCTACGACAGCCCGGCCGACATCCGGGAGCAGATGCTGGACGAGATGCGCCTGACCAACTACGCCGGGGCGGCCCCGCCGTTCCTCGACCACATGTACACCACGCTCTACCAGCAGCGCGGTCTCGGCGTGCAGCGTTCGCACGTGCGCACCCTGACCGAGGTGGTCGGCGCCAGGATCGAAGACGACGAGATCGTCCTCGATCTGCGTGATCGGACCAGCGGCAAGGTCGAGGCGTTGCAGTGCGATCTGGTGCTCCTCGGCACCGGCTACGACCAGCGGATGCCCGCGATGGTGCGCGACCTGGCCGACAGCGTCGGCCTCGCGGAGATCTCGGTCAGCCGTTGCTACCGGGTCGATCTCGGCGATTCCGCTTGGGGCGCGGTGTATCTGCAGGGCGTCAACGAGGCGACGCACGGTATCGCCGACTCGCTGATCAGCGTGCTGGCCCATCGTTCCCGTGACATCGTCGGCGATCTGCTCGCGCGCCGCGGCGCCGAGTCGAGGACCGCCTGATGAACCGGCTGGTGGTGATCTCGCCGGCCCCGACGGCGAACGGCGATCTGCACCTCGGCCATCTCGCCGGACCGTTCCTTGCCGCCGACGTCTGCGCCCGGTACGCCCGCGCGACCGGCACGGAAGCCCTCTACGGCACCGGCATGCACTTCACCCAGAACTACATCGTCACCGCTGCCGCGCGGCTCGGCGTGGCACCGGAAGACCTGCGGGAACGCTCCGCGGAGCAGGTGCGGCAGACGTTGGCCGCGATGGGGATCGAGGTCGACGGGTTCGGCTGCATCGGTGACAGGTTCACCAAACTCGTCATGGACTTCTACGATCGCCTGCACGGGATGGGCAGGCTCGAGCTGCGGACCGTGCGTTTCCCGTTCCTGCCGAGCACCGGCGAGTACCTGATGGACGCCTACGTCAGCGGCGGCTGCCCGTTCTGCCTCGCCGACGGGTACGCCGGGATCTGCGAGAGCTGCGGGCTGCCGGTCGCCCCGGGTGACCTGATCGAGCCGCGTTCGACGCTGCGCCCGGACGAGCCGTTGGAGTACCGGGAGGCGGACATCCTCGTCTTCCCGGTGGAGCGGTACCGCGCGGAACTGGAGGCGTACTTCGCCCGGATCCCGATGCGGCCCGGGATGGCGCGGCTCATCGAGTCCGCGATGGCGGGGCCGCTGCCGGACTTCCCGATCACCCAGCCGACGTCGTGGGGTATCCCGGCGCCGTTCCCCGAGGTGCCAGGGCAGGTCATCTATCCGCATATGGAGGGCATGCCGTGGAGCATGTTCACCACCGCGCTGGCCGCCGAGAAACGCGGCGCGGTGCTGACCGCGGACGACGAGCTGTGGCGGGAGGACTCCGGTTCGACCGTGGTGTACTTCCTCGGCCTGGACGCGACGTACCCGTTCGCGGTCGTGGGCACGGCGATGCTCACCGCGCTCGGCGGCCATGTGCTGCCGGCGCAGTACGTCACCAACGAGTTCTACGAGCTGGCCAACGAGAAGTTCTCCACCAGCCGCGGACATGTGGTGTCCGGCCGCGAACTGGCCGCCGAGGTGCCGCGCGATCTCATCCGCTTCCATCTCTGCGCCACCAGCCCCGAATACCAGCGCACCGACTTCACCCACGAGGCGCTGCTCCGGGTCAGCGAGACCCGGTTGACCGGGCCGTGGAACCGGATTGCGGCGGTGGTCGACGAGTGGGTGGACCGTGGCCCGCTGCCCGTCTCCGCCGACGCGCGGCGGACGGCGAAGCGGATGACCGAGCGGTTCACCGACGGCTACGGGCTCGAGCGGTTCAGCCTGACCGCCGTCGCGTCGACGCTCGCCGAGCAGCTGGGACGGCTGGACCGGCTGGCCGCCGCGACGACCGCCGAGACCGCGGGCGACCTCTGCCACCAGGTGAACGTGTTCCTGCGCTGTGCCGCTCCGATCCTGATCGATCTCGCCGCGGCCGCGCTGCCCGACACGACGTTGCCAGGGCAGGTGGACGCGCGCACGGTCGTCGCCGAGAAGTTGCCGCGGCTGGCCGTCTGATGGCCTCGGTCGCCGTCGTCGGCGCGGGCGTGACCGGATTGGTGACCGCGATCGGCTGCGCGCGGGCGGGCCACCGCGTCACCGTGTTCGATCGCGGTCCCGTCCCGAATCCCGCGTCGGCGTCGTCCGACCAGCACCGCGCCCTGCGGGTGCTGCGTCCGGACGACGTCGACGGGACCCTGCGGATGGCCGAGGCCCGCCGTCGGTGGCTGGAGCTGGAATCGTTGCTGCGGACGGAGATCTTCCGGCCGGTCGGCGTGGTCACCGCGGGCGTCCCGGACGAGCTCGCGTCGATGTTCGACACGGCGAGCCGCGCCGGGCTGCCCGCGGTCGCCGTGTCGCCGGACGCCTTGGCGCCCGTGGTGTTCCCCGCCGGGACCGCCGGGGTGCTCGACGTGGGTGCCGGCGTGCTGCTGGCGGAACGGTTCCTGCGCGCGGCGGCCGAATGGCTCGCCGCGCATCCCGCGGTGACCTTGCGGCCGCGATGCGCCGTCGTCGATGTCGACGAGCATCGGGTGTCCGCGGCCGACGGGACCGTGGTGGACGCGGATCTCGTGCTGGTCGCGGCGGGACCGGGGAACACCGAACTGGTCGAGCGGCCCGTCACGCTGTACCGGCAGACCATGGTCTACCTGCGGCCGCCGCGGGAGCTGGCTGGCTGGTGGACGTCGGCCCCCGGCGTCGGCCGGATCGGTGCGGCCCGCACGGCCTGGCTCCTGCCACCCGGCGGGGGCACCCTGCTCAAGATCAGTTCGGACGCGGTGTGCCGGGAGGTCGCGGCCACCACGGAGCGGGAACGCGGACCGTGGGCGGATCGGCTGCTCGCCGAGCCGATCCTCGCCGGCGCCGCGGACTACGCCGTCGTCGCCGTGCGGGACTGCCACTACGCGGCCGATCCCGTCGGCGGCGGCCCGATGCTCGTCCGGATCCGCCCGTCGGTGTGGGCCCGTCCCGCCTGCGGTGGCACCGGATTCGCCACCGCGCCGCTCGTCGCCGAGGAGATCCTCGGCGCTGTCATGGAGGTCAAGGCTTGAACAAGGGGAGTGCATAGTGGAGTTCACGATTGTGGGCGCCGGGATGGCGGGCGCGTTCTTGGCGCTTTCGCTGGGCAGGCAAGGGCATACGGTGACGGTGTACGACCGCAGGCCGGATCCTCGCGAGACCGCCAGCGCCGCCACGTCCATGAACCTCGGGCTTTCCCGGCGTGGCCTGGCGGCGCTGGATCGCCTGGGGTTGTCGGACGAGGTGAGACGGCTCGTGGTGCCGATGCGCGGGCGGATGCTGCACAACCCCGATAGCGGGCTGCGGTTCTCGGCCTACGGCGAAGGCGGCATCCTGGCCATCCAGCGCCAGGACCTGAGCGCGGTCCTCGTGGACGCGGCCTGCCGGGTGCCAGGGGTGCGGTTCGTTTTCGACACGCGGTGCACCGGCATGGACCGTGACCTGCCCTCGGTGTCCTTTGTAGACCCCGACGGACGGGCACTCGTGGTGAAGCCGGATGTCGTGGTGGGCGCGGACGGCGCGTTTTCGGCCGTCCGCCGCTCCATGCACCACGAACAGCGCGCGGAGTTCTCGCAGCGCTACCTCGAATGGGGCTGGCGGGAACTCCACATCCCGGCGGCCGCGGACGGCGGCCATCGCATGGCCGACGACGTCTTCCATCTGTGGCCCCGCGGCGACATCATGATGTTCGCCCACCCCAACCGCGACGGTTCCTTCACCTGTTCCTGTGTCCTGCCGTTCCGCGGCCCCCACGGTTTCGACTCGCTGAAGACGGCTGAGGACGTGGAATCCTTGTTCCGCCGCCATTTCCCCGACGTCCTGTCGCTCGTCCCCGACCTCGGCGAGGAGTTCCTGCGGCGGCCCACCTTCAATCTCGTCACCGTCAGCACGGCCCCGTGGATCCACGAGGGGAAGGTGGTGCTGATCGGGGACGCTTGCCACGCCGTCTATCCGTTCCTGGCCCAGGGCATGAACTCGGCCTTCGAGGACGCGCTGGAACTGACGGACAGTCTCTCCCTCCACCCGGGCGACACGACGGCGGCGCTGACGAGGTACTACACCCGCCGCAAGCCGAACACCGACGCGCTGGCGGACATGTCCCACCGCAACTTCGCCGAACTCCGCGACACCGTGCGCTCGCCGGCGGTCCGTCTGGAACGCGCCTGCGACACCGTGCTGGAGAAAGTTCTCCGGCACCGCTGGATGCCGCTGCACGCGATGATCACCAACACCACCGTTCCGTACGCCAAGGCCTTGCGGCGGGCTACCCGCCAGCACCGGATCCTGAAGTACTCGGGTGCCGCGGTCGTCGCGGCCGGTGCCGCCGCCGCGGCCGCCCGCCGACTCCGCCGCTGACCGTCCACAGTGGAAGCGCGTGAAGGCCCCCTTCCCTCGGCTCAGCCGAGGGAAGGGGGCCTTCACGCGCTCAAGTTGTGACCCGGTCGCGGGGACGTTTTCCGTTCCGTGAAGGGCCCCTTGAGGGACCCAGAGTCCCTCAAGGGGCCCTTCACGGAACGACGATCCGGAGCCGGCAGAAGGCCCCCGACCGGACGCTCGTCCGAGCGCCGGGCCGCGCCGAGTCTCAAGGCTCCGGGGTGACCTCGATACGGATCAGGCCCGCGGCCTTTTCCGCGCGCTGCAACGCTTCGGCGGGGCTGTCCGCGACGGCCATCACCAACCCCGTCCGGTCCCACGAGCTGCGCAGCCCGGTGAACCGGTGGCCCGGCTCGACCTGGATGTCCACCAGGAACACGCCTTCCACCTGCCGGGCCTGATCGAGCCCGAGGACGGCGTCGATCACGCCCGGCTCCATCGGGACGAACCGGACGGCGGCGCCGCCCTTGGCGCGGCGAGGCAACTCGGGCAGCATCTCGCCGCGCATCATCGCCACGTAGGAACGCAACAGCTCCATCGAGTAGGCGCGGTCGATGACCTCCATGATCCCGTCACCGGCGATCCGGCCGGCGCATTCCACCAGATACGGCCGTCCGTCGGAGACGATCCACTCGCAGTGCAGGATGCCGTCGGCGAATCCGACCGCCTCGACGACCTGACAGGTCAGTTCCGCGAGCTCCTCGGTGAGGTCGCCGGGAATGTCGGCGGGCACGATATGGGCCAGCTCCACCGGCCGCGGGCCGGGATAGAGCTGTTTGCCGGTGACGTTGGCGAACAGCTGCCGCCCGTCGCGGACGAGCATCTCGACGCTGTACTCGGGGCCTGGCACGTACCGCTCGACCAGCATGGACAGTTCCATCGGCCGGTCGGGGACGAAGATGCCCTCGTCCTGTTCGACACAGCTCGCCCATGCCCCCTCGACCTCGCCAGGGTCACGGATGATCTGCGTGCCGACCGCGGCCTGCCGGTTCGCCGGTTTGAGCACCACCGGGCCGGGATGGGCGCGCAGGAACGCCAGCACGTCCTCCGGAGAGGTCACGGTGGCGCTCTCCGGATTGGCCAGCCCGGCGGCCGCGCTGACCTTCCGCAGCATCGCCTTGTCCCGCAGGATCTGCGCGGCCCCCAGGGTCGCGCCCGGCAGGCCGTAACGTTCGGCGAGCCGGGCGGCGAACGGGGTGGCGTACTCGATCAGCGGGATCACCGCGGCCGGGTCCAGGTCCGGATGGGCGACGTAGAACTCGTCGGCCGAACCGGGCCGGGCGTGTTCCCAGCCGATCAGTGCACCGACCAGGGGAGACCCGGCCAGCCTCGTGCGCAGGTCCCGTTTGCGGATGACGTCCGGCTCCTCGACGAGGATGACCGAACCGCCGGGTTCGGTGCCGGTCAGTGCCATCAGCACCGGCGTCACGAACCCGACGATCAGGATGGGCCGCTGCTCACGCATCGGACTCGGTCTTGGGCTTGTCGACGATGCCGAGCATGAACCGCATGGACGGCTTGGCACCGACGAGATGCGCGCCGACCGTCTGGGTGACGCGGTCCCGCGCGGTCGGGTGCATGGCCATGGTCATCGAGTCGCGCAGCCACCGGTTCATCGGGTCGCCCGACCGGATGGCCGCGGTGCCGAGCAGATCACAGAGCCGCTGCACGACCCGCTTCGACATCTGGAAGGCCTGCCAGCCGGTCAGCGCCGGAGCGACCCGCTCGTCGGGCGTGAGATCGTCCAGCGTGCCGGTGCCGTCGGCGGTGACCTCCCATTGGCGCTGCAGCGCCTGGTAAACGCCGGCCCGAGTCGTGCTGTAGTCGGCCTCGCATTCGGCAAGGGTGATCTGGATGCGCTCGTTGTCCTTCCAGGCCACGCCGCTCATCCGCCACGGCGAGCCCTTCAGCATGTCGACCCGTTCCATGGTGAGACCGCGGACGTAGTCCAGCGCGGCCCTCGCCACGCCGAGCGGGACGCCGCACATGCTGCGCTGGATCACGTCCGGCTGTACCAGCGGTCCATTGGGGATCTGCGGGTTGTCGAAAGTCAGGGTGTGGTTCTCCGGTACGAAGACGTCCGTGATCGTGTAGTCGCTGCTGCCGGAGCCGCACAGGCCGAGGGTGTACCAGTTGTCGACGGATTCGATCTGGTCGCCGGGCACCATGAACAGCCGCGACTCGTGCGGGTTGCTGCCGTCCGGGCTGGCGTAGGGCTCACCGTTCTCGAACACCATGGCCCCGGAGGCCACCCAGTCGGCGTGGGTCGAGCCGCTGCCGAAACTCCAGCGTCCGGTGAGCCGGTAGCCGCCGGGGACACGTTCCGCGTGCCCCGTCACGGGGAGCACACCGGCGGAGTGCATGTCGATGCTGGTGAACATCCGGCGGGCTTCGTCCTGGTCGAGGAAGTTGGCGTGCAACCCGATGTCCGAGCCGAGTTTGGCGCACCAGCCGACGGACGCGTCGCCGTACGAAAGCGCTTCGATCACCTCGGTCTGTTCCATCGAGGTCATCTCGGGGCCGCCCCAGTCCCGGCTGAAACCGATCCGGAAGACACCGGCGTCGCGCAGCAACTCGACCACGTCCGCGGGCAGGCTCCGGTTCTTTTCGATCTCCGCCGCCCGCTCGCGCAGGATCGGCGCGAGCGCCTTCGCGTTCGCGAGGATCTGAGCGCCGGTCAGCGGCCTGTCGGTGCGGACGGGTTCGGTCATGGTCATGCGGAAACTCCCTCGTGTTCGTCGACGTCGAGCAGCCCGGCGGGCATCTCGAACGCGGTACCGGGTGCTGGTGGGTCCACCGGATCGGCGTCGACCCGCACCAGTGCGGCCGCCGCGTCCAGTCGCCGGGCGCAGGTGTCCCGGTCATCGGCTTCGCACACCACGAACGAATGCCGGGCGATGTAGCCGCCGGGTGGCAGCCGCAGGGTGGTCCCCGGGTCGACCATCGGCGACGCGACGACCAGGCCCGGCGCTTCGGCGGGGACCGTGACTTCGTGGACCAGGCAGTCGTGAGCCGGGTAGCCGAACCGGATCCCGGCGACCGCGTGCCGGGTCGGGGCGATGACCGGCCGTCGCCCGGTCGCCACGGCGAACAGGATCTCGCCGGGGTCGAGACCGGTGGCGGTCCGGCCGAGGAACGGGATCAGGTCACCGCCGAGACGCCCGTTGATCTCGATGATCAGCGGGCCGCGGTCGGTCAGCCGGACCTCGGAATGGGTGATGCCGTCCTCCACGCCGAGCGCGCGATGCGCCCGCGCCAGGACGTCCATCAGTTCGGTGTCGTGCAGCAGCGGATCGCCGGCGTCGACGACGTGCCCGATCTCCTCGAAGTACGGCTGGTCGCCGGTTTCCTTGCGGGCCACGAACATCGGCAGGTATTCGCCCTTGTACACGGCCGCGTCGATGCTGATCTCGGGCCCGGCGACGTAGCCCTCCACGATCGCGCCGCCGCCGTAGCGGCTCTGGTCGACAGTGGCGGCGCCCATGGCGACCCCGAACGCGGCGTCCACTTCGGACTCGTCGGCGGCGTACACCACGCCGATGCTCGCGCCCATCGCCCTCGGCTTGAGCACCACCGGGTACCCGATCCGGGCGGCCTCGGCGCGGGCCTCGTCGAGACCGGTGGTCAAGGCGTATCCCGGCTGCGGCAACCCTTCCGCGGTCAGCACGGTGCGGGTGCGGTTCTTGTCGCGGCAGCCGCGGACGCCGTCGACGCTCAACCCGGGGACCCCGAGTTCGGCGGCGAGCTCACCCGCGGCGAGCACGACCGGCTCGTCCCAGCACATCAGGCCGGCGATCCGGTGCCGTCCGGCGACCTCACGGGCGGCGGCGAGCATCTCGTCCGCGTCGAACACGTCCGTGTGGACGATCTCGTCGAAATACGCGTGCTGCCAAGTGGGTTTGAGATTGTTCAGCAGCACCAGGCCGAGTCCGGCCTCGCGAGCGCACCGATGGATGGACGAGACCAGGTACTCGCGGTACAACTTCAGTCCGCTGCCGATGATCAGCAGGACACCGTTGGATTCGTTCATGGTCGCTCTCCCACGACTTCCGGCTCGGGTTCGGCCACCTTTTCCGCCACGGGTGGTTGTTTGAGGCCGTAGATGTGCATCGATCCGGCGATGACGGACAGCACCGCGCAGAAGCCCCAGAACCCCGGGCCTCCGAATTCGCTCCAGAGAAACAGCCCCAGTACCGGCCCGATCGTCGCGGCCACCCCGGACAACGTCTCCTTCGTCGCGATGTAGCGGCTTCTCAGCTCCACCGGGAAAGTCGCCGGATGGGAGGCGGTGCTCGGTCCGTGGATCATCAGCCCGGACACCGCCAGCAAGGCACCGGCGATCACGAAGAACTGATGCTGCGCGATCAGCCCGTAGAGCGCGAATCCCAGCGCGCTCACCAGGTTGCCGAACAGACCGGCGAGATTCTTCGGGATCCGGACGATGTAGGTGGTGATCTTCAGTTCACAGGTGATCAGCACGACCGAGGAGATCACCAGCACCGTGCTGTACAGCCCCACCGGATACCCGGCGTCGACGATGTTCAACGGCAGCACCGCGACCCAGCCGGCGTAGATCATCATGCCGAACAGGCCCGCCACCAGATAGCACAGGAACCGGGTGTCCCGGATCATCGTCGCGTACACCGCGCGGGCGCTCAGCGCGGGAGGAGCGTCTGCTTTGGACTCTTGCGGGGTGTTGCTTCCCTTCGGCAGCAACACGAACGCCAGCAACGCCCACAGCGCCGCCGTCATCCCGTCCAGCCAGAACAGCAGATCCCAGTTCACCTGGATGACCACGGCGGCGATCAGCGGCGCCACGGCCGCGCCGATGTTCAGCGCGATGCGCATCATCGAAAAGCCCATGACCTTGTGCTCTTCCGGCATGTACTCCGCGAGCAGCACCGCGGCCGCCGGCCGGTACGCCTGGATCGCCAGCCCGGACAGCGCGACCGCCGTGACCAGTGCCCAAGGCGTGCCCCGGACCAGCGGGATCGACGCGACGAGCGGTGCCGCGCACGTCATCACCGTCACGATCGTCGCGCGGCCACCGAACCGGTGGGTCAGCTCGCCGCCGAGCATGGCGCCGAAGATCGCCCCGACGCTGTACGCGGCGAGGCAGACCCCGGCGAAACCGACCGAGGTGCCCCGGAACGTCAGGTACAGGATCAGGAACGTCTGGACGAACGCGCCCAGCTGGTTGACCAGCACGCCGCCGAGCAGATACCTGACGGGGGCCGGGGTCGACCGCAGTACCGCGAAGACGCCGGTCCTCGTGGCGCCGGTCATGCGGACCCGCCCGCCTTCGCCCGGCCGCCGATCGCCGATACGTCGACTTCTCGCTCAGTCACACATCCTCCAGAGTCGGATACCCGCGGTGGTTCACGAGACTTACCGGCGCGGGTCGGAGTCCATGGGGGGTGCCGACGTGGCCGACCGGTGACCGAAGGCTAATTTCGGATCTTTCCCGGCAGGTAGGGGAACTGTTCCCGTCGGTTCGGGAATCTGGCGCGCGGCGGGGTCGTGAGTGGCGATGACGGTTATTGAGGGGTAAGGCAATCATGGCGTGCCGCAGCCTCGTTCAGTGCTCCCGACGTAGCTCGGCCCCGCCTCCGACGTTGCGAAAGCCACTTTCGCAACACTGAAGGTTGCGAAAGTGGCTTTCGCAACACGCCACGATCGTCCTACCGCTCAGTAGAACCCGAATCGCCACTCACGACCCCCTGAGAACGCTCACCGGTCCGTGAAGGCCTCCTTCCCTACCCTGAAGGTAGGGAAGGGGCCCCTCACTACCCGCCGATGTTGTCCCTGGTGGCGCCGAGACCCGTGAAGTCAGCGGCGCGGTTCGATCGTCATGCCGCCGCGCGTCAGCGCGAGGGTCGTGTCACGGGCGAGCAGGTCGTGCGGGAAGCCGAGTTCGATCGCGCTCGCCGCGTCGAGGCCGGCCAATTGCGAGGTCGTGAACTCGACGTCCAGCGCGCCGAGGTTGTCCTTCAGCTGGGCGGGGGTGCGGGCGCCGATGATCGGTGCCGTCACGCCCGGGTTCCGCAGGGTCCACGCGAGCCCGATCTGGGCGGGTGTGCGGCCGAGTTCCGCGGCGACCTCCTTCACGACGTCCACGATCGCGAGGTTGCGTTCGGTGAGCGTGCCCAGGGCGAGGTTGAAGTTCTTGCGGGTGCCGTCCTCGGCCGGGGCCAAGTCGTCGCGGTCGTACTTCCCGGTGAGCACGCCGCCCGCCAGTGGCGACCAGGGGACCACCCCCAGCCCCATCTCGCGTGCCATGGGGATCAGGTCGCGTTCCCCGGTGCGCTCGATCAGGTTGTACTCGATCTGCAGCGCGACCAGCGGCGACCAGCCGCGCAGGTCGGAGATCGCCTGCATCCGCGACACCTCCCAGGCCGGTGCGTTGGAGATCGCCACGTACAGGACCTTGCCCTGGCGGACCAGATCGTCCATACCGCGCAGGATCTCCTCGACCGGTGTCGTGAAATCCCACAGGTGCAGGTAAAGCAGGTCGATGTAGTCCGTGTTCAGCTGCCGCAGGCTGGCTTCCACCGACGCGAACAGGCTCTTGCGCTGGCCGCCGCCGGAATTCGGGTCGCCGGGGCGGCGCAGTGTCGTGTATTTGGTCGCCAGCACGAGGCTTTCGCGGTTGTCTCGCGCGAATTCGCCCAGCAGCCGCTCGGAGCTGCCGTCCGTGTAGGTGTTGGCGGTGTCGATGAAGTTGCCGCCGCGATCGACGTAGTGATCGAACAGCTTGCGTGCCTCGTCCCGCCCGGCGCCCCAGCCCCATTCGGTGCCGAAGGTCGCCGCGCCCAGCGCCAGCGGGGAGACCCGCAGCCCGGACCGGCCCAGCAGCCGGTAGGTGTCGAGGGTGAGTGACATCGTGTCCTCCTGTACTCGTGATCCGTGGTCGAAGACGAGTCTGCGACCGCCGCGAGCAGGGGTTAAGGGAGAGGACTTCCTGGGAACAGCGGTCCCACCCTCGCTGTTGGACCGGGCATGACGACCTCCACCGTGGACACGACACAGGAGCTGGCCGCGTTCCTGCGGACCCGGCGCGAACGCCTGGACCCGGATGCGTTCGGGCTGCCGTCGCGCCGCCGGTCCCGGCGGACCCCGGGGCTGCGCCGCGAGGAGGTCGCCGAACTGGCCGGGGTCAGCATCGACTACATCGTGCGGTTGGAGCAGGCTCGCGGGCTGCGGCCCTCGGCGGACGTCGTGGAGGCGCTGGCCAGTGCATTGCGCCTGGCCCCCGACGAACGCGCCTACCTCTTCGACCTGGCCCGGCAGCGTCCCCGCAACGACGGCAAGCTCGCGACCACCGCGGCGCCGCCGCTGGCCCGGCTGGTCGCCGACCTGTCACCGCTGCCCGCCATGCTGATGAATCACCGTTACGACATCCTGGCCTGGAACGACGAAATGGCGAGGCTGCTGGTGGATTTCGACACCTTGCCGCCCTCGCAGCGCAATTCGATGTGGCTGTGCCTCAAACATCCCGAGATCCGCGAGTTCTACGCGGACCGTGAACGTCTCGTCCGGGAGGGGATCGCGCACCTGCGCGCCGCGTGGGCCGCGCATCCGGACGATCAGGCCCTGACCGAGCTCATCGCCGAATTCACCGCCGACGAGGAATTCGCGAGGTTGTGGGCCGAACGTGACGTGAAGGTCAACGGCCGCGGGCGCAAGGTGATGCGGCATCCCGAGGCCGGCGAGCTCGAACTGCACTACGAGGTGCTCACGCCACTGCAGGATTCGGATCAGCTGCTGGTGATCTACCGCGCGCTGGCCGAAGAGAGCCGCTCGGCGCTGGACCGGTTGTTCGCCACCTCACGTCGGTGAGGCGGGCGCCGGCGTGGCCTTCCACCGCCGAAACGGTGAAAGGCCACGGGTGGTGTGACGTCAGGCGGTGACGAGCGACAGGCCGTAGGTCTGCAGGATCTCGTTCACCGGCTGGAACCAGGTTTCGCCGCCGGAACCGCAGTTGCCCCAGCCGCCGGAGGTGACGCCCTGCGCCTGGTCGCCGGTGATGAAGGAGCCACCGGAATCGCCGGGTTCCGCGCAGACGTTGGTGCGGGTCATCTGGTGCACCGCGCCCTGCGAGTAGTTCACCGTTTCGTTGTGCCCCAGCACGGTGCCGCAGTGCCAGTGCGTGGTCGAACCGGACCGGCACACCGAGGTGCCGACCGGCGCGACCCACGATCCGCGGACGAGCGCGTCGCTCACCGTGCCCCAGCCGAGTACGACCGGTGCGGTCCACCAGCCGTTGCCGATCCGGATGAACGCGTAGTCGTTGCCGGGGAAGGAAGAACCGGCGAAGCTGCCCATGGCCGAGCCGTCCCAGCCGACGACCGGACTGCCGCTGCCGCCGCAGTGGCCGGCGCTGACGAATCCGCCGTGGACGGAGAAGCCGATCGAGCAGCGGGTGTTCCCGTTGATGTAGTACGGGTCACCGCCGACGGTGCCGGCCGCGAACGGTTCGGCCTTGGGGGCGGTGACCACCGTGACCGGACCGGATTTCCTTGCCCTGGAGAGGAATTCGTCGACGTCGGAGCCGTGTGCACCCGGGCGGACGGCGACCACGACACTGCCGCTGCGCGGGTCGGCACGCCAGCCGCTGACGGCGGCGGGGGCGGGCCGGGTCTTGGCCGAGGAGTCGATCTCGGCCTTCGCCGCGTCGAGCCGGGCCGCGCTGATCGCGACCGCGGTGGGTTCGGCACCGGCTTGCCGGACGGCGGCGGCCGCCGCGGGATCGGTCACCCCGACGACGAGTTCGCCGCGCGCCGGATCGAACCAGGCGCCGCCGAACGCCGCGCCGGCGGCCCGCTGGGCGCCGGGCAGCACCCGGGAGGCGGTCATTTCCTGGGTGAGCCGGGTCGAGGCCTGCGCGGCGGTGAGCCCCAGGTCCCGCTGCATGGCGGCGATCAGTCCGGGGGAAGCCTGCGCGATCGGGGCGAGGGCGGCGGAAGTGAGACTCGCGGTCAGGACGGCGGCGCCGCCGATTGCCAGGGCGATTCTTCGACGCATGGTCTAGTCCTCCAAGGCCGGGGGAAAGAAACACACTGCCCGCCGAGTGTGCGGCCGAGGTCGGCGAAAGGGCGAGGAATGTCCGGTCTTCTGTCCGGAATTCACAAGAGCGAATGCCGGCGGATCGCGCCGAGGATCGTCTACTTAGGACGGTCGGTCGCGCGGGCCGTCCGAGCGCCCTCCCGGCGGTTCCAGTACGTTGCCGGATATGACCGCGTCGCCGGAGGATGTGCCGGAACAGGTGCTGCGCACCTCGATCGTCGAGCGGCTGTTCGCTCGCGAAGCCGACCCGCGCCCGCTGTTCACACATCAGGACCACGCCGCCGGTCTGGACCATACGGTCACCTGGACGGAGTTCGCCTCCCGGGTGCGAGTGGTCGCCGGGGCGCTGCGCAGGGTCACACGGCCGGGTGATCGCGCCGCCGTGCTCACCGGTCAGGACCTGAATTACCCGTTGGCGTTCTTCGGGGCGCTCGCCGCCGGCCTCGTGGCCGTACCGTTGATGGCTCCGGGCAGCCCTGCCCAGCGAGGCAGGCTCACCGGTGTGCTGGCGGACTGCGACGCGAAGGTGTGGCTGACCTCCGCTGCCGCAGCCGTGAAGGTGCGCGAGGCCGGGACACCTGAGCAGCTGATCGTGGTCGACGAGGTCTCCGGACCGGGCATCGATCCGCTCCCTGTCGCCCCTGAGAGTCCCGCCTACCTGCAGTACACGTCCGGGTCGACCCGGGAGCCCGCCGGTGCCGTCATCCCGCACCGGGCGGTCGCCGCGGCGTGCTGGCAGGCGAGCCGCGCCTACGCCGTCGACGAGGGTACGACCTGCGCCGGCTGGATCCCGTTCTTCCACGACATGGGCCTGATCCAGCTGCTCTGCCTGCCGGTTCACGCGGGAGCGCGATCGGTGTTCATGTCGCCCGCCGAATTCGTGCACCGGCCCGTGAGATGGCTCCGCCAGCTCGCCGATCACCCGGCCGTGTTCACCGCCGCGCCGAACTTCGCCTTCGACCTGGCCGTCGAAGCCGCCGGCGAGGCCGGTGACGAGCTCGACCTCTCCGGCGTCCGGGTCGCGCTCAACGGCGCCGAGCCGGTCCAGCCGCGTACGGTCGCGCGTTTCCAGGAAGCCTTCGGCCCGCGCGGATTCCGGCCGGAAGCGCATCGTCCGTCCTATGGCCTGGCCGAGGCCACTGTGTACGTCGCGAGCGCGGGCGCCGAAGGACCACGGGGCGCGGTGTTCGACAGGGAGGCCCTCGCGCAGGGCCGGGCGATCGAGGTGCCCGAGGGCCAGGAGCTCGTCTCGGTCGGCCGTCCGCTCGGACAGCGGGTCCGGATCGTCCGCGACGGGGTGGCGCGGCCCGACGGCCTCGCCGGGGAGATCTGGATCCACGGACCGAACGTCGCCGCGGGATACTGGGGCCGCGGCGACGCGGCCGCGTTCGCGGGCGAACTCGACGGCCTCGGCGGCTGGCTGCGCACCGGTGACCTCGGCGTGTTCCACCGCGGCGACCTCTACATCACCGGCAGGCTCAAGGACCTCATCGTCATCGACGGCCGCAATTTCCATCCGCAGGACATCGAAGCGGTGGCCGGGGAAGCGCATCCGGCGATCCGCCGCGATCGTGTCGCCGCCTTCGGAATCTCGGACGAAATGGGCGAAGGGGCGATGTTGGTAGCCGAATGGGCAAAGAACGCCGAAGCCGATGTCAAAGAAGTCACCAGAGTGGTATTGCGCGCGGTGTCACGGGAACATGATCTGACGTTGCGATCGGTCCGTCTGGTTCCCTCCGGTGACCTTCCGCGCACTTCCAGTGGCAAGGTCGCGCGTGCGGCGGCGAGGGCGCGTTATAGTCGGCCCCGTGGGTGATCACCGCGCGGAGGTCGTGAAGGTCGTCAGCGAGACTTTTCGGCTTGATCCCGCCGAAATCGAGTTCGACGCACCACTCGAAGAGCTGGGCATCGACTCCAAGGGACGGATAAGACTCCTGTCGGCGCTGGAGATCTACCACGACGTGAGAATTGATCTGGACCAGCTGGACCGGTTCACCGACATCGGGTCGGTGGCCGAAGTCCTCGCAGAGGCACTCGGCGGTAATGCCGGTGGATCCGACGAAAGGCGCTGAAAAGAATGAGCGGGGGCTTCACCGCGGCGACCGATGCGCTTTCATCGGCGTCGAAGAACATCGGAAAGCTGACCGAGCAGTTGCTCGAGGACAATCCGGATCTGTCGAGTACGCCGGTGAACGCGGCGGGCTTCGGCCAGGCTCACGGCGACCACGCGAAGAAGTACACCGACGGGGTGGCGGCGTTGTGGGCGTCGGTCCAGGGGTACAGCACCACGCTCGGCTCGTTCGGCACGAACCTCGGCACCGCCGGCACCGCCTACGGCACCAATGAGGACGAGCAGAAGAACAAGATCACCGAGACGGGGATGCGCTAGTGGCCACCGAAACCACCTGGACCGACGTCAAAGCCGTCCTCGACGACCCGGCCGTTCCCGCCGAGAAGAAGACCCAGCTCATCGGCTCGTGGATGCGGACGCATCCGGCGCCTCCGCCGTGGACGGCGGACCAGGAGCCGGAGGAGATCAAGCAGAAGCGCAAGGAAGCCGAGAAGTACGCGGCGTCCTACAACGCTCACCCGCTCCTGCCGTATGACGACGACATCGACAAGGTCTACAAGGACGCGAAAGGCGCGGGCGACCAGGCCAGCTTCAACCGGAACGCGGAGAAGAAGGCCGTCGACGACGGCAACAAAAAGCTCGACGACACCAAGGAACCCACCGCGGAGGGTGCCGGGACCAAGACGTCGGACGAGATCTTCGACGCCGCTGTGCCCGCGCTCAAGGTCTTCGAGACCTTCGGCTCGCTGCTGGCGAAGCTCCCGGAAGACTGCCGGGGCACCACCCGCGCGCTCGACTTCGAGAAGGACATCAAGAAGCCCTTCGACGAGCAGCGCGGCATCAGCTTCAAGAACTTCGTCGACGACGCCGCCCACTTCAAGACCGGTTCGAAGACCATCGACAAGGCCATGGACGACACCGGCTCCCAGCTGAACACCCTTTACGGGACCTGGACCGGAAACGCCGCGGACGCCTCGTCGGAGAACTACAACGAGAAGATCCTCCCCAAGGCCAAGGAACTCTCCCAGACGCTGAACAACGCGAGCGAAGCAACGCTGCACACCACCGCCACGGTGTTCAAACTGTGCAAGGGCAAGGCCGACACGGTCATCGACCTCTACAAGGAGATCGTCGGCAAAGCGGACTTCCCGATGGCGCAGAAGGTCATCGCCATCGCCGCCGGTGAGAAGAGCGGCAAGGAGGACCTCGGCGCGATCGCGGGCTGGATGGACGTCAACTTCGGCTCCAACCTGGTCCAGCAGTTGAACAACGACGGCTGCTGCGACGACGACGAGTTCAAGAAGGCGGGCCAGAACCTCGCCAAGCAGTGGATCCAGCGGCAGTTCATTCCCGAGATGTGGACCATCATCTACGAGGGCTTCGCCAAGTCCTGCAAGGAAACCAAGGATTTCGTCAACCAGGCCTACGACGAGCTCGACAAGGTCATGGGCAAGGTCAAGAACGAGTTCGAAGGCGCCGGCGCGGGCGGTGCCGGTGGCGCGGGCGGTCCCGGTGGCACGGGTGGCGGACCCGGCGGCACGGGCGGTGGTCCCGGTGGCGGCGCCCCGGACTTCACCGGTGGACAGGGCGGTCCGGGAGGGGGCCCTGGCGGCGGTCCCGGCGGTGGTCCGGGTACCGGTCCAGGTACCGGCGGTGGGCCCGGTGGTGGTCCGGGCAACGCCCCGGACTTCACCGGCGGCTCCGGCGGCGGACCGGGTGGCGGCCCTGGCGGCGGCCCGGAAGGCGGCTCGGGCAGCGGTCCGGGTGGCGGCTCGGGCCCGAGTGGGTCGGGGCCGGGCGGTTCCGGTCCGGGCGGTCAGGTCAAGCCTCCGCCGGTCCCCGAGGTGAACATTCCGGAGGGCGGCACGGGCGGAACGCCGGGCGGCTCCGGCGGTGGCCCCGGTGGCGGCTCCGGCGGTGGCCCCGGTGGCGGCCTCGGCGGTGGGCCGGAGGCGAACAAGGACCAGACGTCGCCCTCGGGCTCGGCTCCGCCGCCGTCGAACGGCGACGAGCAGAAGGCCGCGGCCGAAGAGGCGAAGAAGCAGGCCGCCGCGGCGGCCGAAAACGCGAAGAAGCAGGCTTCCGAAGCGCTGGGCAAGCTGGGTGACGGTCCCACCGGTGCCGACCTGGGCGGTTCCGGCGGCTCCGGTCCTGGTGGCGGCACCGGCGGTGGCCCGGGTGGCGGCGGGGGCAACACGGACGCCGCCGCCGAGGCCAAGGCCGCGGCCGAGAAGGCCACTGAGGACGCGAAGAAGCAGGCGTCCGACGCGCTGAACAAGATGGGCGATGCCCCTGGCGGCCTTGGCGATAGTGACTCGAAGGACACCGATTCCAAGGCTGCCGACGAGAAGGCCGCGGAAGAGGCGAAGAAGAAGGCCTCCGACGCCTTGGACAAGCTCGACGACGAGCTGCCCGGTAAAGACGGCGACAAGCTCACCGGCGACAAACCAGGCGAGGACGGCGACAAGGCCGAGGACGGCGAACGCGAGACTCTCAAGGTCAAGCAGGGTGACACGACCTTCGAGATGACCGAGCCGGACAAAGACGGCGAGATGGAGATCAAGGTCGGCGATGGTTCCGGGCCCGCCAAGGACTTCAAGCTCGATTGGACCGGCGACGGCGACGAGTCCAAGCTGGGCTCCGCTCCCGGGTCGGACGACGGCAAGCCGGACAAGGACGACGTTCACCGCCCGGGTCCGGACGGCAAGATCCACATCCAGGACGGCGATCTGAAGATCACCGCCGAACGTCCCGACGGACCGTCCGGGCCGACGGTCGTCACCGTCGACGACGGCACCGGTAAGCCGACCACGTACACGCTCGGCGAGGAGAAAACCCTCGCGGAGAAGGCCGCGCAGCCGCTCACTCCCGTCACCGGCACGACGCAGCCCGAGCCCCGTCCGGCGTTCACCCCGCACCAGGGTGGCGGCGGAACGGTGCCCGACGGCATCGTCGCCGGTGACGTCAGCGGCGGTGGTTCCGGCGGCGGCGGGGGTGGTGGCGCTTCGTCGCCTTCGATGCCTGCAGTGTCGTCAATGCCTTTCGAAACCGCGAGCCCCGCGACGGGCCAGTCGTTGTCCGAGGGCCTGCACACCGGCGGTGGTGCGACGACCCATCAGCCGCAACCCGTGGCTTCGGGTGCGCCGTCGGCCCCGATGGGCGGGCCGGGCGGACAGTCGTTCGGCGGTGGCGCGATGCCACCGATGGGCGGCATGGGCGCCGGTGGAGCGGGCGGTGCGGGCGGCGACCAGGAACGGAGCAACCGCGCGTACCGGATCGAGGGCGAGGTGTTCGACCAGATCAACGAACCCACCGGCCGGATCACCGGCTCGCTGCTGGACGATGAGGATCAGTCGGTCACCCGTAAGCGGTGAGCCGGGGCAGGGGAGAACAGATGAGCGCCGATGACACCACCGGTATGAAGGCGACCCTGGATGGTCTCGTCCGCGAGCAGGCGGAGCGCCGGGCGCTGCGGGATCAGCGCGCCGGCGAGATCAAGGCCGGTGCGCAGGAATTCATGACCAAACAGGTCCAAACCGCCCAGCGCTACGTCGAGCACCGGCGGGAATTGGGGCAGCGCAAGACGAAGTCCGGCTGGAGCACCGACCGGTCGCACGCGGAGCCGGGCGCCGGGTCGGCGTTCGGAGACGACCCGGTGGACATGGCGGCTCCGTTCGCTTCGGAGGCGCCACCCGCCCACACCGGGCGGGACACCCCCCGGCGCGCTCCCCGCGCACGCCCGGCACCGGCGGACGACGAGGACGACGCCTTCCTCAACAATCGTTGGCGCGACTGAGGTCGCGAGTGGTAAAGGTGGTGATTCGGGACCCGGCCGGCTCCCGAATCACCACTGACAAGCCCGGTCAGGCTCGTGCGGCGTTCGCCTGGATGGCCAGCCAGATCTCGTGCTGCTCTTCGGTCTTGGCCCACAGTGCCGCCAGCTCGTCAGCGCTGAAGTCCTCCAGTGGGATACGGAATTCCCGCAGTGTCTCGGCGAATTCGTCGAGAGTGGACAGTGTGCGGCGGTCGCCGTCGCCGCGCTTGACCGTGCGGGCGCGAAGGGCCAGCTCGCGGCCGTCGCGATGATGTTGCGCCACGAGCACCTTGGCGAGCGCGGAGTCCGGTGAGGTGTTTCGGGCCCGTTCGGCGAACTCGGTGATCTCGCGGGGTGTGGTGCGGAAGTCGGACGAGTCGATCGTGCCGCCCGGATGGTGGTGCATCCGCCAGGTTCCGGCGTCGAGGCGTTCCATCCGGAACGCCAGTTCTCCTTGCCAGTGTGTGCCTTCCCGTAACGGCAGCGGCTCGAGGAAAGCGTCCCCGATCCCGGTGTCGGCGAGCCAGGATTCGCCGTCGACGTCGACCAGCAGGGCGACGTGGTTGCCCCATTGACCCTCGCCACGGGTCGCGCGCAGGACGGCGCCTTCCACGATGGTCACGGTGAACCCGGCGGCCCGCAGCAGAAGTGCGAGCGCGCCGTTCATTTCGTAGCAGAGCCCGCCGCGGTCGCGGCGGGCGAACTTGTCGATCAGCGCGTCCGGGGTGAGCAGGATCGGCCTGCCCAGCTGGACGTCGAAGTTCTCGTACGGGACCCGCAGCCGCCACGCCCGGTGCAGCTTCCGCAGCGTGGCGAGATCCGGCCGGACGGGGTCGCGGTACTCCAGCCGGTCCAGGAAAGCGTCGATGGTCATGGGCCTCTCCTCCAGCAGTAAGACTCACTCTAAAATTAGAGTAGCTCTAATTTTGGTCCGGCTCCAGTATGCTGTCGGCATGAGCGAACCGGTGGGCTTGCGGGAACGGAAGAAGTGGCGCACCCGGAAGGCGTTGATCGAGACGGCGTACCGGCTCTTCGCGCAGCAGGGCTACGACCGGACGACCACCGCCGAGATCGCCGCGGCCGCCGAGGTGTCGACCGCGACGTTCTTCAATCACTTCGCGACGAAGGAAGACCTGGTCCTCACCGACGACGGCGAGCACATCCTGCGAGCGGGGCTCGACGTACTCGCGGCGCGCGAGGCGGGCGAGGCGGCGCCTCGGCTTCTGCGGCGCGCGATGCTCAGGATGCTCGCCGAGGCGGGGGAGGGGCCGCGCGATCCGGCCGCCGAGCCGGAGCGGATCCGGCTGGACCTGATCACGTCGGTGCCGTCGTTGCGCGCGACGATGCTGCGGCGCGCGTTCGACGCTCAGCAGCGGCTTTCGGCCGCGCTGTGCCAAGCCTGCGAGGGCGAACTCGACGAGATCGACGCCGCGGCGGTCGTCGGCGCGGTCACCGGCGCGGTTTTCGCCGCCGGGCGAACGGCCCTTCGCCTCGGGACGCCGCTCGACGAGGCGATGCGGCGCGCGATCGAGCTCGCGACCGCTTGACGCACCGTCGAATCACGTGCGGTGCCAGGCGATCCCGCGATAGGTGGAGGTGTCCTCGGCGAAGCCGTAGCCGATGACGACGGTGCCGTTGGCGTTGATGTGCTGGGCCACGATCGCCGTGATGCCGCGAGGCGACGGGAGTGGGAACGGTGTCGCGTCGGCGTCCCAGCGGACCGGGCGCACCGTTCCCTCGCTCCCGGATTCGCCGACGACCGTCCCGGCTTCGTCGATGTCGAAACACATGCTGGCGAGGTCCTGCGGCAGGGGCCGGAGCACGGTGGGCCGTCCGTCGCGATCCCAGCGCGCGCAGGTGCCGTGCCGGTCCGGCGTCACGCCCCAGCCGATCGTGACACCGTGTCCGGTGATCCGGACGACCTGTCCCGCGCGGAACTCCGGTTCCCCGGTCAGCAGGACGGTGCCTCCGTCCCGGTTCCACACGACCCCGTCGCCGAGGATGGCGCCGGCGTCGGTGATACCGCAGGCCGTCGTACGGCGGGGCGGGGGCAGTTTGCTGATCTTCCCCGAGGGCGTCCAGTGCACCGCGGTCCTGAGCCCCGTGCCGTTCTTGGCCGATCCGACGACCTCGTCCAACCCGTTCAGGTCGTGGCCTTGGGTCTCGCCTCCGCCCGGCAGGGTGCCGAGTTCGACGGCTTCGCCGCCGGGCTCCCAGCGCAAGGCTCGCCAGCGGTAGCCCGGCCACATCGCGTTCCCCAGTATCGACCCGCGTTCGTTCACCCGGCACGCCGTACCGGAGACCATTCCGGCGGCGAGTTCGAGCGCGTGCACCCGGCCGTCGGGCAGCCAGCACACCGGCCGGAGGTGTTCGCCGAGGTAGAGCGAGCCCGCGATGACGCCCGCGGCGTTGACACTGACCGCCCGGCCGCCGGAATAGCCGTCGAGGATCGGCAAGAGAGTCGGACTTCCGTCGCGATCCCAGCGCACCGGCCGCGACCCCGACTCGCCCACGATCGTCCCGGCGTCGTTCACGCAGTACGCGCCGGTGCCCTCGCCGTCGGAGAGCGGCCGAAGGCCGACAGCCGTGAAGCAGGCTCCCTCGGTCATCGGTTCGGGCACGAGTGGGCAGCCTAGTGCGAGCGCGCACGCAATGGGGGAAAGTGCACTGACCGGGTGACGCGCACTCCACAAAGGACAGGACTACGGCGTCAGCACGATCCTGCCGAACACTTCGCCGTCGTCCATCTTCCGGTGCGCCAGCACGGCTTTCTCCAGCGGAAGCACCTCGTGCACCATCGGGCGCAGCTCACCACGGGCCGCCGCGGCGAACTGCTCCGCCTCCACCGCGCGCCGATCCGCCTCCGGGATCGAATCCGCGCTGAAGGCCGCGAAGGAGAGGGACTTCCGGAACGTCGCCATCAGCTTCGTGCCGAAGTCCGCCGGTGGCATGCCCGCCACCACGCCGACGAGCACCATCCGGCCGTTCGGATTCAGCCTGTCGAAGAAGGAAGGCATGTCCGCACCGGACACGATGTCGATGATCACGTCGTAACCCGCGGGGCCGTCCCCGCCACCGGAACGGTCGAGCACGTGGGTCGCGCCCAGTTCGCGCAGGCGGTCGCCGCGTTCGGCCGAGGACGTCGTGACCGCGACGGCGCTCGCGCCACCGGCCGCCGCGAGTTGCACCGTCATGATCCCGATGCTGCCCGCCGCCCCGCGCACCAGCACGGACTCGCCGTCGGCGAAATGGGCATGGGCGAGACCGAAATGGGCCACCATGCCGGAGGTCCCGAGTGCCACCGCGTCCGTGGCGGACAGGTCGCCGGGGAGGGGCAGGACCTTCTCGACCGGGAGGGCCGTCTGCTCGACGTAGCCGCCGCCCTCACCGGTGAACGCCCAGACGCGCCGCCCGGCCCAGGCCGGATCGACCCCGGTGCCGACCGCGCTGACGGTGCCCGCCACCTCGTTGCCGGGAACATGTCCTTCCCGGAAGCCGAAACCGGCGAGGGCCCCGCTCCGGATCACGGTGTCGACGCCGCCGACGCCGATCGCTTCCACCCTGATCAGCACTTCACCCGCGGCGGGAACGGGGGAGGGTAGCTCGATCACGGCAAGGCCCTCGGGGGCGCCGAACTTCCGGATCTCGACTGCTCGCATCTTCGTCTCCTGGTCGTTGATCACCGGCGGCCGACGCTAACGGACGCCCCCGTCCGTTTTGGCTAAAGTGAGAGTGGTGACCAGTCGTTTGTCTCGGATCCCGCGCTCGGATGCCCTGGACAACCGCGAACGCATCCTCGAAGCGGCTCGCGCGTTGTTCGCCGCCGAAGGGTTGAACGTGCCGATGCGGGAGGTCGCGCGCCGCGCCGAAGTCGGTCCCGCCACGCTGTACCGCCACTTCCCGACCAAGGAGATCCTGGCGACGGAGGCCTTCGCCGACCAGATGAGGATGTGCCACGTCGTCGTCGACGAGGGGCTCGCCGATCCGGATCCTTGGCGCGGCTTGTGTTCCGTGATCGAGAAGATCTGCGAGCTGCACTCGCGTGACCGGGGTTTCACCGCGGCCTTCGTGTCGGCTTTTCCCAAAGCGGTGGATTTCACCGCGGACCGCGATTACGCGCTCAAGGCGATCGCCGAGTTGGCCTGCCGGGCCAAGGACACCGGGAAACTCCGCTCCGACTTCGTGCTCGACGATCTGATCCTCATGCTCATGGCCAACAACGGGATCCAGGCCGCGTCGCCCGCCGCGCAGGTCGCCGCGTCCCGGCGGTTCGCCGCGCTGGTGATCCAGTCCTTCCAGGCCGTGCCGGAACAGGTGCCGCTGCCGCCGGTCGCGCGGCTGGCCCTCGTGATGCCGGGAAAGACCCTTTGAATCATTTCCGGCGGGCTTCGAGTCCGTCCAGGATGAGCTCCAGCCCGAAGGCGAATTCGCTCGTGTGGTCGTAGCCGGGTCGCATCGCGTGGCCGGAGATCACCTCGGCCAGATAAGGGAACTCGTCTCTCGGCAGGTTCTCCAGGATGTCGTCCGCCACCTTCGCGAGGTCGTCGCTCGCCGGGAGACTCGACTCCTGCAACACGTATCCGCCGATGTAGCTGTCGATGAGCGAGACGGCGTGCACTGCCATCGGGAGCGTGAATCCCGCCCGTCGGAAGACACCCAGGACCGCGTCGTGGTGGCGCAGCGTCGCCGGCCCGGGATTGCGGCGGGAGTCCAGGAGGCCGAGAGCCCAGCTGTGCCGCGACAGGACCGCGCGTGCGGACGAAGCGCGTGCGCGGATCGCGTCGCGCCAATCGCCGTCTTCGGGGCCGGGCAGCTCGATCGCCGCGAACACCGCGTCGACGACGCCGTCGAGGATCGCGTCCTTGTTCGGCACGTGGTGGTACAGCGACATGGCCTCCACGCCCAGGTGCTGCGCCACCCGCCGCATCGTCATCGCCTCGACGCCGCCGCGATCGGCGACCTCGATCGCGGCTCGCAGTACGCGTTCTTTGGTGAGTGATCGGCGAGGCGGCACCTTGACAACCTTACAGGTGTAAGTCAGCCTTACGGGTGTAAGGCCATCGAGAGGAGAACCCGATGCCGATGCCGAGATGGTGGGGACACGTCAACAAACGGGTGTTCAATCCCCGCGCGATCGCCGGCGGGAAGTACCCGGTGCTGATCCACGTCGGCCGCGCCTCGGGGAAGACCCACCACACACCGCTCGACGCGCACCCCGTCGACGGCGGCTACCTGTTCGTCCCGGTGTACGGCCCGGACGCGGACTGGGTGCGGAACATCCTGGCGGCGCGTGAGGCGCGGCTTCGGATCGACGGGCGGGAAGTGGAACTCGTCGGCCCTCGGCTCGTCGGCGAGGACGAGTTCCCCGGCGGTGTGAGCCGCCCGCCGAAACTGCTCCGCGTCACCGAATTCCTGCGGATGGACCTCCGGAGCCGGTGATCGCTGTTCCCGGTCTCGAAATCCGCATTGGGAACCTGGCAGAGAACCGGAATCGCCACTCGGGGTCCTGGAGCGACCAGCCCTCAACGACACAGAGCCATCCGCAGGAACACGCGGAACCTGAGGGAGAACGCGCGACCTCAGCCGCCCCAAGTACGGGCTGCCTCCACCATGGCCCTGACGCATTCGGCGACCGCGGGCCGGGTTTCCCCCTGGGGCTGCACGGCGTAGAGCTGCCGGTGCAGGACGGGTTCGAGCGGCGCGCACACCACGGTCGGCGGCGCGATCGTGGTGGCCATACTCGGCACCAGCGTGACGGCGCCGAGCCCGGCGACGACGGCGAACTGGGTGCCGAATCCGCTGACCGTATGCCGCACCACCGGTTCGATGCCGCGTTCTCGCAGGGTGTGACGGATCCAGGCGTTCGCCAGGGTGGGGCGGGCCCAGGCGACCCAGATCTCGTCCGCGAGGTCTTCGGCGCGCACCGAGTCCGCGTCCGCCAGGTGGTGTCCGGCCGGGAGCACGATCATCGCCGAGTCGTCGCGCAGGACGGTCCAGCGGGTGTCCGGTGGCCGGGTGAGCGGCAGGTTCTCCCAGCTCTCGACGACCACGACGTCGAAGACGCCGTCGGCGAGGGCGGGAAGCGCCACTTCCGGTTCGACCTCGTGCAGCCGCGCCTCGATGCCGGGGTGGCGGACGGCGAGACCGGTGAGCGCGGGCGCGATGAACGTGTGCACGCCGGACGGGATGGCGCCGATCTCGACGACACCGGTCGTCGCCCCGGTGAGGGAGTCCAGATCGGCGCGGGCGGCGCGGAGTTCGGCGAGAACCCGGTCCGAGCGCTGCGCGAGCAGCAGTCCCGCCGGGGTGAGCCGGACGCCGCGGCCGTGCCGGACGAGGAGCGCGGTGCCCGCCTCCCGTTCCAGTTTCATCAGCTGCTGGGAGATCGCCGACGGCGTCACGTGCAGCAGTTCGGCCGCGGCGGCGAGCGATCCCCGCCGCCACACCGCGTGCAGCATCCGCAGCCGTTCCACATTGGACAGATCACCACTCATTAGCCGAGCTTAACCCCGGCGGTAAGAGGATCTCGCTGGTCCTCTCCGCCGTCGTGCGATCGAATCGAAGTCATGCGACACACCGGAATTCTCGCCGATCCGCGCGTGCAAGGAGTACTCGGAGCCCTCTCGATCGCCCTGTCCGCCCCGCTCGTCGCGCTGTCCGGCGTCAGTTCGACGACGGCGACGTTCTTCCGCTGCCTGTTCGCCTTGCCGGTCCTCGTGCTGCTGGCTCGATCCCGGGAGCGAGGACACCGTCCGCCGCCTGCCGCGCGGCGGCGCCACGTGTTGGCCGGTGTCCTGCTCGGGATCGACATGGTGCTGTGGAGCGAGGCGATCCTCGCCGTCGGCGCGGGGGTCGCCACGGCACTGGTCAACGTCCAGGTGGTCTTGGTCCCGCTGGCCGGGCTGCTGTGGTTCGGCGAGCGGCCGTCGCGGTCGTTCTGGCTGTCGATCCCGGTGATGCTGGCGGGGACGGCGCTGGCCGGGGGACTGGCCGACGGTGGTGCCGCGGGCAGTGATCCCTGGTACGGCACGGTCATGGCCGTGCTGGCGGGCGTGGCCTACGCCGGTTACCTGATCCTGTTGCGCCGCGCCGGAACCGAAGGCGGCGGCCGCACGACGATGCTCGCCACCGCGACCGCGGCGTCCGCGAGCGTGGGTGGGCTTTCGGGCCTGTTCGCGGGAAACCTCGACGTCACGCCACCGGCTTCGGCGTTGCTGTGGTTGTTCGTGCTGGCCGTGACCGGACAGGTGCTCGGCTGGCTCCTGATCGGGAAGGCGCTGTCCGCCCTGCCCGCGAGCGGCGGGTCCGCCGTGCTGATGCTGCAACCCGCCGCCGCGATCCTGTTCGGGGCCGCCCTGCTCGGTCAGTGGCCGACACCGTTGCAACTGGCGGGCTGTGCGCTCGTCGTCGTCGCGGTGGGTGTCGTGTCGCTACTGGGCGGCCGGTCGTCAGGGAACCACCAGCACCGGCCAGTGCCCGGTCCTGATGAGCTTGGTCGCGACGGAGCCCGCGAACCGGTGGCCCGCTTTCTGTGACGCGCCGACCACCACGGTGTCGACCTGGCCGCGGTCGGCGGTGTCGCGAAGCGCGGTGTACGGGTCGCCGAAGGTCTTCAGGAAACTGACCGGCACTTCGAGTTCCTCGGCCGCCGCGCGGATCTGCTCGCGAAGTTCGGCGTAGAGCTGCTGTGCGGTGTCGTGCTCCACCGTCGCCGCGACCGCCGGTCCGAGCGCCGGGCGGCAGACGAAGGCGACGATCAGCCTGCCGCTCTCGCGCCGCGCCATGCCGAACGCGAACGCCGCCGCACGCATCGCCGTGTCGGAGCCGTCGACCCCGGCCAGGATGGCCCGCCCCGTGTGGTGCCGAGGCGGGCCGAAACGCTCCACAGTGGACTCGAAGGCCCTGGCTGCGTTCCCGTTCATCGCGCGCCTACCTGGTGACCCGGTCGGATGCCGGGGCTTCCGTCTTCGGCTCCACGTCGAGGGTGGTGCGCAGGGTGAGCGGCTTGAGCAGCAGCGCCGCGAGCACGCCCACGACGCCAACCGCCGCGGAGATCAGGAAGATGTGCGCGGTGGCGTCGCCGTACACGGTGTGCACGATCGTCTGGACCTCCGGCGGCAGCGCCTTGAGGTTCAGCGCGCTGACGCTTCCCGTCGACGCCTGGCCTTCCGGGACGTGCAAGGCGGTCGACAGGTCGGCGGTGACCCGGTTCGCGAGCACCGCGCCCAGCACCGAGACGCCGATGGTGCCGCCGAGCGACCGGAAGAACGTGACCGAGGCGCTGGCCGCGCCCAGATCCCGCAGCGGAACGGTGTTCTGCACGGCGAGCACGAGGTTCTGCATCGTCATGCCGACACCGACGCCGACCACCGCCATCGCGATGCCGACCAGCCACAGCGGCGAGGCGTGGTCGACCGTGCCCAGGCCGAGGAAGCCGATCACCAGGGTGATCGTGCCCGCCACGATGTACGGCTTCATCCGTCCGGTGCGGCTGATCAGGCGCCCGGAGACGGTCGAGGAGACGAGCACGCCCGCCATCAGCGGAATGGTCAGCAGACCGGCTTCGGTGGGGGAGTAGCCGCGGCCGACCTGGAAGTACTGGCCGAGGAACACCGCGCCGCCGAACATCGCCATCCCGACGGCGAGGCTCGCGACGATCGCCAGCGCGGGGGTGCGCTGGGTGATGATGTGCAGCGGGACGATGGGTTCGCGGACCTTCCGTTCCACCAGCACGGCGAGCACCAGGAGCACGACGCCGCCCACCACCATGAGGGCCGTCTGCCACGAGAGCCAGTCGAAGGTGTTCCCCACGAACGAGACCCAGATCAGCAGCACACTCACGCCCGCGGCGATGAGACCCGCGCCGAGGTAGTCCACCTGGACGTCCTCCCGGCGGACGGTCTCCAGCTTCAGGGTCCGCTGCAGCACGATGAACGCCGCCACCGCGATCGGCACGCCGACGAAGAAGCACCACCGCCAGCCCAGCCACGGCACGTCCACGATCAGCCCGCCGAGCAGCGGGCCGCCGACGGTGGCGACCGCCATGACCGCGCCGAGGTAACCGTTGTAGCGGCCGCGTTCACGCGGCGGGATGATCGCCGCGATCACGACCTGGACCAGGGCCTGCAGGCCGCCGACACCGATGCCCTGGAACGCGCGGGCGGCGATGAGCTGGCCCGTGTTCTGGCTGAACCCGCTGATCATCGACCCGATCACGAAGATCACGATCGCGACCTGCACCAGCGTCTTCTTGTTGAACAGGTCGGCGAGCTTGCCCCAGATCGGGGTGGTGGCCGTCGCCGCCAGCAGGGTGGCCGTGACCACCCACGTGTACTGCGTCTGCGTGCCGTTCAGCGAGCCGATGATCAACGGCAGGGCGGTCGACACGACCGTCGAGCTGATCATCGCCACGAGCAGCGCGAGCAGCAGTCCGGACAGCGACTCGAGCACCTGCCGGTGTCCCATCGCCCCCGGTGGTGCCTCCGCCGTCGTTCCCTCGGTCTTCATGGCGTCCTTTCGAGCGGCAATGTTGCTCACTGTGCAAACTTGCACAGTGAGAACTTTATTCCCCTCGCTACGCTGTCCTGGTGGACACCCTCGACACGCTCCGCACCCGCAAGAAGGCGGCGACGCGGCAATCACTGCACGAGGCCGCGCTCCGGCTGGCGATGGAGCACGGTCTGGACGGTGTGACCGTCGAGGACATCGCCGACGCGGTGGGCGTGTCCCGGCGGACCTTCTCGAACTACTTCGCGAACAAAGAGGACGCGATCCTGCACGCCGACCGCGAGCGCACCGGGCTCCTGGTGTCGCTCGTCGAAGGCAGGCCGTCCGGCGAGAAGCCGTGGCAGGCGCTGCGCGCGGCGTGCCGGGAGCTGTATCGGGCGCATCCCGTCCCCGACCGTGAGTGGGGGGCGCAGCTACGGCTGCTGCGACGGCATCCGTCGCTGCTCGCGCGGCAGGCCGGTGACCGGTTCGCCCTCGAACGCGACCTGATCGCGGTGCTGCTCGCCAGGGGGCACGGCCTCGATCAGGAGCTGGCCAGGCTCACCGCGGCGACCTTCCTCGCCACCCTGCGGACCGGGAACGTGCTGTGGCTGGAAGGCCCGGAGGATCAGCCGCTGCCCGAGGTCGTGGACCGGTTGCTCGGCCGCGTTCAGCTCCGCTGAGCGAGGGTGTTCGCGGACGTCACCACCGAGACGGCCGAGCGGACGAAGGCGGCGACGGCCGGTGACCGGGAGTCCTGCGGCCACATGACGGTGAGGGTCACCGGCTCCAGGTCGTCGACGGCCAGATACGCGATTCCCGTGCGGCGGTAGCGATCCGCCACCGAAACGGGCAGGAAACAGACGATGCTGCCCAGTTCGACCAGTTTGAGGATCTGCGTCAGATCCGAGACGCGGCCGTGGGGCACCGCGGTGCCGGGCGGAGCGATCGAGGGGCCTTGGTCGGCGGCGGCGCCGTCGGGAAGGAGCCGGCCTTTCAGATCCGCGAGGGTCAGCCGCGACCTCGCCGCCAGCGGATCGTTGGCCGCCAGTGCCACCAGCCGGGGTTCGGTCAGCAATGGCTCGAAGTCCAGGCCGCGCGCGTCGAAGGGGGAGGGGACGAGCGCTACATCCGCTCGCCCGTCCCGGAGTTGCTGCGGTTGTTCCCCACGGCCGCCGAGGATCAGTTCGATGGGCAGGGCGCCGTCCTCGGTCTCGTAGGTTTCGATGATCTTCGGCAGACACCCGGCGTCATGGTCGGCCTTCAGCGCCAGCCGCAGCCGGGGATCGGGGCGGCCCGCCTGCCGCGCCCGCCGTTCCGCCGCTGCGACCGCTTCGAGCGCGTTCTTGGCGTCCCGCAGGAATCCTTCACCCGCTCCGGTCAGCGTGACCTGGCGGGTGGTGCGTTCGAACAGCCGGACGCCCAGCCGTCGTTCGAGCTCCCGGATCGCCCTCGAAAGCGGCGGCTGCGCCATCGAAAGGCGCTCGGCCGCGCGTCCGAAGTGAAGCTCCTCCGCGACCGCCACGAAGTATCTGAGCTGCCGCGTTTCCAGGTCACTCATATCCCCAGGGTATCAATGGTGACCGAGGCGGTCCTTCGGTCCGGCGGCCGTTCCGGCTTGACTGGGTGACGTCGAAATCCCCCATCACCTCGGAGTCTTCATGATCGTCGTCACCGCGCCGACCGGACAGATCGGCAGCCGGGTGCTCGCCACCCTCCTCGAAAGTGGTGAGCCGATCCGCGTGATCGCCCGCGATCCCGCCCGGCTCCCCGAGCACGTCCGAGCGCGCGTCGAAGTGGTCAAGGGCTCGCACAGCGACGCCGACGTCGTCGACGAAGCCTTCGCCGGTACCGACACCGTGTTCTGGCTGGTCGCCGCGGATCCCCGTGCCGAGAGTCTCGAGGCGGCCTATCTGGACTTCACCCGGCCGGCCTGCGAGGCCGTCAAGAAGCACGGCGTGGCGCGAGTGGTCGGCATTTCAGCCCTCGGCCGTGGCTTCGCGGAGAACGCCGGATACCTGTCGGCGTCGCTCGCCATGGACGACCTGATCGCCGGCACAGGTGTGCGTTACCGGGCGCTGACCATGCCCACGTTCATGGACAACCTGTTGTGGCAGGCCGAAGCGATCGGCAAGCACGGCGTCTTCTTCGGGCCGCTCTCAGGCGACCGCAAGGCGCCGACCTGCGCCACCCGCGACATCGCCGCGGTCGCGGCCGGAGTGCTGCTCGACCGGTCTTGGCACGGCGTCGCCGAGGTCCCGGTACTCGGCCCGGAAGACCTGTCCCAGAACGAAATCGCGGAGATCATGTCCGACGTGCTCGGGCGGCCGGTGCGCTACCAGCAGGTCTCCATGGACGCCTTCCGTGCGACACAACGGGAACACGGCTGGTCCGAGGCGATGGCCCAGGGCATGGTCGACATGATGGCCGCCAAGGAGGCGGGCATCGACACCGCCGCACCGCGAACGCCAGAGGCCACCACGCCGACGACCTTCCGCCAGTGGTGCGAGGAGGTCCTCAAGCCGGCTGTCGGTCCGGTGAACTGACGCCCCCGGAGCAGTTTCGCGGCCACTATCGCCCCGTCGGTCCGGATAGCGTCCGCCACACCGATTCCCAGCTCCGCCACCCGCTCGGCCCAGTACGGCTGGTTCGCGATCCGGAGGACGACCACCTGGGGCGTGCCAGACAGTGAGGCCGCCGTCGTGGTGCCCGCGCCGCCGTGGTGCACGACGGCGGCCGCCCGGCGGAACAGCGCCTGCTGATTGACTTCGCCGACGACGAAACAGTCGTCGGCGTCGTCGATCGAGGCCACGCCGGCGGTTCACCGGATTCGAGGACTCCTCCAGATCGTCCGGGAGCGGACGGTCGTCGGGCCGGATCCACGCTCCCGTCGGTTGTCCGTCTCGCCTTTCGGGGACGGCGTGCCCGGCCGGAGCCCGGGGCGAGCTTCAGCGCGTCTTCCCCTCGCTTCAGCGACGACACCCCACGTCGTCGGCAAACACGCATTTCGCGACTCCCCATTTTGCGATTCCCGTCCTTCGGCGCGCAATTCTGCGGAATGACCATGGTCTTGCCGCAAGCCCCATGTCCGCTACAAGTTGAAGGGGGCGGGAAAATGCGTCCACTTTGGACGGACCTTTTCAGATCGAGCCGGTGCGCAACGCGAAGGCGACGGCGTGCGTGCGGTTGTGCAGGCCGTAGCGCGACATCACCCGGTGGAGGACGTTCTTCACCGTGCTCTCCGAATAGGCGAGTTTGATCGCGATCTCTTCCGTGCCATGGCCATCCGCCAGCAGGCGGAGCACTTCGCGTTCGCGGTCGGACAATCCGGACAAGGCGAGACCGTTGGGGATCAGCAGGTCTTCCTGTATCCGATCGAGCTGGGAGAGCAGGCTGCCCTGCAAACGCGGCGGCAGGGCGCCGGCGCCCTGGCTGACCGCGAGAATCGTCCGCACCAGATGCTCGCCGTCGAGATCGAGCCGCGGCAGCAGAGCGGCCATGCCGCATTCGATCGCCGTCATCAGGACCTGGACCGGGAAATGGTCGGTGACGATCACGCATCTCGGTGGCGCCGGGAGTGACGACGCGGCGCGAACCTGGCGCAGGAAAGTGAAGACCCCGTCGCCGATCGAATCCCCGACCGTCACGATCACTTCGGCCGGTCCGAGGTCGGTTTCGGCAAGCACGTCCAGCCGTTCGTCGGCGCCGAGGATGCTCGTCGTGCCCAGCCCGGCCAGTAGATCCGGCGCATGCACGGCGACTCTGACGCGATCGGTCCTCCTGCTGAGCTTCTCCCCGTGAATCATGATCGAAGTCCCCATCCGAAGCGCTCGGAAACCCTGAAGCGGGCAGGCGGACCGGCCGCCGCCCGTCGGGTGTGCGGGCGGTCGATCCGCGATGTGAGTAGTTCTTGCTTTACTTAGAAGCTATAACCTTCCAATGTTGCATGTCAACCGCCGAAGGAAGGCGGCAACGTCACAGGACAAGACGCCCGGAAGGCGGGAAAGGTTCAGTGCGCACGCGATCGGACTCGGGCGAAGGCCGGTCACCGGGTCGTGAGGTCGTCCAGTTCGTCCGCGATCAACAGGCCGGGATCGAATTTCATACCGGTGAAATGGCCGGCGAGTTCGAGTGAGAGCACGCCGTGCAGGCGGGTCCAGAAGGCGAGCGCTCGATGCAGGGTCGCGGACGGGGCCGGATCGTCGCCCGCCCAGTCGCGGTGGCCGTCCAGATGCTCGTCGAACGGGGTTGCCGGCTTGTCGACGGTGATCCCGCGGGACGCTTCGAGCAGCACGGTCATGACTTCGTGCGAAATGGCGGTGGTGTCGTCGGGCGCGTGGTAGCCGGGAACGGGTGTGCCGTAGATGAGGAAGTAGCGCTGCGGGTCGCTCCGGGCCCAGTCCCGGATGGTGACGGCGAGCCCGGCCAGGTCGGCACCGGCGTCGAACGCCGCGCGGACGGTGTCGGCCAGGCTTCGGTAGGCGTCGCGGATCAGCGCGGTGATGAGGTCGTCGCGGCTGGCGAAGTACCGGTACAGGGCGGGACCGCTCATCCCCACCTGTTTGGCGATCGCGTTGAGCGACAGCGCGGGCACCCCGGCGGCGGCGATCTGCTCCCACGCGTGCTGCTTGATCTCCGCGCGCACCTGGTCGCGGTAGCGCTCCCGCGGGCTCTGCCCGTCCGCGTCCGTCATCGGCCCTCCCGCTCCGTCGGCCCGCAGCTTAGTCGGCGCTTCTCCGCGAGTGGTCACTCGGGCAGCAGCGCCAGTTCGGCCAAAGCCTGCTCCCGCCGGGCGGTGAACGACGGCTCGGGGGACAGCTCGACGGCCAGGGTGAGGCACTCCCTGGCCTCCTCGAAAGCACCCGCTTCCCGCCAGGCCCGCCCTTCGCGGAACGCGCAGATCGTCTCCATCGCGTCGAAGCCGCCTTCCCACGAGAGCCACCGGCTGGTGCGGTAGTAGCCTGCCGCTTCCCGCCATTCGGCGAGATCGCCGAGTACGTCACCGATGGCGCGCAGGGACAAGGCCTTCAACATCCGGCGGAGGCCGGGATAGGTGTCGGCCGCCAGCCGTTCGGCGTCGGCGAGCACGCCACGGTGGACGGCGAGCGCTTCGGCGTGCTTCCCCGCCGCGAGCAACGCGTATCCGTAGACGTTCCGTGCCGAGCTTTGCCCGTCCCAGAACGGTAATTCGTCCGCCAGCTCGTAGCCGCGTTTCGCGAATTCGAACGCTTCGGCGTCCTCTCCGACGTATCGAAGTACCTGGCCGAGGTAGATCGACGCCCAGGTCTGCTCGGTGCGGTCGCCGATCCGGACGGCGATGTCCAGCGCGCGCCGGTGCGCCTCGACGGCACCTTCGGCGTCGTCGAGGCAGACACTGCAGGCCCAGCCGACGAAGTTGAGCAGTTTCGCCTCGTCCCCGGCGTTGCCGAGCGCCCTCGCCGCGTCCGCGCCGAGGGAGAAGATCTCCCACCACGGCCGCTGGGAACTCCGCCCGTCGGAGTACCAGTGCAGCGCGATGGCGAGATCGCCGACCTCCCGGTGCCAGCCCTTCCGTGCCGCGACCCGGTGCGCGGCGATCCAGTTCCCGGCCTCGATGTCCAGCCAGCGCGCGCTTTCGTCCCGTGAACCGAACCGGCCGGTTTCCGGGGCCCGCGGGTAGAACAGCCTGGCCGCCTCGGCGGCCTTGCCGAGCAGATGGGCGAGCACGATGTCCCGCGCGGCAGGGTCTTCCTCCGCCTCGAACCGTTCCTCGGCGAACAGGCGGATCAGGTCGTGGAACTGGTGCCGTTCCGGATCCGCCGTGGCCTGCAGGAGACTGGCGTCGACGAGTTCGTCGAGCTGATCGCGGACGTCGGCGGGGGCCGCGCCGGACACGACGCCCGCGAGTTCGAGGCCGAAGTCGGCGCCCGGCACGGTCGCCAGAAGCCGGAACAGCCGCCGCGCTCCGGCCGAGACCGCGCGATAGGACAGGTCGAACGCCGAGCGCAGTTGCAGATCTCCCGCCGCGAGCGCGCGCAGCCGGGTGCCTTCGTCACGCAACCGGTCGGCCAGGTGGGCCAGCGACCACTGCGGCCGGGTCGCGAGCCGGTTGCCCGCGATCCGGACGGCGAGCGGAAGGAAGCCGCACAGTTCGACGAGTTCCCGCGCCTCCGCCTGCTCCGCATCGACCCGGTCGGCGCCGATGATCCTGGCGAGCAGACCGGTCGCGCCGCCGTCCGAAAGCGGTTCGAGCCCCAGCCACCGGGCGCCTTCGAGCCCGGCGAGCGTGCGGCGGCAGGTGATCAGGGTGAGGGAGCCCGGCCCGGCGACCAGCAGCGGCCGGAGCTGCGCCTCGTCGGCGGCGTTATCGAGCAGCAGCAGGACTTTCCGGCCTTCGAGCAGCATCCGCAGCAGCGCCGACCGGTCGTCTTCGGAGGCGGGTACCTGCCCCGGCGCTACGTCCAGTGCGCGCAGCAGCCGGTCGAGCGCGGCACGGGCGCTCAGCGGTTCTTCGTCCATCCCGCGCAGATCCATCGCGAAGACCCCGTCCGGGTAGTCCGCGCGCCAGAGATCCGCCGCGGTCACCGCGAGCGCGGTCTTCCCGACCCCGGCCTGTCCGACGATCGCGACCACGCCACCACCCTCGGCGGCCTTGGCGGACAGTTGCGCCAGTTCGCTTTCGCGGCCGGACAGATCCGGCGGCGGCGTGGGCAGCGCGCAGGTCGCCGCGACCTGGGCGGCCAGCGCCGGGTTCCGGCGGCGTCCCTGTTTGGCGACGGTCAGGAAGAACTCCCGGTCACCGCCGGTGAGGCCGAGCGCGTCGGCCAGTACCTCGGCGGAGCGCTGCTGAGCGGCTCGCGCGCGGCCGCGCTCCAGCTCGCGCAGGGCACGGACGCTGATCCCGGAGGCCTCCGCCAGCCGTCCCTGTGTCCAGCCCGCGGCCCGCCGGTGTTCGAGCAGCAGCTTGCCGAACACCGACCGCGTCTCGCTCGCCTCCACCGGTTCCACCGCGGTCCATTCAACCGGCAGGCTTCCGCCGTCGAAAAGCTGCCCCCTGCTTCCGCTTGTCCCGGCTTCGCCGCGGCCGGTTACCTGGAACCCATGTCGACGATCATGACGACGCCCGTCCGCCCGGTCGCCCGGACCGAAGGGCGCCGGGAGATCCTGGTCGCCGTGCACGCCGACGACCCGCTCGTCCGCGCGGGCCTGCGCAGCGCGCTCGGGGACGGCCCCGGCATCACGTTGCGGGACGACCCGGCGCAGGCCGACGTCCTCGTCGCGGTCGCGGGGGACGAGCCGCGCCGGATCCCCGCCGGATCCACCCGGCTGGTGCTGGTGGCCGATCGGCCCAATCAGGCCGAACTGTGGGCCGCGGTGGAACGCGGGCTCGCCGTGGTCGTCGCGCGCTCCGAGGCGACGCCGGGACGGCTGCTGCGCGCGGTCGCCGACGCCCACGCCGGCCGGGGCGATCTGCCCGCCGATCAGCTCGGCAGCCTGCTGCGGGGGATTTCGCGGCTGCACAAGGAAGTTCTCCAGCCGCGTGAGCTCACCCTCAGTGGCCTTTCGCCGCGCGAGACCGAAGTGCTCCGGCTGCTCGCGGACGGGTTCGACACCGGTGAGATCGCCCGGCGCGTGGCCTACTCCGACCGCACCGTGAAGAACATCCTGCACGGCCTGCTCAGCCGGTTCGGTTTGCGCAACCGCACCCACGTCGTGGCGTACGCGCTCCGCGAAGGCCTCATCTGACGAACGGCTTCAGATCACCCCTTCGCGGATCGCGTACGCCACCGCGTGCGACCGGTTCCGCAGGCGCAGCCGGTCGGTGACCGCGTAGATGACGTTCTTCACCGTTCGTTCCGAATAGGACAGTTCGGTGGCGATTTCCTGGGTGTCGAATCCGTCGGCCATCAGCCGGAGGACGTCGATCTCCCGCGACGAGAGCGCCGATCCGGCGGGCCCGCTCGGCGCGAGCAGCTCCCGGTGGAGCCGCTCGGCGTGTTCGGTCAGCCTGCCGAGCAGAGCCGACGGCGGGGTCACGGTGCCCGACGCGGCGACACGGACGCTGTCGGCCACCCGGGAATCGGTCATCGCCGACCTCGGCAGGATGGCGACCACCCGGCACGCCACCGCGGCCGCGAGCCCGCCTTCCTCGATCAGGTCGGTCACCAGCACGATCGGCTTGCCGAGTTCGACGGCGACCTCGCGCAACGCGGCGACCGCGTCGGCCGAAAGCCGGTCGAAAGCCGCGACGACGACATCGGTTTCGTCCCGTGCCCGGCCGTCGACCACCGCCACGGACGCGCGGGTGTCGAGGAGGTCGGCCATTCCGGCCTTCGTGATGGGGTCCAGGGCGCAGACGCTCACCCGAACTGCTCGCATGTGTTCCTCTTCTGTCGCGGACGGCCCGCTGTCCACTGTGGATCTTCGAATTGTCAAGGTCCGCCGGTACAGAAAGCGTTGCCCGCATGAGCGAGCACACCTCTTGTACGGTGGAAACCGGGTGGCGGCCCGCCTCGGTGACCCCCACACCTGATGGCGGGTCGCTCCCTTTTCCCGCGCGGCTCGCGGCGATTCTCGCCCGCTGCGCCGACCGCGGCAACGCAATCGGCCGCGTCGTGCTTCCCGCGCCAGCTGAGAATGGCCGAATGGGCATCCCCTTGCCGTGACCATGACCGCCGACTCAAGAATTATCCCTCCGACCTGCGTAAACGCCACTTTGGCGCAAGATGGCGCCATCTGGCACTTGCCATGGCGCCATCGTGGTGCCATGATGGCATCATGGATTTGACGCCCTTTGTGGACACCGTTCGCCGGGAGCTCGCCGTCGCCGCCGAGGCGGGGGGAGCGGAGGCGAGCGCGCTCGCCGAACGCCTGACCGCGCCGCTCGCGTCGGCCATCCGGCTGGCGCTGCTGGACGCGTTGTCCGCGGCGTCGGACGAGATCACCCGTGACCTCGCGCCCGGTTCGGTCGAAGTGCGGCTGCGCGCCGGGGAAGCCAGCTTCGCCGTCACGCTTCCCGCGGCCGAGCAGGACGGGCCGATCGCGGCCGCGGCGCCGGAAGCCCCGGCGCCTCCGCAGCCGCCGCTGCCGGACGAAGAAGGAGCCACCGCCCGGATCAACTTCCGGCTTCCGGAGCACCTCAAGGCACGCGTCGAGGAAGCCGCCGCCGCACAAGGCCGTTCGGTCAACGCGTGGCTCGTGCGGGCCGCGTCCGCCGCGCTCCAGCCGTCGGAACGGGCCACCCCGCCCGCTCCGGTGAGCGGCGGTCACCGGGGCACACAGCGTTACACGGGCTGGGTCAGCTAGACCCCGCTCACCAGCACAAACATCGATCACGCCACCTCTGAGGGGACAACCATGCCTACTTTCGCCACCCCGGAACCCATTCTCGCGGACCTCGAGCCGGTCGTCGGCAACGTCCGCATCGTCGCCGGCGACCGCACCGAAACGGTCGTCGAAGTCGCCCCGCTCGACGAGAACAACGCCTCCGACGTCGACGCCGCGAAGCGGACCGTCGTCGAATTCTCCGGCGGCACCCTGACGGTCCGCGCGCCGAAGATGCGCCTGCTCGACTTCAGCAACCGGACGAGGTCGATCGACGTCACCATCGAACTGCCCGCCGGCTCCCGGGTTCAGGGGAGCACCGGCCTCGGCGACCTGACCGCGACCGGGCCGCTCGGTACCTGCCGCTACAAATCCGGAACCGGGCACATCCAGCTCGACCACACGGGTGAGCTGAAACTGCACTCCGCGTCCGGGAACATCGTCGTCGAGCGCGTCGACGGCAACGCCGACATCAGCACGAGCTCCGGTCGCGTGCACGTCGGCGGGATCACGGGCACCGCGGTGGTCAAGAACTCCAACGGGTCCACCACGATCGGCGCCGCCGGTGACTCGATCCGCCTCCGTTCGGCCAACGGCGACATCACCGTGGAGAGCGCCGAACGCGGCGTCGAAGCCAAGACCGCCAACGGTTCGGTCCGCGTGCTCGACGCCGCCAGGGGGACGCTCACGCTCGGAACGTCGTTGGGGGACATCGAGATCGGCATCCGCGAGGGCAGTGCGGCCTGGCTCGACGTGAACACCAACTTCGGCCGGGTCCTCAACGACATGACCGCCGCCACCGCGCCCGGCGACGCGACCGACAAGGTCGAAATCCACGCCGGCACCGCTGTCGGCGACATCATCGTGCACCGTTCCTGACCAACCGGTCCTTACACCTCAGGGGAATCCACATGAGACACCCGGCCATTTCCGCGACCGGACTGCGCAAGTCCTACGGCGACAAGGTCGTCCTGGACGGCATCGACCTGCACGTCCCGACCGGCACCGTCTTCTCCCTGCTCGGCCCCAACGGCGCGGGCAAGACCACCACCGTCAACATCCTGTCCACTTTGGTCGGTCCGGACGGCGGCGCCGCGACCATCGCCGGAGCCGACCTGGCCACCGATCCGGACGGGGTCCGCTCCGTCATCGGCCTCACCGGCCAGTTCTCCGCGGTCGACAACCTCCTCACCGGTGAGGAAAACCTGTTCCTCATGGCGGATCTGCACCATCTGCCCCGCCGCGAGGGACGCAAACGCGCCGCCGAACTCCTGGAACGGTTCGAGCTGACCGACGCCGCGAAGAAGACGCCGGCCACCTTCTCCGGTGGCATGCGCCGGAAACTCGATCTGGCGATGACGTTGATCGGTGACCCCAAGGTCATCTTCCTCGACGAGCCGACCACCGGCCTCGACCCGCGCAGCCGCCGCACGATGTGGCAGATCATCCGGGACCTCGTCGACAGCGGCGTGACGATCTTCCTCACCACGCAATACCTCGAGGAGGCCGACCAGCTCGCCGACCGCGTCGCCGTGCTCGACGGCGGCCGGATCGTGGCACTGGGCACCCCCGATGAACTGAAGCGTCGCGTGCCCGGCGGGCACATGCAGCTGAAATTCCCCGACGCCGTCTCGCTGCGCGACGCGACCCGCGTACTTCAAGTGTCCACTTCGGACGAAGAAGCCCTGGTGCTCCGCGTGCCGACCGACGGCTCCGTCACCGCCCTTCGCGCCGTGCTGGACCGGCTCGACGCCGAAGCGGTCTCCGTCGACAGCCTCACCGTGCACACCCCCGACCTCGACGACGTGTTCCTCAGCCTCACCGGTCACCGGACCGAAGCGACCAAGGAGATGGCCCGATGACCGCCCTGTCCCTCTCGATGCGCGACTCGGCGACCATGCTGCGGCGCAACATCCGGCATATGCGACGCTATCCGTCGCTCACCATCATGCTGATCGGGCAGCCGATCGTGTTCCTGCTGCTGTTCGTCTACGTCTTCGGCGGCACCCTCGGGAACGGTCTCGGCGGCGGCGGAGGCGGCAGAGCCGAATACGTCGGCTACGTCACGCCCGCCATCCTGCTCGTCACCGTGTGCAGCGCCGCCCTCGGCACCGCCATCTCGGTGGCGACGGACATGACCGAGGGCATCATCGCCCGGTTCCGCACGATGGCGATCAGCAAAGCGTCGGTCCTGACCGGCCACGTCGTCGGCGCACTCATCCAGACGGCGTTCGCCCTCGCCGTGGTCTTCGGTGTCACACTGCTCATCGGCTTCTCGCCGACCGCGGGCGTCGGCGAATGGTTCGCCGCCGTCGGCATGCTGTTGCTGCTGACCATCGCGCTCACCTGGCTGTCGGTCGCGCTCGGCCTGGCGGCCAAGAGCGTGGAGACGGCCAGCAACACGCCCATGATCTTCATGCTGCTTCCCTTCCTCGGCAGCGGTTTCGTGCCCACCGACTCCATGCCCGCCTGGCTGCGCTGGTTCGCCGACTATCAGCCGTTCACGCCGGTCATCGAGACCATCCGCGGCCTGCTGCTCGGCACCCCGATCGGCAGCAGCGGCTGGCTCGCGGTCGGGTGGTGCGTGCTGCTTTCGGTCGTCGGGTACGTGTGGTCGAAGTCCTTGTTCGCGAAGGAACGCGACCGCTGAGAGGTCGACTGGGGGTCGCCCCGGGCCGGAACGTGGGTGTTCCGGTCCGGGGCGTTGGTCTTTTGGCGGTCTTTGGTGGTCGGTCTTGCGTGACCACGCAACGCGAGTTTGTTTTCTCGGCGCCATCACCCTTCAGTGTTGTTCGTTCGATTTCATTGTCGCTTAAAATTACGAACGCCTGTTCGATTGCTTTGCGGTATTATTGAGGGGTGTCCGAGACTTTCCTTCCCGAGTTGCCGCAGGAACTGTGGCGCGCCGGCAAGCTGGAGCTTGCCCATGGCGTGCAACAGTCTTTGCAGGTGATTCGGATGGCCACCGCCGGTCTGGGGCGATTCTTGGCGGAGATCGAGTCTCGTGGTGTCAAAGACCTGTACGGCTATGGTCGTACAGCCAACTGGTTCGCCGATATCGCGGGACTATCGGTCGGTGAGGCGCGTGCGGTGGTGAACCGGGCCGTCGCCCTGAACCCCACTCGTGCTTTGGATGGCACTGAGGTTCCTGCTGCCGCACCGGCTACTGCTGCGGTGGCGGAGGAGGGGTTGGTCGGGGATGAGCGAATCGGTCAGATCCTGGAGATCCTGAAGAAGCTCCCGGCCGACACTTCCACCGAGGACCGGGCCAGTGCCGAGAAGATCCTCGCCGACCTCGCCCGCGACGCCGGACCCCGCCAGCTCGCGGACGCCGAAGTGAACCTCCTGGCCTGGCTGGATCCGGACGGCAACGAGCCGAAGGATCCCGAACCTACTGAGCCGCGCCGGGAGATCACGCTGGAGCGCCGTAAGGACGGGTTCTGGAAGCTGACTGGTCTTCTCGATGACGAGACGGGTGCTCGCACCGCTGCGGCTTTGGAGGCGTATGCGCAACCGCGGCCGGTGGACGAGTTCGGCCAGGTGGATCTGCGGATGAAGTGCGAACGGATGGGTGATGCGTGGGTCGACATCCTGGACTTGGCGATCGCGTGCCCGGACCAGCCCGGGACCAGCGGCTATCGGACTCTGCTGCATGTCACTATCGGACTCGACGAGTTGAAGTCCGGTCTCGGGACCGCCTGCTTGGACTTCGTCGGGGCGATGACCGCTCGCGAGGCACGCCTCGCGGCCTGCGACTGCCTGATGCTGCCGGTTGTCATGAGTGCGGCCGGTGAACCCCTCGATGTGGGGCGGCTGCGACGGTTCGTCACTCCCGGCCAGCGGCGTGCGTTGAACATCCGGGATGGCGGTTGTGCGTTCCCTGGGTGTCATCGGCGGCCGAAGAACTGCCACGCCCACCATATTCGTCACTGGGCTGATGGAGGTTCTACGGATCTTCGGAATCTGGTGTTGCTGTGCGGTTTTCATCACCGGCTGATCCATCACGGTGATTGGGAAGTCCGGATGGCGGCCGATGGGTTGCCGGAGTTCATCCCGCCCCAGTACCGAGATCCGCTCCGAAAACCCCGGCGCAACACCCTCCACCACGTGTGACCCGAGGAGCCCGCCCGCCAGCCACACCGGCGACGGGCCCCTCGCCATGCCCAGCGGACTTGAAGTACATGAAGGGGTCCTTCCCTCGGCTGAGCCGAGGAAAGGACCCCTTCACGCGCTCCGCCGGTGCCACCGAGATTTCCCGTTCCGTGAAGGCCCCCTTGAGAGACCCAGAGTCCCTCAAGGAGTCCTTCACGGAACGACGGCCAGGAGCCGGCAGAAGGCCCCGACCGGACCGGTCACAGCACGACTGTGTGGATCTCGGGTCATCCAACGCACCAAAATCCACACAGTCCCCCCAGCCAGAGAACGACGCGTAGCGATCCCCCGAAGAACCCCCCAGCGGGCTAGACGCATCCGACTCCAGACGGACGTCCGCACACGGGTCCCGCTCCTAGCCTGAAACCCACGAACTCGACAGCAAGGAGCCCGGGTTGCCCAAGAAAACAGCCATCGTGGCGGCCCTCGTCCTGGCCGCCGCCCTGACACCGGCGACGCCCGCCACCGCGTCAACGCCGTCGATCACCTGGCACGGCTGCACGACCGGTCCTGGCGACAGCCTCGGCGCCGAACTGGACAAGGCCGGTGCGCAATGTGGCGACGTCGTCGTGCCGGTCGACTACCGGCGGCCGCGGGGCCGGGAGATCACCGTCGCGCTGGCACGGATCAAGGCCACCGATCCCGCGCGCCGCCGCGGCGCGGTGCTGCTCAATCCGGGCGGGCCGGGTGGTCCGGCGATGGAGTTGGTGCTGGCCGGGGCGTCGATGCCGGAGATCGCGGCGGAGTACGACCTCGTCGGCATGGATCCCCGGTTCGTCGGGCGTAGTTCGCCTCTGCGGTGTGCTTGGAACACCGATACGTTCACGCGTTCGGCCGGGCCGGACGTCAGGTCGTTCGGCGAGAGTGTCGCTTTCGCGAAAGAGTTGGCGCGCGGGTGTTCTGGCAATGATCACGAGCTTCTGCGGGCCGCCTCCACCCGGAACACCGCCCGGGACATGGACGTCGTGCGTGCCGCGCTCGGCGAACGGAAGATCTCCTACATCGGCGCCTCCTATGGGACCTACCTCGGCGCGGTGTACCTCCAGATGTTCGGCGCGCGGGCCGATCGGTTCGTGCTCGATTCGTCGGTCGATCCCGAGGTGTTCGGGCCGGGTCTGCTCCGCCCGACCGCCCCGGCGCTCGACGCGGCGTCGAGGAACTGGGCGAAGTCCGCCGCGGGACAAGGACTGGGCGAGCAGACCTTGCGGGACATCGCCAGGGCGGCGGAGCGGCGGCCGTTCAAGGTTGGGAAGTACACAGTGGACGGTCATATGGTGCCGTATCTGTTCTTCGCGGGCCTCTATGACGACCGGCCCGCGTCGCAGGCCGAGTTCGCCACCACCGTGCGGACACTCCGCGATGCGGCGGCGGGTCTTCCCGTCACGCCTTCGGCCGCGTTGAACGCGCTCCTCGACGGCCTGACGACCGGATCCGGCGCCGCCACCGACCGGGCCGGGACGCCGGTCGTCTGCGCGGATCGCGCGGCTTCCCGCGACCCGGCGACGTACTACCGGGACATCCAGGCGCATCGGGCCGCCGAGCCGCTGTTCGGCCCGCTGGCCCGCAACATCACGCCCTGCGCGTTCTGGCCCGTGGCTCCCGTCGAACCCGCCACCCGGATCCGCAACAGTTCACCGGCCTTGCTCCTCGGCTCGACCGGCGACCCCGCGACGCCCTACGCGGGGCAACTCGCCATGCGCAGGGCGCTCGCCGGATCGCGCCTGGTGACGGTGGAAGGCGTGTACCGCCACTCGGTGTTCCTGAAGGGCGACGCGTGCGTCGACACGGCGGTGCGGGACTACTTGCTGAGCGGAGCGCTCCCCGCGGACCGGACCTGCCGCTGACTCCCGCAGGCGAGATCGTGCCGTGGCCGCGCGCCGGTGACCAGGAAGTCCGTCGCGAGGTCGTTGGCGCACTCGTTGTCCTTGAACAGGTACGCCAGATGCCCGCCCTGGTCGACGGTGACCATCCTGGCGCGGTCGCCGAAGGCCTCACGCAGTTTCCGCGCTCCCGCCAGCGGCGTGGCCGGGTCGCGGAGGTTCTGCACGATCAGCACGTTCGACGGGCCGCGGCCGGTGATCTTCACCGGCGGTTCGATCGGCTCCGACGGCCAGAACGCGCACGGCGTGATGTTCGCGGCCGCCGCACCGAACAGCGGATGGCGGAACCGGTCGATCGCGACGTCGCGCCGGTACGTCCCGACGTCCTCCGGCCAGTCGGAGTCGTTGCAGATCACGTGCAGCTGGCTCGCGATGTAGTTGTCCGCCGGGTAAGCCGTGCCGGTGGACGACTGCCCGGAGGTGGCGGGCGGTACGGGTTTCCCGGTGTCGAGCGCGCGCCAGGTCTCGGCCAGATGCGGCAAGCTCTTGTCGTAGTAGAGATCGGCGAAGGTGATGTGGCGGAACACCTGGCCGTTGTAGCCGTCCGGGCTCGGCGTCCTGTCCAGCCGCGCGGCGAGTTCGAAGTACTTCGCCGTCACCTGTGCCGGCGTCCGGCCCAAGCCGTATTCGGGTTTCGAGGCGGCGAACTTCGCGAAGTCGGGGAAGCGGTCTTCGACACCCTGTCCGAACAATCGCGAGAAGGAGGCGTCCCAGCCGCCGGGTCCGGTCGCGCTGTCGATCAGGAACCGGTCGCTGCGCTCCGGGAACAACGTGGTGTACACCGAACCGAGGTAGGTGCCGTACGAGATGCCGAAGTAGTTCACCTTCCGCTCGCCGAGCGCCTCGCGGACCCGGTCCAGGTCACGGGCGGTGTTGGCGGTGGTCATGTACGGCAGGAGCGGCGCGGTGGCCGAGGAACCGCATTTCGCGGCGACGGCGGCGACCCGCTGGGCCTCGGTCGTCACGTCGGCTGAGTCGCGCGCGTACCTCGGGATGTTGGTCGGATGCTCCGCGAGCGACAGCCCGCAGGTCACCGGTGTGCTGTTGTGGACGCCTCGCGGGTCCATCCCGATCACGTCGTAGCTGTCGAGCACCTCCTGCGGGATGTCGAGCTTCTTGAGGGTGGCCGGATAGGCCAGGCCTTCACCGCCGGGGCCGCCGGTGTTGGTCAGCAGCACGCCGCGGCGCTTTTCCGGCTTGGTGCTCGCGAGCCGCGAGATCGCGATCTCGATGGTCTTCCCACCGGGGTCGCGGTAGTCCAGCGGTACCTCGATGGTGCCGCACTCCAGTCCGAGACCCGACGCTTCTTCCGGGCACGGCCCCCATTTCGGCGGGGGAGCCGCGGACGCGACGGCGGGGGTCGCCGCGGTCACCAAGGCGGCCGCGAGTACGAGAGGCAGGGCTTTGCGCATGCTCATCGGCGCGGCTCCCAGCGGAAGAGCTTCGAAGCCAGGACGACGGCGACGACGACCCAGGCCAGTGTCGGGGCGAGCAGGAGCAGCGAATCGGCGACCGCGACGCCGCCGTTCCAGGCGTTGACGGCGAGTTCGGTGGCCGAGCCCCCGGGCAGCAGCCGCTTGAGCAGGGGCAGCTCGTCGGTGCCGGAGATGCCGACCCAGGTCGCCACGCCGAGGACGCCGAGACTGACCGGCAGGGTGGTGACCTGGGCGTGCTCGGGGGAGTTGGTCAGGCCCGCGGTGGCCAGGCCGAGGCCGATCATCATGGCGACGGTGGCGAGCACCGCCACCACCAGCAGGGCGATGTTCGCGGGCCTTCCGGTGACCACGCCCAGCACGGTCATGATCACGGCCACCTGGACGAGCGCGATCACGGTGACCGGCAGCACCAGCCCGACCAGGATGGAGCCGTCACCGGCCGCGGTGGAGCGCAACCGTTTGAGGAAGAGATTCTGCCGTCGCGAGGCGAGCGTGGTCACCGAGCTGGCGTAGAGACCGAAAGCGCAGACGGTGAACATCACGATCGCCGCGATGTATCCGAGACTGCCGATCTTGGCGAAGGTTTCGTGCTGGTGGATGAAGAACGCGGAGACGGCGACGGGCATCACGAAGCTGGTGATCAGGACAGAGCGGTTCCGGAAGATCTGGATCAGCTCGCCACGGGCTATCGAAAGCATCATTCTAGTCCTTTGTGGAGGGTCGGCTAGTCGTTGTCGATGGCGCGGAACACGTCGTCGAGCCGGGTCGGTCCCGCTTCGAGGTCCTGCAGGTCGATCGCGTGGTCCTGCGCCCACCGCAACAGGACGTGCAGGTCCTTCTGCAGGCCGTGGGTCTCGATGACGAACTTCCCGTCGGTCTCACGCCTGCCTTGCAGAGGCAGCGCCGGGGCCGACGGCGGCAGCGAGAACCGGATCACGGCGGGCAGCGTCCGCGTCAGTTCGGAGACCGTGCCCTCCTGGTGGAAGGTCCCGCGGTGCATCAGCCCGATGCGGTCCGCGCGCTGCTGCGCCTCTTCCAGGTAATGCGTGGTGAGCACGATCGTCGAACCGTCCTCGCGCAGTTTGTCGACGGCGTCCCACAGCGCGTCCCGCGATTGGATGTCCAAACCGGTCGTCGGCTCGTCCAGGAACACCAGCCGCGGCGAGCCGTACACCGCGGTCGCGAAGTCGAGCCGCCGCTTCTCGCCACCGGAAAGCTGCGACACTTTCGTGTCGGCCTTGCGGGTCAGGTCCACGATGCCGAGTACCCGTTCGAGCCGGTCCGTGCGCCGGGTCAGCGTCCCGATCAGGCGGACCGACTCCTTGACCGTCAGATCCGGGGAGAAACCGCTCTCCTGCAACATGATCCCCATCTCGGGGCGGACGGCGGCGCGGTCACGCGGGCTCTTGCCCAGCACCCGGACCGTGCCGGAGGTCGGTGTCCGGTGTCCTTCCAGGGTTTCGAGGGTCGAGGTCTTCCCCGCCCCGTTCGTGCCCAGCAAGGCATAGAATTCGCCTCGCCGGACCTGGAAGGACAGATCCTTCACGGCGTGGAAGTCGCCGTATTTCAGGTTCAGCCGCTCAACGTCGATCACTGGTGTCATACCCGGATCTCACCCGCTGAGGCGCGGCCAGGGCAGTGCCGTCACGTCACCACCGACCCATGACGTGGTGTCACTGGTGCCCGCCGTCGCGGAGGGCCGATACTGGTCCCATGTCTGATGTGGACACCGAGCCGGCGCAGGGAAAGCTGCGCAGGCTCAACCTCACCATGTTCTTCCCGCTGCTCGCCGTCGGCGGGGCGGTCGTGGTGGCGTCGGACGCGCGGACCTGGTGGCAGGCGGTCGTCCTCGGGGCGGGCGTGCTGGCGGCCATGGTCGCCTTCGTGCGGTGGGCGGCGGGGGAGGTCCTGCGGGTCGCGATCCCGTGCCTGGTCGTCACGGCGGCCGTGTGGCCGTTCTCGGTGCTGGTGGCCGGCGGCAGTTCGGCGTTCTTCGGCGTCTTCCTCGTGGGCTCGCTCGTCGTCCCCCAGCTTCCCCGCCATCGGGTCGCGGCGGGTGTCGCGCTCATCGTGTACATCGCGGGAGTGGGCGCCATGCGGCTCCTGGTCTCCCACGAGGACGTCGCCGGTGAGCTGGTCAGTTTCGTCTTCGTCCCGGCCGCGATCACCGCCGTCGTGCTCGGCCTCATGTTCCCCAACAAGCGGTTCTACGACGTCGTGAAGGAACTCGAGGAGTCGCGCGAGCGGGAGGCGGAATTGGCCGTGATCCGCGAACGTGTCCGGTTCGCCGGCGATCTGCACGACATCCAGGGGCACACGCTGCACGTGGTGAAGCTGAAGACCGCGCTCGCCAGGAAGCTGGTGGACATCGACGCCGAACGGGCCAAACAGGAACTGGGGGAGATTCACGCGCTCGTGGCCGACACGATCACCCAGACGAAGGAACTCGCCTATGCCCAGCGATGGCTCAACCTGTCCGCCGAACTGGAGAACGCGAGGAACCTCTTCGAGGCCGCGGGGATCCGCGTGCGCGTCAACCGGGAGGCGGACGTCGATCCGGAGGCCGGAAGGCTGCTCGGCCAGGTACTGCGGGAGACCACGACCAATATCCTCCGCCACGCGCAGGCGACCCGAGTGCGGATCACCCTGTCGGAATGGAGCATCGGTATCGTCAACGACGGCGCCCAGCGAGGGCCACTGCCCGAACTCCGGGGGCTCGCCGCGCTCCGGCAACGCGTCGCCGCGGACGGCGGCGAACTGACGGTGGAACAGGAAGACGGGCAGTTCGTGACGGCCGCGTCCTTCCCGGCCCGGGAGGAAACATGACCACGGTGGTGCTCGCCGACGACGAAGCCCTGCTGCGCAAGGCGATGGCCGCGTTGCTCCCGCTCGAAGGCGAGATCACCGTCCTGGCCGAAGCGGAGAACGGCGAGCAGGCCGTCGAGGCCACCCTGCGGCACGAGCCCGACGTCCTCGTCATCGACCTCGAAATGCCCGGCGTGGACGGCCTCGGCGCGGTCGCGGAGATCCGCCGCACCCGGCCGAACCAGGTCATCCTCATGCTGACCCGGCACGCGAAACCCGGCGTGCTCCGCAAAGCACTCAAACTCGGGGTGCAGGGCTTCGTCAGCAAAGCGGCCGATCCCTCGCACATCACCTTCGTCATCGCCGCCCTGCACCAGGGCAAACGCTGGATCGACCCGGACGTCTCCGCGCTCGCCGTCGTCGACGACTGCCCGCTGACCGAGCGGGAACTGGAGGTGCTGCGGGTGACCGGCGAAGGCTATTCCGTCGCCGAGATCGCCGCCCGGCTCCACCTCGCGCAGGGCACGGTGCGGAACTATCTCTCGAACGCCATGCAGAAGACCCAGACGCAGACCCGGCACCAGGCGGCCAGGTACGCCCGAGAGCACGACTGGCTCTAGCGTGGCCGGACGTGGGCGCGCTCGCCCTGCGGTCCGAACAGGACGAGGGTTTCGACGGCGTGACCGTCGGCCGAGCCGAGCCAATGCGGCAGCGCGGTGTCGAACTCGGCGGCCTCGCCGGGCGGCAGCACCAGGTCACGGTCGCCGACCACCAGCCGCAACCGTCCATTGAGGACATACACCCATTCGTAGCCGCCGTGCGTCTTCGGGCTGGGTTCCGCCGGTTCGTCGCGGCTGGGGATGAGCATCTTGAACGCCTGCACGCCGCCGGCGCGCCGGGTGAGCGGCAGGAACGTCATGCCGTGGCGGTGGATCGGCCGCAAATGGATGCGCGGATCGCCGGTACGGGGAGCGCCGACCAGGTCGTCGAGCGGCACACCGTGCACGCGGGCCAGCGGGAGCAGCAGTTCCAGGGTCGGCCGTCGTCCGCCGCTTTCCAGCCGTGACAACGTGCTTTCCGAGATTCCGGTCGCCACCGACAGTTCGGCCAGAGTCAGGCCACGGTGTTTGCGCAGGGCGCGCAACCGGGGACCCACCGAGTCCAGTACTTCGTCCGTCTCGTCCGCCATGCCGTCGATCTTGCCAGGTCGGCAAGTTTTCGTGCCAGTTCGGCTGCGCTGAGGCGAAGGTGTGGTCATGAACGCGACGGAATTCTGGGACGAACTCCACGAACGGCGTGCCGCCGGAACGCCGAAGGTGAACGCGAGGCTGGCCGAGATCGCCGGACCGCTGAGCCCGGGCACCGTGCTCGACCTGGGCTGCGGGGGCGGGGGCGACGCGTTGTGGCTGGCCGCCCGAGGCTGGCGGGTGACCGCGGTCGACATCTCCGGAGCGGCCGTGCGCGCGCTCCGGGAACGCGGCGGGCCGATCACGGCGCTCCGCGTCGATCTCGCCGAAGACTTCCCCGACGGCACCTTCGACCTGGTGTCCGCGCAGTACTTCCACACCCCTTTCGCACTCGATCGTGCCCGTGTCCTGCGCACCGCCGCGGACTCGGTGAATCCCGGCGGGCGGCTGGTCGTCGTCGATCACGGCTCCGCCGCGCCCTGGTCGTGGGACCAGGACGCCGAGTACCCCACTCCGGGTGACGTGGCGGCCGAACTGGATCTCGACCAGGCGGAATGGTCGATCGACCGCGCGGAGGCGACAGAACGCCAGGCCACCGGCCCGGAAGGCCGGACCGCGACCGTCATCGACCACGTCCTCATCCTCCGGAGGGCCGGGCGGTGAGCCGCAAACGCGACGCCGGGCCGCCTTCGACGGGTCCTGGCGAGAAGGACGTGCTCGCCGGGTTCCTCGACTACTTGCGTTCCGCGGTCGCGGCGAAGGCCGAAGGAGTACCGGAAGACCAAGCCCGTGCTCCCGGCGTGCCGTCGGGGACGAACCTGCTGGGCCTGGTCAACCACCTGACCCAAGTGGAACGGCATTGGCTGCTCGGCCACCGCGTCGCCGATTGGAAGGCGACGTTCCGTCCGGGCCCGGACGACACGGCGGCGTCGATTCTCGCCGCCTACCGGGAAACCATCGCCGAGGCGAACGCCGAAATCGCGTCATGGGACGACCTCGCCGCGGCGGGGCCACGCCGGGGATCGCGGCGCTGGACGCTGACCCATCTGATCGAGGAAACCGCACGGCACGCGGGACACGCCGACATCCTGCGCGAACTGATCGACGGCGCCACCGGGCGCTGAAACGGAGACTTCCATGCTTCACCGAGCCGCCGCGTTCGTCGTGGCCCTCGTCCTGTTGACCGCGTGTGGTTCGCCCTCGGCCGCCGCTCCGCCCCACGAGAACATCACCCGCGGCGACGCGGCTTTCGCGCAGCAGTTCCGCCACGAGTTCGCCGACGTCGACGGGGTGAAGATGCACTACGTCACCGGCGGCAAGGGAGCCCCGCTCGTCCTGCTGCACGGCTGGCCGCAGACCTGGTACGGCTGGCACCGTGTCATGCCCGCGCTGGCCGAGCACTTCACGGTGTACGCCCTCGACCTGCCCGGTCTCGGCGACAGCGCCGGCGCGCCGCCCGGTTACGACAAGGCCACCTTGGCCCGCTACGTCCACGGTCTCGTCGCCGGACGGCTGGGCCTGCGCGACGCCCGGATCGTCGGCCACGACCTCGGCGCCGCGGTGGCGTTCCAGTACGCCGCGCAGTTCCCCGGCGACCTCACCAAGCTCGCGTACCTCGACCTGCCGTTGCCGGGTCCCGCGCTCGACGCGACGGCCTACCGGAACCTGAGCTGGCACATTGCCTTCCACTCGCAGAAGACGGTTCCCGAAGCCGTCGTCGGCGACGACGTGCGCGAGTACCTGTCCCTGTTCTATCCCCAGGTCGCCTACTCGGGGACCGCGTTCGGCGGTCCCGGGGCGCCGTCGCCCTTCGACGACGCCGAGATCGACGAGTACGCCCGCACCTACACCCGGCCGGAGGTCCTGCACGGCGGCTTCGAGCTGTATCGCACGCTCGGCCAGGACGCGACCGCGAACACCGTCGCGAAACCCATCACCACGCCCACCCTGCTGATGACCGCCGAAGGACTGCTCGAACCGCAGAAGGCCACCCTGGCGCCCCGTGTCACGAACCTGGCCCGCGCGGTCGACGTGCCGCGGGCGGGACATTGGCTCGCCGAGGAGAATCCGGAGTTCGTGAGCGCCGAACTGGTCAAGTTCCTGAAGTAGGGAGGGGTAAGGCAAAGGTGTCGGGTCGCGGGGGTTTCGTGGCCTGTCACCTTTGCCTTGCCCCTCAATGGAACCGCCCTGTCGAAATCCGTACATACATACACCAAATGGAAATCCGACTGTCGGATAGCGTCCTTTGTGGACATACAGGGTTCGGGCTCATCCCGGTCAGCTGCCGCTCCGGGTCGCCGAAGATGTCCAGCTCGACTCACCACGGGCGAGACTGACCAGCGGCTATGCGGCGGGGAGGGGTGTGAAGGTCGAGTTTCCTCGGTTGAGCCGAGGGAAGGGGGCCTTCACGCGCGGCTGTGGCTGGTGGGATGCTTCGCCCGTGTCCTCTTCACCGATGCCTTCGTTGGACGTCCTCAACCATCCTCTCCGCGAACAGTTCGAGGTGTTCCTCGACGAGCATCGCCGGGTGCTCGACGACTGCCTGGAGGGGGTGACCGAGGAGCAGGCGCGCCGGTCGCTCGTTCCCTCCCGCACGACTCTGCTCGGTCTCGTGAAGCACGCGACCTTCGTGGAAAAGGTGTGGTTCGACGAAGCCGTCACCTGCCGCCCGCGGACCGAGATCGGCCTCCCCGCCACCCCTGACGAATCGTTCGTCCTCGACGAGGAGGACACGATCGCCACCGTGCGGCAGGCGTATCGCGAAGCCTGCGAGGCGTCGCGCAAGGCGGCTGCGGCCCTCGATCTGGACGACCTGCTCCTTGGGAACCGGCGTGGTCCGCTTCCGCTGCGGTGGGTGTACCTGCACATGCTGCGTGAACTCGCCCAGCACGGCGGCCACGCGGACATCCTGCGGGAGCAGATCCTGAACGCGTGACAACGCCCGATGGCGGGGAGCAGGCGCTCCCCGCCATCGGGCGTTCTTCGTCAGGAACGGGTCAGCGTGACCCCGTACTTGTTCGCCGCGTCCACGACCGGCTGGTAGTACGAGTACGAACCGGTGGCGTTGGCACCCTGGTTGTAGCCGCAGTCGTGCCCGTCGGCGGGGCCGCCGGAGGTCATGCCCTGCGCGGTGTTGCCCGCGATGTAGGCGCCGCCGCTGTCGCCGCCCTCGGTGCAGACGGTCGACTTCGCCAGCCCGGAGGTGGCGACGCTTTCGCCGCTGTAACGGACGGTCTGGTTGTAGGCGGTGATCTTGCCGCAGGTCCAGCCGGTGGTGTTGCCCGCCTTGCACAGCGTGGTGCCGACCGGCGCCTTCGAGCTGCCGGTGATCCGCACCGTGGTGCCCTTGCGGGTGTCCACGTAGCCGCGGCCGGTGTCCTCGGCGTCGATGTCCATCAGGCCCATGTCGGCCGACGGGAACTGGGTGGCGACGCCCCGTCCGATGTGGACGCCGTTGCGGTTCAGGATGTCCGGGTTGCCTTCGACGCAGTGCCCGGCGGTGAGCAGCACGTTGTTGCCGTTGCTCGTGGTGCCGGGGAAGCCGAGCGAGCAGTTGGTGCCGGGGACGAGGTCCATGATCTGGCCGGCGATGACGTCGGCCTGCGTGGTGTTGCCGTTGGCGACACCGGTCTGGACCGCCACGCCGGGCAGCGCCGTGAGGCGGCGGACGAGCGCGCTGTCGGCACCCGGCTGCACGGTGACGACGACCTTGTCGGCCGCGAGTTCCGGACCCCACGCCTGCACCTGGCCGACGTCCTTGCCGATCACCTTGCCGACGGTGGCGGACAAGGCGTTCAGCGCGTTCTCGCCACGGGCGCCGGTGCGCGGGGTCAGCCCGGCAGAGCGGAGCGCCTCGGCGGATCCGGCGTCGGCGGCGTTCACCACAAGGGCGCCGGCGTCGTCGAAGTACGCGCCTTCGGTGTGGAGACCGCGTGTTCTGATGCTCTCGAGCGAGGCGATCAGGTTCTTCTCGTGGTCCAGCTTCTGCGCGGCCTGAAGCGGGCTGACGCGCAGCTGGGCGGCGAGGGTCTCCAGCATCGTCTGGTCGTAGGCGGTGACCGGTGCGGCGGTCGCCGGGACGGCGAAAGCGCCGATTCCGGCGCAGACGCTCAGCAGGGTGAGCATGACGGGTCCGCGAATTCGCATGCGAATTTCCTTCGATAAGGAGGGGACGACGAACCGCCGGAATATGTTCTAAAAGGCAGGGACCGGGCGGTTCATCTCGACGTCACGCACAGTACGAGCGCCCGTCTTCCTCGCCGTAGCGCCGAAAGTAGGTTCCGCGATCACGGTCCTACTTTCGTAGGCAAAAGCGTGAATAGCCGTGTATTCAATCGCGCGGAAGTGTCATTGTCCGAAAAGTGTCAGCAGTCGAGGTAGGTGTTCAGCGCGGCTGCGCCGGAGAGCAGGGCCCGGCCCCTCGCCGAGAGCCGCGAGTGCCAGTCGCTCAGTGTCGACTCGAGCGGCACGACACCTCCGGCCGAGCGGACCTGGTCGATCAGCGGCGCTATCCGCTCCAGGAGGTAGCCGCCCCGCCGGAGCTGACGGGCCAGCTTGGCGTCGCGCACGTCGGCCGCGCTGTAGACGCGGTAGCCGGTCCGCGGGTCGCGTTCGGGCCGGAGCAGGCCCGCACGTTCCCATTCGCGCAGCGTGGCGGGCCGGACGCCGAGTTTCCTGGCCAGCGGACCGACGAACATCTCGCCCCGCTCGTGCGGCACGGGTTCGAGATCGCGGAGCGCGTCCGCGACGGCCTGGAGGGTGCGGCGATCCTCCAGCAGCTGCGCGTGGCTCTCGTCGACGAGCCTGAGCGCTTCCTCGACCGCGTCCCGGTTGACCGCCTCCATGATCGACGCCGCCGTCGCATGACCGTGCCCGGGTACGAGGGCCAAGAACGCCCGCAGGGCCTGGGCGTGCCGGGGCGTGTAGGTGCGATAGCCGTGCGGACCGCGTTCGGCGGCGGGAAGGATGCCGTCCGCCTCGTAATTGCGGACGGCCTGCGTGGACAGGCCGTGCTCACGTGCCAGGTCGACCGGCCTGAGCCGCTCGCGGGTTTGAAGGTTTCGGCCCACCGCCCCACGATATTCGGTCCGCTAACCGCGCGAGGAATCCGCGCGCCGTTCGTACCGCGCGCGGGCCAGCCGGTAGGCCGTGCCGAGCAGTTCGCGGATGACCGCTTCGGTCTTCGACGCCGGGTTCACCACCGCCAGCCAGCCCGCCGTCCCGTACACCGGATGGGCGATCGCAGTGTCTTCGACGGCGGGGTCGATGTCGGTTTCGGCCGCGTCGCGGGGAGCGCGGCCGAGCAGGCGGGTGAAGTCCTCCTTGCCCGCGTGGATGTTCACGCGGAACGTGCCCGGCCGGTCCAGCCGTGAGGCCTCGTCGCCGGGGTAGTTCTTGGTCACGACCGTCGCGAAGGGCTGGACGTTCGCCGGGACGACGCCGTCGGGGGAGTAGTAGAAGAACGCGTCGCCCCAGCTGAGCTCCGGCCACTCGTCGCCCGGTCCCGGCGTGAGGGTCAGGACGCCGTCGAGGTCCGAAACGAAGCCGATGATGTCGTCGATGTTCATGTGTTCAAGCGTCGCATTAAAGTGCTTATGGAGGGTTCGGGTACGTTTTCGACGGGGTGAAGGTGTCAAGTCTCAAATCACTGCGCACAGCGGAGATCGCTCGCCTGGCGGGCTGCTCCGTGCAGCAGGTGCGGAATCTCGAACGTGACGGCGTGCTCCCGGCGGCGACGCGGACGGCCTCGGGCTACCGGAGCTACGAGGAGATTCATCTCCGGTCCGCGCTGGCGTATCGCGCGCTCGCCGCCGGAGTGGGGCCGGTCGAGGCGAAGAAGATCGTCCGCGCTCTGCATCGGGATTCGCTCCCCGACGTCCTCGCGCTCCTCGACGCCGCCCACGCCGGGCTCGACGCCGAACGCGCGGACCTCAAGGAGGCCAGGGAAGCCGTCCGGGTGATCTCCCGCGAACCGATCGCAGACGTCCGCGGCTCGGACTCGATGAGCGTCTCCGAACTGGCGTCGGCGCTCGGCGTGCGTCCTTCGACGTTGCGTCACTGGGACGCGGAACGGCTCGTCGTCCCCGGCCGCGACGAGCGGGGGACGCGGCGGTACACGCCGTCCCAGGTGCGGGACGCGCGGATCGTGCAGCAGCTGCGGTTGGCCGGGTACCGCGTCGCGCCCCTTCGGGCCCTGATGCCGGAGCTGCGGCGATCCCGGCGGCTGGAGGACGTCGCGGCCGCGCTCTCCGCCCGGGACGCCGGGATCACGGCCCGCTCGCGGGCTCTTTTCGACGGCACCGCCGAGCTTTCCCGCGTGGTGGAGCCGGATCAGCGGGTGCAGCGCCAGAAGACCGTCGCGTCGTAGGGCGAGATGACCAGCTTGAAGTACTCCTCGCAGTCGGTGAACCCGGCCCGCTCCGCCTGGGTCCTGGCGTCGTGGCGCGCGTAGAACAGCGCGAGGCCGAAGTCGCTCGACCCGTGGCCGACGAATTCCCTGGTCTCGAGCGGACTCGCGGAAGCAGGGGTGGCGATCGCGCCCATGACGGCGGCCGCGCCGAGCAGTCCGAGCAAGGTTCTCCTCATACCGACCACGCTAGGGCCGGTCCAGTGCGCGATTCGCCCACTGGATGGAGGTTCCTGCTGCCGCCGTCCGTCGCAGGCGGGTTCGCACGGGGCGCGAACCGGATATCGTCACGGCATGTCTTCTCGCGAAGTGGGAACCCGGCGCGCCTTCGACGCCGCGGCCGCCGATTTCACCGCGCTGGGCCGCCATCTGTGGGAGCCGATCGGCGCGGCCACGGTCGCGGCCGCCGGACTCGGTGAAGGTGACCGTGTCCTCGACGCCTGCTGCGGCACCGGGGCCTCGGCGATTCCCGCGGCGCGTGCTGTCGGGGCCGGCGGCGTGGTGGACGCGATCGACCTCTCCGGCCCGATGATCGGCGAGTTGCGCCGCCGTTCGGCGGATCTGCCGCAGCTGCGCGTGCACGAAGCCGACGCGACGGCGTGGGACACGGGCGACTACGACGTCGTGCAGTCCGCGCTCGGCATCTTCTTCTTTCCCGACATGACGGACGGCACCGAGCGGCTGATCTCCCGGGCCCGGTCCGGCGGCCGGGCCGTGTTCACCATCTGGCGCGGCGGATCCATGGTGGCGGCGGGCCGTCACCTCGGCCGCGCGGTGGCCGAGGTGACCGAGTCCGCTCCGCCACCGGAACGGAAACCGGGTTTGATCGACCGCGTCGATCAGACCGACACTTATGCCGCATGGCTTTCCGAGCGGAATCTGTCCGATGTGGACGTCGTGGTCAACGAGCTGCGGCTGACCATGACACCGGAGGTCGCCTGGCTGGTCGTCATCGGCTCCGGGTTCCGTGGTCTTCTCGCCGACCTCGAACCCGGCGCCGTCGAGCAGGTGCATGAGCGCTACCTCGATTCCCTGCGCGCCGAAGGCGTGACAGAACTCGACGCGACGACACTGATCGGCTCCGGCACCGTCCGCTGACGACAGTGTCCGCTTCGGTGTACAGTCGTTCACTCAAACCGGGGTGAACGGGTGGGACACGGGTGCGACCAGACAACGACTCCACTGTCCGGGGCCGAGGGCAAGGACCGTTCGGCTCCTGGCTGCTCGGTCCGCTCGATCAGGACTCGGCCGTGTTGCGGCGCCGCGTCCAGGGGCTGCTCACCGGGACGCTGATCGCGACCAACGTCATCGGCGCGCTGGTCGTGGTCGGACTGGCGGCCCTGCTCATGCCCGCTCCCGGCATGTCCGGCGATCTCGTCCGCGTCACCGCGATCGCGGTCCCCGTCTACGTGGTCTCCGCCGTGGTCGTGGGCGCGCTGTGGGGCACCCGCGGCGCGTTGCGGACGTTGCGCTGGGCGGCCGACGGCCGGACGCCGACCGACGAGGAGCGCGCGGCGAGTCTTCGTGTCCCGTTGCGCCTGACGCTGGTCCAGGCGGTGCTGTGGGGCGTCGCGACCGTGGTCTTCGGCGTGCTGGCCGCGCTGGTGCAGCCGCGGGTGGTGCTCACCGAACTGCTCGTCGTCGCGTTCGCGGGCGTGGTCGTCTGCGCGATCGCCTATCTGGCGGGAGAGTTCATCCTGCGGCCGTACGCAGCCTTGGCGCTGACGGGCACCTCGCCGGCGCGGCGGCTCAGCGGCGGGGTCAACCTGCGGATGCTGCTGTTCTGGTGCCTCGGCACCGGCGTGCCGGTGGCCGGGCTGGTGGTCACGGCGGTGCTGGCGTGGGCGCGCGGCGACGTGTCGACCACGAAGCTCGCCATCTCGGTCATCGTGCTCGGCCTGGTGGTGCTGGTCTTCGGTCTGCTGGTGACCGTGTTCACCGCCCGCGCCGTGGTGAACCCGATCCGGTCGGTGCAGCACGCGCTCGGCCGGGTGCGTGCCGGTGACTTCGCCGTGGAGATCCCGGTCTACGACGGCACCGAACTCGGTCTGCTGCAAGCGGGCTTCAACGGGATGGCCGCCGGTCTCGCGGAACGCGAACGTTTGCGCGACCTGTTCGGCAGGCATGTCGGCGAGGACGTCGCGATCGAGGCGATGCGCACGTCCGCCGAACTCGGCGGCACGGTGCGGACGGTGTCGGTGTTGTTCGTCGACCTGATCGGGTCGACCGCGCTGGCCGCGAGCCGTCCGCCCGAAGAGGTCGTCGGCCTGCTCAACCGGTTCTTCGCGGTGGTGGTCGACGAGGTCGACCGCAACCACGGGCTGGTCAACAAGTTCGTCGGTGACGCCGCGCTGGCGATCTTCGGCGCACCGGTGCGGCTGGAGGACCACGCGACCCTCGCGCTGTCCGCCGGACGGGCGATTTCGCGGAGGCTGGCGGCGGAGGTGCCCGAATGCCCGGCCGGGATCGGCGTGGCGACGGGTGAGGTGGTCGCCGGGAACGTCGGCGACCCGCGCCGGTTCGAGTACACGGTGATCGGCGACCCGGTCAACGAAGCCGCCCGGCTGACCGAACTGGCGAAGAACGTCGAAGCCCGGTTGCTCGCTTCGTGGACGGCGATCGAGTCGGCGGCCGAAGACGAGGCCGCACAGTGGATGGCGACGGAGGACGTCACGTTGCGGGGCCGCAGCCGGCCCACCACGCTCGCGACACCCAAGTCCCGACCTGTGGTGGATTCACAGCCCTTGTGAAGGGGCCGTGAATCTTGCGCGGCGGCCCTCGCTCCGCCACACACGGACCTGATGTTTCCTGGCACGCGAGCGCGTCCATGCCCTGTGAACGATCACAGCGGCTCCTTCGCGCCCGGTGAGGGCGTTGTTCCCGAAGCCGGAGCGGCGCACGGTGATCTCCCCATCCCCGTGTCAAAGGAGACATCTGTGAAGAGTCTTTCGAGGGCCGCGCTGGCCACCGGAGCCGCCGTCTTCGCGCTGGGCATGCTGCCCGCCACCGCTCTCGCGCAGCCCGGCGACGCCGGGGACCGGCCCCACGGCCTGATCCAGACCCAGACCCACACCCAGGTGCGCGAGGTCGCGCCGGTGGCGGGGACCGCGATGACGGTCGCCGCGACCGCCGCCTCCAAGCAGCTGAACTACACCCAGCAGGTGCAGCAGTACAACCAATGGTGCTGGGCGGCGGACGGTTCGAGCATCGAGCGGTCGATGGGCGGCACTGCCACCCAGGCTCAGTTCTGCGCCGCGGGCAAGGGCACGTCGGCCGGGTACTGCCCGAACCAGCCCGCCCAGATCCCCGAGATCGTCCGCGGTTTCCGCGGCACCGGCTTCTCCGCGCAGGACGCGGGCGGGCCCATCGGTTTCAGCTCCGTCGTCAGCCAGATCGACGCCGGGATCCTGAACCTGACGGGGATCTACTGGACCTCCGGCGGCGGCCATGCCGAGGTGATCTACGGCTACGACTCGGCGAACCAGTCGATCATGGTCGGCGACCCGTGGCCTACGTATCAGCGCTACCAGACCTGGAACTACAACCAGTACCGCAGCAACGGCCAGTTCCGCTGGAACGACACCATCGTCAACATCCGGAAGGGCTGACCCGCGGTCATGAACACGATCTGCCGGAAGTTCGCCGGTTGTCTCGCGGTGGCCGTCGCGACGCTGCTGCCCGCCACGCTTCCCGCCGCGGCGGGTGAGGGAGTCGTCCCGCTTTCGGACGGCGATCTCGCGGCCGCCGTGCGTGTCGCCGGGCAGCCGGACGCGATCGGCCTCGCGAGATCGAACTTCCGGCAGGTCGCCCGGATCGAACCCCGGCGGATCACCATGGGGGAGAAGGGAATCCCGGTCTACACCCTCAATCCCGACTTCGTCAGGGGCATCACCGGCGCGCCCGCGGGTGTGCTGAGATCCGTCGCGGTGACGGCCACCGCGGATTCCGGCCAGAAGGCCACGCTGCAAGCGATGCCCGAGGGCGCGGGAAAATGGGTCGCGGCGAGCGTGTTCTCAGGCAACGACGAAGAAACCCTGAGCGTGCGGCTGAAGCCCGGTTCGGTCCTGCTCAACGAACCCCAGATCAACGGCTGGTACGAACTGGGCCCCGACGGTGTGGTGCTCCTGCAGGCGAGCCTGCCGCAGTCGCCGGTGGGGAAGTTCGTGCCGCTTTCCGGCTATCAGCGGGAAGTACACGGCCGCTACGCCGACAAACTGCCGGGATCGGACTACCAGCGCGATCGCGGGATCGGCTTCAGGCAGGCCGTGCCCCCGCCCGTCGACACCGGGCCGCCGGTCGCGATCGTGGCCGGTCTGATCGCCGCCGGGGTCGCCGGGGCGGGAGTCGTGCTGGTCGCGGTGTGGCGGAAACGCCGCCTCACTCCCAGATGAGGTCGATCCCCGCTATCCCGACGCCGAGATCCTCGAAGTAGGCACTGACCGTCGCACCCGGCCCGGGGTGCAGCGGTTCGCTCACCACGGGGGCCAGTTCTTCGCGCTCCCGCACGGTTTTGACGCAGCGGGCCGGGATCGCGCCGTCGTCGAACCGTATCCGGAGCAGATACGCCGACATGCGGGAGCGCACCGTCCGGTGGAAACAGGTCGAACGGACTGACGCGGCCAGGCGCAACGTGAACGCGAAGGTGTGTGTTTCCCCTTCGGCCAGGCCGCGGTCGAAGAGGAGCTCGAACACCATCCCCGGCGACGAGGCGCTTCGGCGCACTCTGCCTCTTCGGCAGCCGTCGGTCGCGAAGACCGTCGTGGCCTCCATGTCGGTGCCGGGTTCGTCCTGATGGGTCACCACGAAACCGTCCGCGCCGGGCTCCCGGGCCCGCACCACCATGGTCGAGGAGATCTCCGAGATCCGGCCTTCCCCGGTCATGGTCAGCACGTCGACGACGGTCGCGACGTCGAGCTTCGCGTTTCCCGCCGCGCCGGGTGTTTCGCTCAGTTCGTCCAGCAGCGAGCAGGTTTCGGTCCAGCTTTGCCGCAGTTCCGGCAACGAGGGCCTGCGGTCGTCGCCGGGCGGCCGCCGTTGCGGGCCGATCAGGACGACCAGACTGTCCGCGGGCAGGCCCAGCACCGCTTCGAGCGCGCGAACGACGTCGAGCGAGCGCGGCGTCGACGGATGCCGGAGCCCACGCTGCCAATAGCTCAAGGTCGATTCGGCCACGGAAACCCCGCGTGCCGCCAGATGCGCGCGGATCCGGGACAGGGAAAGCCCGCGGTGCTCCACCGCTTCGGAAAGCGCGCGGGGGAACGGGCTGGGCCTGAACTCGCGTTCCTGGTACATGGACACCCCCCACCGACGCCGGGTTGGCGCAAAGCATGCGCAGTCCGGCGCCGGTCGGCAACCGCCTAAGGTCGAAAACCGGACTTTCAGGCGAATTCGAGCCGCAGGCTTGCCCGATCCCATGCGCGGCGCCGACGGCGTATACGCGAAAGTGTTCGCATGACAGCCGACGCGATGATCGAAGACCTCAGGACGCTCGTCGAGATCGAGTCTCCTTCGGGGGACATCAAGGCTTTGACGGCCTCGGCCGAAGCCGTCGCCGCTCTCGTCGAGACCCGTCTCGGCGGAACCGCGACCCTGGTGGAGAGCGCGGCGGGACCGCACGTCCGGTGGTCCGGCGGCGGCGAGCCGCGCGTGCTGATCCTGGGGCACCACGACACCGTGTTCCCGATCGGCACCTTGGCGCGCCGTCCGTTCGCGGTGGCCGACGGCCGGGTGACCGGTCCGGGGGTGTTCGACATGCTCGGCGGACTGGTGCAGGCGATCCACGGCCTGGCGGCGCTCGAGGACCTGACCGGCGTCGAGATCCTGGTGACGGCCGACGAAGAAACGGGTTCGCACGAATCCCGGGCGCTCATCGAGGAGCGTGCCCGCGCTTGCGGCACGGTGCTGGTGTTCGAAGGAGCGGCCGACGGCGGCGGACTCAAGATCGCCCGCAAGGGCTGCGGCACGTTCGAGGTCGTCATCACCGGCCGGGCGTCGCACGCCGGTCTCGAGCCGGAGGCCGGCGTGAACGCGCTGACCGAAGCCGCGCATCAGGTACTGGACATCGTCGCGCTCGGCAGGCCCGAGATCGGGACGAGCGTCACCCCGACCGTCGCTTCGGCGGGAACGGCGAGCAACGTCGTGCCCGCCTCCGCGACCGTCGTGGTCGACGTGCGGGTCGAGTCCGCCGCGGAGAAGGAGCGCGTCGAAGCGGGGTTCGCCGCGCTGACCCCGCGCCTCGAAGGGGCGGAAATCATGGTGCGGGGCGGGATCCACCGGCCGCCGATGCCCGAATCGGCCGCGGCGGATCTGTTCGCCGTCGCCGGGCGGCTACTGCCCGGAGTCGTCGGGGTGTCCGTCGGCGGCGGGAGCGACGGCAACCTGACCGCCGCGATCGGCGTCCCGACCCTCGACGGGCTGGGCGCCGTCGGCGGCGGAGCCCACGCCGATCACGAGTACCTGCTGGTCGAGTCGATGGTGGAGCGGGCAGGCCTCGTCACCGGCCTGGTGACGGCGACCCGAGGCCGCTGACCCACTGTTCTTGCCCGATTTCGGGCAAGAACTGGCGTTTCGGAGGCCCGATGTGCATGATGGGCTCCGTGGAGGACGCGGACATCGTCGAGCAGGTGGCCTTGTCGACAGGTCTGTCGACGGCCATCGCCGCCCGTGTCGTCGAGGACGTCCTGGCGTTCTATCGGCAGTCTGTCGAGCAGTACGTCCGGGAGCGGCATGCCCGATTGCAGGCCGAGGGCGGGAAGAACCCCGAGATCTTCCCCCGGATCGCCGGAGAACTGAGCCGTCGTCTCGTCGCGCCTCCCGACCTGTCCGAGCGGCAACTGCGCCGCATCGTCTACGGCTGACGGAGCGCGCCCGCTCTTCGCGTGCCCTGTCCGTTTTCTCTGTGAGGTTGACTCGTCATGTGCGGAATCGTCGGCTACATCGGCGGCCAGAACGCCGCCCCGATCCTGATCGAGGGGCTGACGCGGCTGGAATACCGCGGCTACGACTCGGCCGGGATCTCCGTCCTGGGCGGTAAAGGCGCCCAGGTGCACCGGATCGTGGGGCGGGTGCGGAATCTGACCGCGGCCCTGCCCAAACGGCTCGCGGGCAAAGTCGGCATCGGGCACACGAGGTGGGCGACGCACGGTCCGGCGACCGAGGCCAACGCCCATCCGCACGTTTCCGAGGACGGCCGGATCTCGGTGGTGCACAACGGGATCATCGACAACGCCGACGCCCTCCGCGAGCAGCTCACGCAGGCCGGGGTGACGCTGACGTCGGAGACCGACACCGAGGTGCTCGCCCACCTCATCGCGAGGTCGGGCGCGAAGACCCTCGAAGACGCGGTCGTCGAGGCCGTCTCGCGGGTCACCGGTACCTACGCGATCGCCGTGACCGACACCGGGCACCCCGACCGCGTCGTGGTCGCGCGGAACGGTTCGCCGCTGATCATCGGCGTCGGCGACCGCGAGATGTTCGTGGCCAGCGACCTGTCCGCGCTGGTCCGGCACACCTCGCAGGTGGTGCACCTCGACGACGGCGAGTTCGCCAGCGTCTCGGCCACCGGCTACCGCACCTTCACCGTCGACGAGAGCGACACCGGCAAGGCCGCCACGGCGATCGACATCCAGGCAGACGACCTCGACCTCGGCGGGCACCGGCATTACATGTACAAGGAGATCCAGGAGCAGCCGGAATGCCTGGAGCGCATGATCCGGGGCCGTCTCGACGACCGGTTCGGAGTGTCCCGTTTGGACGGTCTGAACCTGACTCCCCGTGACCTGCGTGGTTTCGCGAGGGTGAAGATCCTCGGCTGCGGCTCGGCGTACTACGCGGGCCAGATCGGCGCGACCATGATCGAGGACCTGGCGCGGGTCCCGGCCGACGCGGAGGCCGCGTCCGAGTTCCGCTACCGCAACCCCATCATCGAAGCGGACACGCTCTACATCGCGGTCAGCCAGTCCGGCGAGACGGCGGACACCGCGTTCGCCGTCGAAGAGGTCAAGCGCAAGGGCGGCCGGGTGGTCGGCCTCGTGAACGTCGTCGGCTCGACGATCGCGCGGGCCTGCGACGGCGGCCTGTACCTGCACGCCGGTCCGGAGATCGCCGTCGCTTCGACCAAGGCGCTCACCAACATGGCCGTCGGTTTCGCGATGATCGCGCTGGCGCTCGGCCGCGTCCGCGATCTGTCCAATGCGGACGGACAGCGGATCGTCGCGGCACTCCGCGCGTTGCCGAAGCAGGTCGCGGAGATCGTCGAGGCGGAGGCCCAGATCGCCGAGCACGCCAAGATCTGCGCGGACGCGCGGAGCCTGTTCTTCATCGGCAGGGTCCGCGGCTTCCCGGTGGCGCGGGAGGGCGCGCAGAAGTTCAAGGAGATCTCGTACCGGCACGCGGAGGCCTACCAGACCTCGGAGCTCAAGCACGGTCCGCTCGCGCTGATCGACGAGGAGCTGCCGACGGTCGCGATCGTGCCGTCCGACGACCTCGCCGACCGCAACCTGGCCGCGATGCAGCAGATCAAGGCACGCAAGGGCCAGGTGCTGGCGATCACCCACGCCGACGTGGACTTCGGCGATCTCGACGTGCCGCGGTTCGTCGTCCCGCGTTCGGAGCCCGAACTCGACCCGATCCTGCTCACGATCCCGTTGCAGCTGCTGGCTTACCACGCCGCGCTGATCCTCGGCCACGACATCGACAAGCCGCGGAATCTCGCGAAGTCCGTCACCGTGGAATGATCTCCTGAGCCGTCGAAGGGGTCAGTCATGAGGCAGTACCTGCTCGCCGTCCAGCTCGACGAGAGCACGCGGGACGCGCCCGAGGACGAGGTCCTGGCGATGATGGCCAGGACGGGCAAGGTCACCGACGAGATGAAGGCCGCCGGGTCCTGGGTCTTCGTGGGCGGCCTGGAGCACTCGGACGTCTCCACGGTCGTCCGTCCCGAAGGCGGCACGACCACGATCACCGACGGGCCGTTCGCCGAGACGAAGGAACAGCTCGGCGGGTTCTGGGTGATCCAGGTCGACGACCTCGACCAAGCGCTGGCCTGGGCCGAGAAATGCGCGCTCGCCTGCGGGCAGCCGATCGAAGTGCGGCCGTTCGGCGACCCGCGGCGTTGACGTCGATGGATTTCGACGGGATCTACCGGGCGGAGTACGGCCGGTGCGTGGCCACCCTGACCCGCCTCCTCGGCGACATCTCGCTCGCCGAGGAGGCGGTTCAGGACGCGTTCTCGACCGCGGTCGAGAAGTGGGCCGAGCCACCGCCCAATCCGGGCGGCTGGATCGTCACCACCGCCCGCAACCGGGCGATCGACCGCCTGCGCCGGGAATCCACCCGCGAGGCCCGGCACGCGCAGGCCTTGCTGCTGCACCAGCCGGATGAGCCCGCCGAGGTCGGGCCGGTGCGCGACGACCAGCTCCGCATGATCTTCACCTGCTGCCATCCGGCGCTTTCGCCGCTCGCGCGGACCGCGCTCACCCTGCGGCTGCTCGGCGGGCTGGAGGTGGGGGAGATCGCGCGGGCGTACCTCGTCCCGGAAACGACCGTCTCCCAGCGGATCGTCCGAGCGAAGAAGAAGATCCGCGACGCGGGCATCCCGTATCGGGTGCCGCGGGACGATGAACTCCCCGATCGGCTGGGCTCCGTGCTCACCGTGCTCTACCTGGTCTTCAACGAGGGATACACGTCCACGTCGGGAGACCTGCTGCGGACGGACCTCTGCCTGGAAGCGATTCGCCTCGCGAGGGCGCTCGCCGAGCTGATGCCGGACGAGCCGGAGGTACTCGGGCTGCTGGCGCTGCTCCTGCTCACCGAAGCCCGGCGGCCGGCGCGGGTCGGGCCTTCCGGTGAGCTGGTGGTGCTGGCGGACCAGGACCGGTCCTTGTGGAATCGCGAGCTGATCGCCGAGGGGCACGAACTGGTGCGGCGATGCCTGCGTGTCGACCGGCCGGGTCCGTACCAGGTGCAGGCCGCGATCAACGCCGTGCACACGGACGGATCGGCGACCGACTGGACGCAGGTGCTGGCGCTCTACGACCGGCTGTGGCGGCTCACCCCGACACCGATCGTCGCGCTCAACCGCGCGGTCGCCGTCGCCGAGGTGCACGGCCCGGCGGCGGCACTGGACGGGATCGCCGAGCTGGATCTGCCGGGTTACCATCATCTGCCCGCCACCCGCGCGAACCTGCTCGCCCGCCTCGGCCGGACTTCGGAAGCCATCGCTTTCTACGACGAGGCGGTCGCCTTGGCCACCAACGACACCGAACGAGCCTTCCTGGAGAACCGCCGGGCACGCCTCGGGTCCCCGTGACGATCTCGACCAACTATTGTCGCGGTGACCGCTCATCCGCCAGGGCAGGAGGTAAGGCGACGGTGAAACGCGCGGCCCGCTTCGGGGATCTCGGTGACGTCGACACCCTGATCACCGACACCCGCGTCGATCCACAGGTGGCCGACGAGATCACCCGGGCTGGGGTCAAGGTGATCACCGTTTGAAGCGTACGGGCGAGCGGCTCGCCGGATATCTGATGACCGCGCCGTTCTACGTCCTGTTCGGCGTGTTCGGTCTCTTCCCGCTGCTCTACACCGCCTGGGTGGCGCTGCACCACTGGCATCTGGTCAACGGTGACACCGGGTTCGCCGGTCTCGGCAACTTCGCCGCCCTGCTCCAGGATCCGAAGTTCTACAACGCGCTCTTCAACACGGTCAGCATCTTCGTTCTTTCGACCGTCCCGCAACTGCTGGCCGCGCTCGGGCTCGCAGCACTCCTCGACCGCCCGTTGCGCGCGCGGACCCTGTGGCGGGCCAGTGTGCTGCTGCCCAACGTCGTCTCGGTGGTCGCGGTGGCGCTGGTGTTCAGCCAGCTCTTCGCCGAGGACTACGGCGTCGTCAACTGGGTGCTGGGCCTGGTGGGGCTCGACCCGGTGGACTGGCGGACGGACCGGTTCGCCGCACACGTCGCGATCAGCGTGATGGTGATGTGGCGCTGGACCGGCTACAACGCGCTGCTCTACCTGGCGGCCATGCAGTCCGTGCCGCAGGAACGCTACGACGCCGCCATGCTCGACGGTGCCTCGCGCTGGCGGACCTTCTGGTCGATCACCGTGCCCGCGATCCGCCCGACCATCGCCTTCACCGTCGTCGTCTCGACCATCGGCGGGTTGCAGTTGTTCGCCGAGCCGCAGTTGTTCGACGACACCGGGACCAACGGCACCGGCGGCGCCGACCGCCAGTTCCAGACACTCGCCATGTACTTGTACGAGAAGGGGTTCGGCGAGTTCGACGCCGGATACGCGGCGGCCATCGCGTGGCTGCTCTTCCTGTTCTCGGCGGGCTTCGCGCTGGTCAACTTCTCGCTCGTGCGCCGGATGCGGGGCGGCGAGTGATCGTGGCGGCGAGGGAACGGACCGGATTCGTCGCCTACGGGCTGCTGCTCGCTGTCGCCGTCGCGTCGATCTTCCCGCTGTACTGGTCGTTCGTGGTGTCCTCGAAGGACAATTCCGCGCTCGGCGAGACGACTCCGCCGCTGCTGCCCGGCGGCAACCTGATCGAGAACGTGGGCAAGGTCTTCGACACCGTCGATTTCTGGCTGGCGATGCAGAACTCGCTGATCGTCGCCGGCACGGTGACCGTATCGAACGTGCTGCTCTCCAGCATGGCCGGATTCGCCTTCGCGCGCCTGCGTTTTCCCGGCCGCGACTCGCTCTTCCTGGTCGTCATCGGCACCGCCATGGTGCCCGCCCAGCTCGGGGTGATCCCGCTCTACCTGGTGGTCGGCGAATTCGGCTGGTACGGGCGGCTGGAGGCGGTGATCGTGCCGGGCCTGGTCGGTGCCTTCAGCGTGTTCTGGATGCGGCAGGCGTGCGAGGAGGCGATCCCCGGCGAACTGCTCGACGCCGGCCGCGTCGACGGCTGCTCGACGGTGCGACTGTTCTGGAGCGTCGCCCTGCCCGCCATCCGTCCTCAGGCAGCCGTGCTCGGGATGCTGACGTTCATGACGGCGTGGAACGACTTCTTCTGGCCGTTGATCGTGCTCGACCCCAACGCGCATCCGACCGTCCAGGTGGCGCTGTCGCGGCTGGCGAGCGGTTACTTCACCGACTACTCGTTGATGCTGACCGCGGCCACGATCGGTGTGCTGCCCGTGATCGTGCTGTTCATCGTGCTGGCCAGGAAGGTGGTCGACGGCGTCATGCGTGGCGCGCCACGGGGCTGACGACCGCGGTCGCGTCGAGCGCCTGGATTCGGTCTGGCAGGCGGGCTGTTGCCGTGTTTCGGTGATGTCGATGGGCTGCGAGTGGTTTCGCTGCCACTGCTGGGCTGGATCAGAGTGTGGTCACGTCGGGTGCCTGTGCGAGGTCATGAGCGGATTCCAGCCGCGATTGAGCCGTTGCCGTATTTCGGCGACAGGGCTGGCGCCGATCGCGCAATCGCGGTCGTGGCGCCGTTGCCGTATTTCGGCGACCGGGCTGGTGCCGGTGGTTGCGGGTGCGGGCTGTTGCCGTGTTTCGACGATGCTGACGGGGTGCGGGCGGTTCCCCGGCCACCGCCAGATCAGATCAGATCAGATCAGATCAGATCAGATCAGATCAGAGCGTGGTCACGTCAGGCGCCTCTGCAAGTTCATGAGCGGATTCCAGACCCGATCGAGCCGTGGCCGTATTTCGGCAACGGCTCAGAACGGCGGCGGTTCCTCGGCGCGGGGTTCGTGCAGTGGCGGCGGTGTGCTGTCGTAGCTCCGCCCCGTGGGGGTGGTGATGGTGAGAGTCCCGTCGGAAGCCAGCCGGTAGACCCAGCCGGGTTCGTCTTTGAGGCGGTGGTCACGGCGGCAGAGGTCGATCAGTTCGGTATCACTGGTGTGGCCGCCGTGTTGCCACGGCAGCGAGTGGTCGAGGTCGCAGGCTTGGGCGACGCGGTGGCAGCCGGGTCTTCGGCATTCCCGGTCGCGTACCCGCACGAACTCGCCCAACCCGGCGGTGGGCCGATACCGGTCACGGCCCAGATCCAGGACCTGTCCGGAGAGCGGGTCGGTGATGATCCGGCGCAGCACGGTGTCCGGCCCGGACGCGATGTGCCGGGCCAGTGCAGCCGGTATGTGGCCGTGTCCGGCCAGCTCGGCGGGATCCTCGTTCACGCCCAGATAGGTGTTGAGATCCATGTAGAGGAACACTTCGCACCGTTCACTCTTGCCGCCTTGACCGCTGAGCAGGAGATCGAGGGCGACGTCGGCGCGGAGCTGGTCGAGGGTGCGGGGCTCGTCGCCGGTCTTGAGGGCGCGTGCTTCGCGGTCGATCCGGGTGTAGGCGGCGGCGACTTTCTCGACGGGGCCGTCTTCGACCTCGATCGAGGCGACCCCGGTCTCGCCCTGCCGGATCGAGAGGCGGCGCCCGGCGCGGTGGCGTTCGGTCCGAAGACCCGCCCCGTCGCGGTCGGCCATCATCGCCGCGTGGTTCGCCGCTTTCCGGATCTGGTCGGAGTTCCTGCCCGGTAACCGGGCCTCCAGTACCTCGTCCACCGCACGTGCGTCGTCGTCGGACAGCCACGCGGTGGCCGTGGCGACTTTCATCGCCCCGTAGCCGCCCACCTGCCCGCGATCCAGGAGCCCCAGTGTTCGTGGCAGCCGGGTGGTCAACGCCTGGGCCGTCGACACCAGTCCAGCCGCGTGACCGTCCACAACAGACAGAGCGAACGCGACTTCCTGCGTCACGCCGGCCGCACCGTCGCGGTGACGGTTCAGTTGCGCGAGAGCGCGGAAACGGACCGCTTCCAGCCGCGCGATTCCCTCCGACGCCGCCACGGCAGCGTCGACAGCATCCTTGTCCTCCAACGAATCCAGCGCGACATTGACCTCCTTCAACGCGGCAGAGGAGGTGATTTCCTTGAGTAGCGCCACAGTGGCGTTGCGTGTGTCCACACAGAGAACGTACAACCGGCCACCGACAGTTTCCGGCCGCCGATTTTCGGCAACAACGAGGCCGGCCCTCCAGAACCGCTAGAGCCCGTTGCGCGCCACCACGTCCGCGTAGAACCGGGCGCTGTCCTTGAGTACTCGTTCCTGCGTCTCGAAGTCGACGTGCACGAGGCCGAACCGCTGCGTGTACCCCATGGCCCACTCGAAATTGTCCAGCAGCGACCAGGCCATGTAGCCGCGGACGTCGGCGCCCTGTTCGATGGCGTCGTGCACGGCGGCGAGGTGTTCGGCGAAGTACCGCACGCGTTTCGCGTCGTGCACGCGCCCGTCGACGACCTCGTCCTCGAACGCGGCGCCGTTCTCGGCGATCAGGAGCGGCAGGCCGGGGCAGTGTTCGTGCAGCCACAGCAACAGATCGGTGAACGACGACGGCCGCTGCTCCCAGCCGAGCGAGGTCAGTTCGCCGCGTGGTCGCTGGACGTCCATCCCGCGCAGGCCGGGTAACGGGCAGTTGCTGTCGGCTTCGGGATCGTCGAGCGGCACGGCGCGGGCGGGCGCGTAGTAGTTGACGCCCAGGACGTCCAGCGGCTGCGCGATCACTTCCAAGTCGCCGTCGGCGATCGCCGATTCCAGCGTGCCGAGATGCGCCAGATCCGCCAGCAATTCGGGCGGATAGCCGCGGCCGAGCAGGGGATCGAGGAAGAACCTGTTGTGCAGGAAGTCGAATTTGCGCGCGGCCTCGCGGTGCGCGGCGTCGTCCACGTCGGTCAGCACGGGGGCGAAGTTGAGCACGATGGACACTTCCTGCTCTCCGCCACCGGCCCGCAACGCCTGCGCGGCCCGGCCGTGCGCGAGCAGGAGGTTGTGCCCGGCGACCAGCGCCGCGCCCTCGTCCCGGATACCCGGCGCGTGGTCGCCGTTGCCGTAGCCGATGAAGGCGGCGCAGAACGGCTCGTTGATCGTGGTCCATTGCCGGACGCGGTCGCCGAGTGCTTTGTGGACGGTCAGCGTGTAGTCGGCGAAAAGCTCCGCGAGATCGCGGTTGGGCCAGCCGCCTTCCGCTTGCAGCGCCTCCGGCAGATCCCAGTGGTAGAGCGTCACCATCGGAGTGATCCCGTGCTCCAGCACCGTGTCGACAAGGCGATCGTAGAAGGCGAGGCCGCGCGGTTCGCTCGTGCGGCCGTCCGGCATCACCCGCGACCACGCGACGGAGAAGCGGTAATACGGCACGCCGAGTCCGCTCAGCAGGCCGATGTCCTCGCGATAGCGCCGGTAGTGGTCACACGCCGGTTCGCCGGTGGCGCCGTCGAGCACCCGGCCGGGCCGCGCGGTGAAAGTGTCCCAAATGGACGGTCCGCGGCCGTCGGCCGTCGTCGAACCCTCGATCTGGTAAGCCGCCGTCGCCGTGCCCCAGCGGAACCCGGCCGGAAACCCGCGTGTCACGCCGTCCTCGCTCATTTGGCGGCCGCGGCGCGGCCCTCCGTCGAAGCCTGGTTCCAGGCCTCGTCGAGCGATTGCCGTCCCTCCTCGACGCGGCCGAGCGCGTGCCCGTATACGGGCCGCACCTCGCCGTCACGCAGCCCGCGGTAGTTCGGCCGCAGCGCTTCGGCGGAGGCGGCGAAGATCTTGCCGACCGGCGCGTCGCCGAAGTACTTGCTGGTGTGGGAAAGCACGGCGCTGTCCTGATAGGCGCCGAGTGAGCTCGGCAGCAGCCCGCTTTCCAGGAAGATCCGTTTCTGCTGTTCGGGCGCGGTAAGCCAGACGGCGAGATCGTAGGCCTCCTTGCGGTGCGCGCCCTGTTTCGGCACGGTCAGGAACGAGCCGCCCCAGTTGCCCGCCTTGCCGGGAACCGCGGTGACGTCCCATTTGCCCGCCAGCTCCGGTCCGCCCGCCTCTTCGATCTGGGTGAGCATCCACGCGGGACAGGTGATGGCGGCGAACCGGCTCTGCTTGATCGCCACCGTCCACGGCTGCGTGAACGTGGTGACCGCCGCCGTCTCCTTCTTCAGCGCCATCCCGCCCGCCAGTTCGAAAGCCTTGCGCACGTTGGGGTTCTTGTCCGCGACGAACGTGTCGTCCTTGGCGAAGTAGTTCTCCTCCGCCTGGTTGAGCATCGCCGTGTAGATCGTGCCCGCCGAGTCGGCGAATTTGACGTCTTCCGGCGCCTTGGCACTGAACCGCTCCCCGGTTTCGGCGAACTTCTCCCAGGTCGGCCACAGCGCGGCCACCTGATCGCGGTCGGTCGGCAGGCCGGCGTTCGCGAACAGGTCGCGGCGGTAGCAGAGGGCGAGGCTGCCCATGTCGGTGCCGAGCCCCATCACGAACTTCCCGCCGTCCGCGGTGCCCTGATCCCATTTCCAGGCAGGCCACTGCTCGCGGAGACCCTGCGCGCCGAATTCGGACAGATCGGTGAACTTGTCCGTGGACTGGCGGAACTTGGGAAGGTACTGCTCCTCGATCGCGACGACGTCCGCGCTGCCGCGTCCGGCGCCGAGGCCGGTGGCGAGCTGCCGGTGGTGCGTCTCGAAGTCGGCGACCCGGCCCTCGACGGTGATGCCCGGATGCGCCTTCTCGTAGTCGTCGAAGAGTTTCTCGTACCCGAACTCGCCGAAGGTGGCGACGGTGAGCTTGATCGGGTCGCCGGGTTCCGGCGTGCCCGAACAGCCGGTGAGCAACAGCACGAGGGCCGTCAAGCCGGCCAGCACGCGGTTCATGGTTCTCCTCGGTCGTACGGTGATGATCGCGTTCACGCCGGCCTTCACGCGAGCCGTCTGGGCAGCTGATCGCCGACGGTCAGCCGGGAATCCGCGTGCAGTTTGGTCAGCACCCTCGACACCAGCGACTGCACCGTCCTCCTCGGCAGGCTCAGCTCCGCGGCGATCTCGGGATTGGACAGTTTCGCCGCCACCAGCCGCGCGACCCGCAGTTCCAGCGGCGACAGCGCGCCGCTGTGCCGGGGTCCGCGCTCGGCGCGGCTCAGCACCCCGTAGCGGCGCAGCCGGTTTTCCGCCCGGCGGATGCTCCAGGTGGCGCCCACCGGCCCGAGCACTTCGCACGCCTCGGTGAGCGAGCGGGTGGCCGCCTCGAGGTAACCGGCGCGGCCGAGTAGTTCGGCGGCGTCCTCCAGCGCGGCGGCGAGTTCGATCGGGCGGCCGACCTCGCGGTAGTGATCGGCCGCGGACAGCATGCCTTCGGGATCGCCGTCGATCAGCGCGCGGCATCGGGCGGCGGCTGCGGTCGCCCTGGCCGGCACGGTCTCCTGGCTCGCCTCTTCGGCGCAGACGGCGAGCGCTTCCCGTGCGACGGCGTCGTTCCCGGCCGCGAGCGCGACGCGGACGACGTCGGGAAGCCATTGGTGGCGCAGCATCATCCGGGCGTAGTCGGGGCGCAGCACCGGCGCGATCAGCCGCAGCGCGTCGTCGAGCGCGCCGCGCTGTTCGGCGGCCATCGCCAAGGCCGCGAGGTAGAAGTCGCAGCTCTCGCGCTCGGACGAGTTCGACGGCGAATGCGCTTCGGCGGCTTCCAGATGGGCGCGGACGGAGACGCGTTCGCCCCGGTGGCCCGCGATGAGGGCGGCGACCCCGTGCAGCAACAGCGCGGCGGCGCCCGGCTCGCGCACCCCGTAGAAGGTGATCGCCGGGCCGTCCTCGGTGACCGAATCCAGTTCGGCCAGCGCCTCGTCCCAGCGGCCGGTCCAGTAGTAGTGCACGGCCGCCGAAACCTGCGGACCGGTCGGCAAGCCGTGCCGGGCCGCCGTCTCGTACCCGGCGTGCAGCGTCGCGTCGGCCTCGGCGAGCCGGTCGAGGTTCTGCAGGGTGAAGAGGCGGTTGTCGAGCAGGTCGAAACGCAGGGTCGCCAGCTCGGCCTGGTCGCCGGTGGTCTCGAGCGCGGCGTCGATCGCGGTCAGCGCCCGGTCGTGCTCACGGCGAATCGAGTGCACGAGCCACAACGTCTGCTGCGCGTGCGCGGCGGGATAGCGTTCGCCCGCCTCGACGGCTTCGGTGTGCAGGCCCCGCGCGATCCGTTCGGTCTCGTCGAGATCGTCGAGGGTGCCGCGCCGGAAGTTGGCGAGCAGGGTCCGGGTGCTGGTGCGCCACAGTTCCGGTATCGACGGATCGTCCGCGGTGTCGGCGAGTGCCTCGATCGCGCCGGGCGTGTCGCCCCGGCGGTAGCGCAGCGCGGCGAGGAAATGCCGCATCTGCGCCAGATCCGCCTTGTCTTCGACCATCTTCACCGCCTGCTCGGCTTCGGCCTCCGGCGCCTGTTCGAGACGGAACAGCACCCGCACCAGCGCGGCGATCAGCGTCCCCCGCTGTTCGCGGGTGGGCACCGTGCTGCCGAGCGCGCCGCGGAGGAGATCGGCCGCGATATGCGGGGCACGGTTGGACACCGCGACGTGGTTGGCGGTGAGCCAGCCCGCCAGCCACGGGTCGAACGGCACCGGCCCGGCCGCCAGCTGCTCGGCGACCCGTTTGACCGGCGCGCCCGCCCTCGCGAGCGACTCGGCGGCACGCCGGTGCAGCGCGGCGCGGACCGGTTCGGCGATGCCGCCGTAGAGCGCCTGCCGCTGAAACGGATGGTGGAAGGCGAGTTTGTCGCCTGCGTACTCGATCACGCCCGCGGTGGTGGCCGGTTCCAGTTCCCGCAGGACCTCCAGCGGGCTCTTGCCCGCCAGCGTGGCGAGGTCTTCGACGGCGAATTCCGCGCCCAGCAGGGAGGCGGTGCGCAGGATCTCGGTCGTGGCCGGATCGAGGCATCCCAGCGTGCGGGCCACCGCGGCGAGCAGTGACCGCGGCGCGTTCTCGGTGCCGTCCAGGGTCACCTCGGCCACGCCCGCCTTGATCAGCAGCGAGCCGGTGCGCACCAGGTCGTGCGCGATTTCCCTGGCGTAGAGCGGGTTCCCGGCCGCGCGCCGGACCAGCGGACGCAGGCTCGGCCCCAGCCTGGCCCCCAGCACCACTTCGAACACGGCGGCGATCTCGTCGTCGCTCAGCACCTCGACCGGCATGATCTCGCCGTCCCTCGCCTCGACCCCGCGGCGCAGCCGGGCAAGGTCCCGGCGGCCGTGCCCGGTGCGGGTGGCGGCGACCAGCAGCAACGGCAGCTGGCGGGTGGCGGCGGCCAGCCGCTGCCACAGCAGCACACTGGCCTCGTCCGCCCAGTGGAGGTCGTCGATCACCAGCACCAGCGGGCCCGCCGCGCAGGTGTCGTCGACCAGTGCCAGCAGCTTGTCCACAGTGGACAGGATCGGGTCGGCGGGGCCCCAGTTCCCGTGCGCGGGCTCGGCGTGCAGCTCACCTGCCAGCTTGGCCTTGGCCGGATCCGCCGCGCCGTGGTGCACGCCGAGGCATTCCATGATCACCTGCAGCGGGAAACGTTGCTGGAGCTCGTCGGCCGCGGTCCAGGCGAGCTGGCAGCCGCGTGCCGCGGCGCCCGACAGCCCGGCGATCAGCAGCTCCGATTTGCCGATGCCCGGTTCGCCTTCGAGCCAGACCGGACGGCCGCGGCCGGCGAGCACGTCGGTGACGAACCCGTCCAGCCGTTCGACCTGCCGGGTCCGGCCGGGCAGCCGGCTCTGGCCGCCGCGTTCGATCGCCTTGGCCACCGGCGGCGGCACGACCCGGATCGGGGCCGGTTTCGCGTCGGTGACAGGTTTTTCGGTGCCGCTCAGGATGCGCTGGTGCAGGTCACGCAGCGGGGCGCCGGGTTCGACGCCGAGCTCGTCCCGGAGTATTCGCCTTGCCTCGCGGTACGCGGCGAGCGCCTCGATCTGGCGGCCGCTGGCGTGCAGGGCACGCATGAGCGTCTCGTGCAGCGACTCGCGCAACGGATGCCGCCGTACCAGCGCGGTCAGCTCGGCCACCAGTTCGCGGTGGTCGCCGAGGCGGAGCAGCGCGGTGGCGCGCAGCTCGGTGGTGGCCAGCTGGAGTTCGGTCAGCCGGACGCGTTCCGCTTCCGCGAACGGGCCCGGTACGCCGGAATAGGCCTCGCCGCGCCAGACCCCGAGCGCGGTGGTGAGCCGCGTGGCCGCGCCGCGCCGATCGGCGTGGGCGAGCAGCTTCCTGGCCGCGGCGGCGTCCTGTTCGAACCGGTGGACGTCGAGCGCCTCGCGGTCCAGCCGCAGGGCGTAACTCGATCCGGACGAACGCAGCATTTCGTGCGCGTCGCCGCCCGCCTTGCGGATCGCCCCGCGCAGGCCGGAGACGTAAGTGTGGACACTGCCGGTGGCACTGGCGGGTGCCGACTCGCCCCAGACGCTCGAAATCAGTTCGCCGAGCGAGATCGCCTGGCCGCGGCGAGCCGCCAGGGTGGCGAAAACCGCGCGCTGGCGGGCGGGCCCGAGCTTCAGCTCGACGTCTTCGAGCCAGGCACGAGGCGGCCCGAGCAACTCGACGCGCAGCCCGTTCGTCACGCCGGCTCCGTTTCTCGTCATGCACCGAAAGTGGCCGGATCACTACTGTGTCCCCGCAGTTTAGGACGTCCTCGGCGCGGTTCGGTCGCGCACCCGGGCGAGCGCGTGCAGCGGTGTGCACCAGGGCTGGGCGGGCAAGGAGGGCACAGCGTCCGTCGCGGGCAGTAGCAGCAGCGCGGCGAGTTCGCCCGCCAGGTCCTGATGCTGCTCCTCGGTGAGATTCCGTTGGCGAGAAAGCAAATGGAGCAGCTCGACGGCGGGTCCGGCCGGCAACGCGCGGACGTTGTCGAGCACCCATCGCGGGATCCAGGGCGCCGTCAGTTCGTCGCCTGCCTGGAGCAGTTGCTCGGCGACCCGGTCCGCGGGCGCGCCGGAGTCCGCCATGGTCGCGGCGATCTCCTGGTGCAGTACGGCGCGGATGGCGGGCGGGGTGTTCGCGGCGAAGACCGAGGCCACCAGCGGGACGCGGAACCGCAGGCGTTCTCCCTCGGATTCGAGCACACGCGCGGCGAGCGCCTCTTCGACCGCTTCGCTGAGCGCCGTCGGTTCGCGGCCGGTGACGTCCGCCAGCCCGGCGACCGTGAACGACGAGCCGAGCAGTGCGGCCGAGTTGAGTGTTCGCTTGCACGCCAACGAAAGCGTGGCGAGATGAGCTTCCACGATCGAGGCGATCCGGCTGTGCGGCGCGGTGGTCGCCTCCCGGCCGTCGGCGAACTCGGCGAACAGTTCGCACAGGTAGCCGACGTTCCCGGCGGTGTACTCGGCGGCGAATTCGAGGAAGTCCCGGCCGGGGCCCCTGGCCAGCGTCTCCTCGGCGAGCGCGGCGACGGCCGGGGCGTCGAACGGCGGCAGCGAGACGATCTCGCCGTCGAGCTCCGAGCGGAGGACGTCGAGCAGGCGGCGCCGGGGGAGCGGGCGCGCCGAACCGATCAGCAGCAGCGGCAGCCGCGCGGTGAACCGGTGAAGCCGCTGCCAGGCGAGCAGGCTCTCCTCGTCGGCCCAGTGCAGATCTTCGAAGACGAGCACCCGCGGCCCGGCTTCGCACAGTTCGGTGACCGTTTTGCCGAGATCGTCGAGTGCTTCGCCGCCGAGGCTGTCGGCGATGAGGTTCAGCGGGACCGCGCTGGTCAGTTCGTCGGCCGTGACCCAGCGCGTGCGGCTTCTCACCGAGGCGAGGGCCTGCGCCAGAAGCGTGCTCTTGCCGCTGCCCGCCTCGCCGTCCAGCCAGACCGTCCCGCCGCGGCCTTCGTTCAGCAGGGCGGACAGGTGCCGTCGCAGCCGGGCGAGCTCGAACTCGCGGCCGACGAAAATGGACGGCCGTCCGGGCGGCGTCGTCGGCCGGTGCCGTTCCGGCTGGTCGCGGTGGTGCAGCGACGGATCGTCGTCCAGGACGCGCTGCCGAAGGGTCAGCAGTTCCGGGCCGGGTTCGAGGCCGGACTGCTCGATGATCGTCTCGCGGGCGCGGTCGAACGCGGCCAGCGCCTCGGCCTGCCTGCCCGCCCGGAACAACGCGGTGACCAGCATGCGGTGCAGACCTTCGCGCAACGGATGGCGCTCGACCAGCACCGTGAGCTCGTCCACGAGTTCGCGGTAGCCGCCGAGGTACAGCGCGACCTCGGCCTGGCGTTCGAGCGCGCTCATGCGCAGTTCGTCCAGCCGGGCGCGCTGGGTCTCGGCGAACGGGCCGGGGATCCCGTCCAGCGCGGACCCCCGCCACTGCCCGAGCGCGGAGCGAAGCGACTCCAGTTCCCGCTGGTGCGCGCCGGCTAGCCGATGCGCGCGGGCGCGTTCCAGTTCGGCTTCGAAGACGTGGACGTCGACCTGCTGCTTCGGCAGGTCGAGGCGGTAACCGGCGCGGGAGGCGACGAGCGGTCCGCCCACCGGCTCCAGCGCGCGGCGCAGCGCGGAGATGTAGGTGTACACGATGCCGGTGGCACTGTCCGGCGGCCGCTCGCCCCAGACGGCGTCGATGAGCTCCTTGCGGGAGACGAACTGACCGGCGTGCAGGGCGAGCGCGGCGAACACCGCTTGCCGCTGAGCCGGCCCGAGGGCGATCTCGCCGGCGTCGGACCGGGCAGGGGGACCGCCCAGCAACCGCACCGTCAGCGAGGAAACCTCGTCCATGACCTGCCGCCTGTGCTTCCGACTGCCGAAAAAAGGGGTCCTGCTCAGCAGAAAGCCTACTGGCGCCGATGTGGGCTTCGCAATCAAGCGGGCACCCACCGTATGGGTTTCGGCCGCCGGGTGAGGAACTGTTCTCCCGGACAGGTGACGGGCGAGTGGGCAAACCCGGACGTTCGCAGGGGCAAAGTGTCGTCCGGCGCTGGTGGCGGGTATGCGCGGCTGTGCATGCTGTGCCGGTGAGCCAGGATCAGGAGCTGTTCGCCGGAGATGTCCTGCTCAGCCTCGCCCAGAACGGCAGGCTGGTGCTCGACGCCGACGAGGCCGAAGCACGCATCACCGAGCTTCGGCGCACGCTGGCCTTCGGTCACGCCCTGCTCGCCGACCCGGACTACACCGGTCCCGAAGCCAGGCTCCGCGAAATCCTCGACGAGCTGCCGAAGTACGTGGAGGCGTTTCAGCTGGCCACGAAGTCCTTCACGCCTCGTTGAGAACTCGTGGAGACTTCGTGAAGAGCTCCTTCGCAGACTGTGTCCCATCCGACTGGGGCCGCGGACAAGCGGAGGGGACGAAGTGGACACGGAAACCCGACAGATCACCGTGGCGGTGCACGCGCCCGACCCGATCACCACGGCGGGCCTGGCCAGTCAGCTGGGCACGCAGCAGGGGATCGTCAGCCGGGATTGGGAGCGGCGCGCCGAGACCGACGTACTGGTGTTCGCCACCGAACGGCTGACGCCCGAAACGGTGCTCTGGCTGCGGCGGCTCGCCGCCGAGGACGGCAAGCCCGTGGTGCTCGTGGTGAGCCAGATCAGCGAGGCGGAACTCGTACCCGCCATCGAATGCCGGGTGGTGGCGGTGCTGCCGCGATCGGCCACGACCGGCGAACGGCTGGCGCACGCCGTCCGCGCCGCGGCCACCGGCGGCGGCGTACTCCCGCCGAGCCTGCTCGGCGAGCTGCTCAAACACGTCGAACGGCTCCAGCGCGAAGTGCTCGACCCGATGGGCGTCAACACCGCCGGGCTCACCACGCGGGAGATCGACGTGCTGCGGCTGATGGCCGAGGGCAAGGACACCGTCGAGATCGCCGGCGAGCTCAGCTACTCGGAACGCAGCGTGAAGCACATCATCCAGGGCATCACCGGACGGCTGAAGCTGCGGAACCGCCCGCACGCCGTCGCCTACGCCGTGCGGGCCGGGGTCATCTGACCGGAGCCCGACCTCACGTGATCAGAGGCGTAACTCACGTGATTGGAGACGTAACTCGCGTGATTGGAGACCGCACTGCGTGTTACGCCTCCAATCACGCGTGTTACGGGTTGTGCCGGGCCAGGCGTTCGGTGACGACGGCCAGTTCGAGGGGCTGATCGCGTTCGCGGGCGAGCCAGAGGCATTCGCCGGCGGGCTCCTCGCCGAGGCAGGCCCGGACCAGGTGTCGATGCAGCAACACGCGTCCCGTCGGCATAGCGGTGGCGAGAGTCTCCAGCGCGTCGAGTGCCTGCTTCGCCGCTGCCCGGTCGTTCCTCCGCAACGCGAGTTCGGCGAGATCGGCCCAGGCGATGTCCGTGCCGACGGCGAGCCCGCGAGTGGCCGCGTGCAGGCGCCGGGCGGCGCGGTCGGTTTCGCCCGCCGCGATGTCGACACGTGCATCCGCGATGTCGAGCAGATGCGCCAGCGTCGGCGCCGTGGCGCGGGCCGAGGCCAGCAGTTCCCGTGCCTCGGCGGGCCGCCCCTGTGACAGCAGGACCGACACGGTCGAAAGGTGCATCGCGGCCGAGCCGATGTCGTAGCCGCGCGGCGAGCGGTCGGCGATGGCGCGGCGGGCGAGGTCGATCGCCCGGGCGGGCCGGCCGCGCATGGCCGCGAGCATCGAACGTTCGCCGTCCCGCAGGCCGGATTCGGGGAAGGCCTCGTCGGAGAGCAGCTTTTCCGCGCGAGCTCGTTCGCCCAGCACCAGCAACGCGGAGACGTACGAGGTGATCTGCTCGTTCCGGTGCAGCGGCACCGTCCTCAACGGCCACCGCTCGCGTTCGGTCAAGTTCGCGCCGAACCGTGCGGGCCGGCCGTTCCAGAGCTCGGCCAGGCCACCGAAGAGCTCGCCCAACATGGCCGAAACCGCCGACTCGGTGCGCCAGAAAACGTTCTCCGCCAACAGTTCCGCCGCTTCGGCCCACCGGTCCCGCAGGCACAGCGCGATCGCGCTCGAGACCGTCGAGTCGGCTTCCTGTACGGCGTCCACGCCTGCCATCGTGAGCCGACAGGGCGTTCAAGACGTGGTACGTGGCGGGGTCTGGCCCGTATGGACGCCGGGTCGGCCCGAAAGCCGCGACGGTCAGGCCGCGAGTGGTCCGAAGACCAGGGTGCCCGGCGCCTCGGCGTCGTCACCCGCCCAGAACTCCAGCCACAGCGCGGCGAACTCGTCCCGGGACAGCATTCCGTCACCGTCGGAATCCAGCAGCGGGAAGGTGGCGTCGGTGTCGGTGGGGCGGCCGTTCCAGACCTCGATCAGCTGGTGGTACTCCGCCGCGGAGATGAGGTCGTCGCGGTTCTCGTCGATCGCTTCGAACATCGCGTCGGCGGTCGCGGTCACGGCCTCGGGCGTGTCCGGCAGCTTGTCCACCACCAGCAGGACCTCGTCGAGGGTCACCTTGTCGTCGCGGTTCAGATCCGAGGCCGCCAGCAACGTCGTCCACCAGCTCAGCATGATGCCGGTCAGGTGCCGTTCGTCACCCGGCCCGCGCCGCCGCGCCCAGCGCTCGGCCAGCTCTTGGAAGTCCCGCTCCCGCAGGAAACCATCGCCGTCGGCATCCATCGCGGCGAAAACGCCCGAGATCTTGCGCCGTTGCAAGTCGCTAGCCATGCGTCCGAACGATAGAACCGCATGCGGTAAAGGCATATCGGCCATTCAGGGGCCCGGCGAGCCACGATCGGGGGACGGTCGTTCACTGGTTCCCGAGGTCATTTCCCGGTGAGCGCCGCGAGGATCTTGCCCAGCGCGGACTGCGCCACCGCCGAGGTGTACGGACCGACGGCGACCAAGGAGGCGATGAGCGCCGAGGCCTCGCCCGGCGTCAGCGAGATCGGCGGCAGTACGGGACGTGCGTCGATGCCATAGCCGCCGCGCGGCCCCCGGTGAATGGTGATGGGAACGCCCGCTTCGCGCAGACGGGTGATGTCGCGTTCCACGGTCCGCAGGCTCACCCCGGTCGCCTGCGCGAGGCTCGCGCCGGTCACCCGGCGCGGCGCCCGCACCCGCAGGAGTTCGATGATCGCGTGCTGTCGCTCGATCAGGGGCGCAGCCTGGTGCAGCTGGATCATTCCCGCGATTCCCGGGGAACCGACCGGCCGCTGGGGCATTTCCGCTCTCCTCGACTTCGAATAACCGACCCGGCTTTGACGTCTATTGGATCTTAGGCTCGTTTTTCCTTCCAGTGATCGGATTTCGATGCCTTCATCTTTCGCGTTCCCCGGTGACTTCCGGCGCCTGTGGATCGGCCAGACGATCAGCGCGTTCGGCGACAAGGTTTCGCGGATCGCGTTGCCGACCGCCGCCCTGCTCGGGCTCGGCGGGACCGCATGGGACGTCGGACTGCTGGCCGCGCTGAGGTTTCTGCCGTTCGTGCTGATCGGCACCCTGGCGGGGGTGTGGGTCGACCGGCTCCCGCTCCGCGAGACGATGATCGGGGCCGATGCCGGCAGGCTGGTGGCGATGGGGTCGATCCCGGTCGCGTACCTGTTCGACGTGCTCACCCTCGCTCAGTTGTTCGTGGTCGCAGGTGTGGTCGGCGTGCTGACGGTCTTCTTCGAAATCGCCGCCCAGTCCTATCTGCCGGTACTCGCCGGACCTGAGGGCATCGTGGCGGGGAACGAACGGCTGCAGACCTCCCGCGCGGTCGCCGAGGTCGGCGGTGCGGCCGCCGCGGGCGGGCTGATGCAGATCCTCGGCACCGCGCTGGCGATCCTGGCCGACGCCCTGTCCTTTCTCGCTTCGTTGCTGACCTTGATGCTGATGCGCCACCGCGAACCGCCCCAGACACGGGCCGGGGAGCCGCGATCGGCGCTGAGAGAGGCCAAGGAGGGCCTGACGGTGTTGTTGTCCGACGTCAGGCTGCGCAATCTGATGTTCGCGAGCACGACGGTGAATCTCGGCGTGGCGACAGGGAACGCCCTCGTGCTGGTCTTCGCCTACGGGGACGGAAAGCTGAGCCCGGGCGCCGTCGGTCTCGCGTTCGCGATCGGCACGGCCGGCCTGATCTTCGGCGCGATGTCGTCCGGCGCGATCGCCCGCAGATTCACCCTCGGCCGGACGCTGGCCACCTCGATCCTGCTGACCGGAGCGGGCTTCCTGCTGTTGCCGATCGGCGGAAACGAAGCCGCGTTGATCATGCTGATCGTGAGCCAGTTCCTCATCGGTTTCGCCGACTCGGTCTTCAACATCCACGTGCTCAGCCTGGTTCAGCGCATCACGCCACCGAAGCTGATGGGCCGGGTCAACGGGACCGCGCTCTCCGTGGTCTTCGGCACCGGAACCCTGGGTGGCCTCGCGGCCGGCTTCGTCGGCACGGTCTTCGGCGCGCTGCCCGGACTGGTGCTGTCGGGCGCGATCATCTGCTGTGGCGCGGTATTCGTCCTCGGTCAACCTGATGACGGGCGTACAGGGGCGAAAGTATGTATAACGACCTAGACGGCCGGACGCCAAGCCGAACCTGGAGGTGGCGGATGACAGCCGAAGTCGAGCGGGCGGCGCACGCCTACTGCCCCGTCTGCAATCCGGATCCCGGACTCGGTGAGCGGGTCGCCGCGCTTTGCGGGGCCGTCCATCCCTACTGGGGCCGTCGCGAACGGCCGGTGAACAACTGCCCGGCGTGCGAAGCCCTTGCCGCGAAGACGGTGTACCCGTGCGGCCACACGGGTGGCGAGAGATGAGGGCCACAGCGGATACGCCGTTTCCGGAGGCGGAGGCCGGGTATCCGGAGGCGGCCGACAACGAAGGGAGGCCCTGATGAACGACAAGGCCGAGAACAAGGTCGAAGAGCTCAAGGGTAAGGCGAAGGAGGCCGTCGGCGACGCCACGGACAACGAGCAGTGGCAGGCCGAAGGCAAGACCGAGCAGGGCAAGGCCAACGTCAAGCAGGCCGGCGAGAAGATCAAGGACGCGGTGAAGGGCGTCCGCGACTGACTTGCGGGCCACCAGCGTGTGATGGCCCCCTTCCCTCGGCTCAGTCGTGGCAAGGGGGCCTTCACGCGCGAGCCCCTGCGGTACGGTCCGGATCATGGACTTCCGGGATTTCGACGGCATCAAGGTGCGGCGCCCTTCGGTCGAGCGTGACGGCCTCGAAAGCGAACCCGCCGTGTTCCGGGGTGACTTCGAATTCGACTCGGTCCATCTCGACGGCGGCGACCAGGACGGGGTCCGTGGCGGCGGCGAGATCGCGCATTGCCTCGTCTCCGACGTCAGCCTGGCGAACGCCCGCCTCGACAGGTTGGCGCTCTCCGACGTGACCCTCGAAGGGGTCGACCTGTCGAACGCGGCGATCCGCGAACTGACCGCACGCCGGGTCGAAATCCTTCGCTGCCGGGCGATCGGGCTGGGGGTCGCGATCGCGTCGGCCGTCGATCTCTATGTCGAGAACGCGCGGTTCGACTACGCGTCGGTGACGGTCGAGCGGGTGAAGAGTCCGGTCGTGTTCTCCGGCTGTTCGTTCCGGGAGACGGTGTTCTCCGGCGACCTGTCCCGGTTGACCTTTGTGGACTGTGAGTTCACGGACACGGAATTCGCCGCGACCGGCGCACTGGACTGCGATCTCCGCGGCTCGCGGTTGTCCGGCGTCCGGGGGCTGGTGACTTTGCGCGGCGCGAAGATCACCGGCGAACAAGCCGTGTCGATCGCGGGGATCCTGGCGACCGAGAGTGGATTGTCGGTCGTCGGATGACCTCCTTACCTGGCAACGAGTTCTGGAGGAAGAGCGTGCACCCGGTCGCCGAGGCGGGCACGTGCCACGAACCGGCCGGAGCGTGCAGGAAGGTCCCTGCCGGATAGTCGCGCGCACCGTCGTTGAAGGCGCCGGAGACGACGAACGCCTCTTTGGGGCCCGGTCCGTGGACGTCGCGATGCGGCCACTAGGTGCCGGGATCCATTTCCAGCACATTGGCGTGCGCGCCGTCGGCTCTTGTCCACAGTGGACGCACGCCGCCCTCGTCGCCCGGCACATGGTGATGCCGCCGCACCGCGACGGTGGTCAGGCACAGTTCGCGCCGGCCCGCCGCCCGGCGACGAGCTGGACGGTCTCCTCGAGTGGGCGGGCGACCGCTTCGGGACACCGTTGTCGGTGGGCGATCTGGCCGCGCACCTCGCCCCGCACGCTCGCCCGGCGGTTCGCCGATCAGTTGGGCACCACGCCGGGGGCATGGCTGTTGACGCGCCGTGTGACCGAGGCGCGCGCTCCGGGGCCCGGTTTCGCCTTGAGCGGAACGGAGCCCGCGCGTCCCGGCGCGATGTCACGATGATCGTATGGCGGACATCCTCCCTTTCCAGCAGAAGCGGCCCGAACCGGAGCCGCTGTGGCGTGACGTGCTCGGCAAGAGCCTGCGCGCCGCGCGGGAGGACCAGGGCGGCCGCCTCGTCGACATCGCGGAACGCGCCGGGATCTCGCCGCAGTACCTCTCCGAGATCGAACGCGGCCGCAAGGAACCGTCCAGCGAGATGATCGCCGCGGTCACCGGCGCGCTCGGGATCGACCTGGCGGACCTCCTCTTCGGTATCGCGGGCACGATCAGCCGGGGCGGCAGCACGGGTCTCGCGGTCGGCCGCCGCCCGCGAGGACCCGTACTCATGGCTGCGTAGGCGCTAGGCTCGTTCGTCGAGGACGCGGTCCGCGAGTCCGTAGGCGACCGCGCCCGCCGCGTCGAACACGCGGTCCCGGTCGGTGTCGTGCCGGAGATCCGAGACGGTGCGGCCGGTGTGCACGGAAAGGATCTCCTCCAGCTGCGTCCGCACCCGCACGACTTCGTCGGCTTGAAGGATGAGGTCCGGGATGGTGCCGCGTCCCTGTGCGGCGGGCTGGTGGAGCACCACCCGGGTGTGGGGCAGCACGAACCGGTGCCCCGCCTCGCCCGCGGCCAGCAGGATCGCGCCCGCCGCGACGGCCTGGCCGACGCAGGTCGTCGCCACCGGCGCCTTGATGAAGCGCATCGTGTCGTACAGCGCGAGCATCGCCGACGGGTCGCCGCCCTCGGTGTTGATGTAGAGGTTGATCTCCTGCTCGGGGTTGTCCGCCTCCAGGTACAGCAGTTGCGTGATCAGGGCGTTCGCCACGCCGGAGTCGATCGCGGTCCCGAGATAGATGATCCGCTCCGACAGCAGATGCGAGTAGACGTCCATGATCCGCTCGCCGGCGGGACTGCGGGAGATGACGTTGGGGATGGTGTAGGTGCTCATGCGCCCGCACCCCTTTCCGTGCCGAGGCCGAGTTTGTGCGTGCGGACGGGGACGACCTGGTCGAGGCTCTCGACGATGTGGTCGATGAAGCCGTATTCGCGCGCTTGCTCGGTGGTGAACCAGCGATCGTGGAGGGAATCGGCGAAGATCCGGTCGATGGGCTGCCCGGTGTCGTCGGAGATGAGGCCCAGCACCGTGTCCCGCGTGTAGCGCAGGTCGTCCGCCTGCACCTCCACCTCGACGGCCGAACCGCCGATGCCCGACGAGCCCTGGTGCATCAGGATCCGCGCGTGCGGCAGGGCGAACCGTTTGCCAGGGGTGCCCGCGGAAAGCAGGAACTGCCCGGCACTGCAAGCCAGCCCCAGCGCGAGGGTGGCGACGTCGCACGGTACGAGCCGCATCACGTCGCGGATGGCCAGCATCGAGGGGACCGAACCGCCCGGCGAATGGATCCACAACGCGATGTCCTTGCGGGGATCCTCGCTCGCCAAGGACAGGAGCTGGGTGGTGAGGACCGTGCCGTTGTCGTCGTCGAGCGCGCCGTCGAGGACCAGCACACGCTGGCTGAAGAACCGTTCCCGGAGCCGTTGGTCGAAGAGTGGCTGTTTCTCGTAGTCGGTCATGCCCCGACGATGCCGCCGGGGCGCGGGCGTCCGCCGGTTTCTCTGCTGTGAGCGGATCAGCCCACAGCAGGACGCTTGGCCGGGACCAACCAGGCGACTCCGGCCAGGACGACGGCGAAGACGAGGACGAGGACATCGATGGTGAGACCCGGCTGAACCGGAAGGCCGAGGTGCACCCGTTCCTCGCCGAGGAAGGTCAGTAGACACATCGAGAGCAGGGTCAGCGCCGCGGAGACGCTGAGCATGATCTGCCCCGCCCGGATCCTGGCGAGCAGGCTCGCGCCACCCGCGACCGCGGCCACGCCGGCGAGGACCAAGCTGATGTCTCCCACCGTGATCGACAGATGCGCGAACTCGAAGAAGTAGTACGCCTGGTGCATGAGCATCGCGTTGCCGAGCAGTGCGAAGCCGAGCACGATGCCCGCCACCCCGGCCAGGACCGCGAACACGGAGGGCGGGGTCAGCCCGGGCCGCCGCGGCGCGGGCAGGATCGGCACCGGGGTTTCGATCCCGTTCGCGGCCTGGGCCAGCAGCGGGAGCGCGTGATCCGGCAGCAGGCGCGCTTGCGGCGCTTTCGCCAGCAGCCCGCGGAGGACGTCCGCGAGTGGCCCGTACGTCCGGTCGAGGGGCGGCTGCTCGTTGACGACGGCGTACAGCGTGGCCGCGACGTTCGCCCGTTGGAAGAAATTCCCGCCCTCGCTCGCACTCAGCAGGGTCACGCCGAGCGCCCAGAGATCCGAATGGGGAGTGCCCTCGTGCCCCGCGATCGTTTCGGGGGCGAGGAAGGCCGGGGTACCGACCGGGTCGAGGGCCTTGGCGATCCCGAAGCCGGTCAGTTTCACCGTGCCGTCGGGACCCACCAGGATGTTCGCGGGCCGGACGTCCCCGTGCACGATGCCCGCGGTATGCGCGGCGGCGAGCGCGCCGAGCACCATTCCGCCGATTTCGGCCACGAACCGCGGCCGCATCGGACCCGCCGACGCCAGCTCCTCCAAGGTCCGCGCCTCTACCAGGTCCATCACGATGAACGCCGTCCCGTTGTCAGCGACGACGTCGTGCACGGGCACCACCGACGGGTGATCCACCGCGACGCTGGCCTCCCGCTGGAGGCGTTCCACGACGGCGGGCTCGTGGGTGGGCAGCGGCAGTTCCTTGATCGCGACCCGGCGGCCGTCCGGCCCGTCCTCGCCACGCCACAGCACGGCCGTCCCGTCGCGACCCAGCTCCTCGAGCAGGGTGTAGCGCTCGGCGATCGTGCGGGAAACTGCCGTCACAGTGGCTCTCCTCGAATCCTGAAGGGTCTCCGAGGCACGCTAACCAGCGCTCATGACAAAACGATGAAATGGCCGTTCATCCATAAAGGACGTACGCGGCTGGATATATTCACAGTCATGCTGACGCTGGCGGCCCTGGCCGACGACCCGGATCTCGAACTGCGGGTGGTCGTCCCCGGCCGCGACGGGGCGCTCACCGAGCAGGTGCTGTGGGTGCACAACACCGAGCTTCCCGATCCCGGGCCGTACGTGCGCGAGCACGAGGTCGTGCTGACCAACGGCCTGTGGCTGGACCGCGTCGAGCCGTCGGAGTTCGTCGCACGGGTGGTCGGTGCCGGAGCGGCGGGGATCATCTTCGGGCTGCGCGTGGAGCAACGCGACACCCCTCCGGCGCTCGCCGAGGCGTGCCGGGAAGCCGGGTTGCCGCTGCTGGAGATCTCGGTGGCGGTGCCGTTCACGGCGGTCACCCGCGCGGCGGCCGCGATCCAGGCCGCGGACCGGCAGAACGCGTTGATGTCGCTGGTGCGCCGAGGGGACGAGCTCACCTCGGCGCTGTCGAGGGGCGCGGGCACGGCCGGGGTGCTCGCGGTCCTCCGCCGTGAGCACGAACTGCCGCTGGCGGTCGTGGACCGCATGGGCCGGGAGCTCGCGTCCGCCGGCGCCGGACTGGACGCCGGGCAGTCACGCGCCGCGGCGGAGGCCTTGGCCGGGCATCCGCCGCCACTGGAGGCGGATCTGGGCGCGGGGACCCGGGCGGCGTTGTTCCCGGTGGGCGCGATCGGCGACGCGGACGCCGCGCTGCTGTGCCTGCGTCCCGTGGCCGACCTGACTCGCGAGGAGCGGGACGCGCTGGAGCAGACCGCGCGGTACCTCAGCCTGGAGGTGGCCCGGCATCAGGCGGTGCAGGCGATCGAGATGCGGTTCGCCGTCGAACTGCTGGACATGGTGCTCTCCGGCGCGCAACGCGTCGCGGAGGTGCCCGGGAGGTTGCGGGCGTTCGGGGTCGACCCGGACGGGCCGCTGGCGGTGATCGCGCTGGCGTTCGCGGGTGACGACGCCGCGACGCGGGCGGGGATGGCGGAGGCCGTGACGGACTTCCTGCTGGCGGACGGGCTGCCCGCGGTCGTGGCGGCGGGCAGCCGAGACGTCGTCGCGGTGCTGCCGTTCCGGTCGGGAAGGCAGTCGCCCGCCGCTTTCACGCCCCGGCTGGCGGCGGCGGTCTCGCACCGGCTCGGCGGCGGGCGCGTGGTCGTCGGGCTCGCCGATCCCGTATCCGGCGCGGCCGAACTGCGCGTGCCGTTGTCGCGCAGCCGCGAAGCCTGCCGTGTGCTCCGCGGCAGGCGTGGCGGCCCGGTGGCGGCGAGTTTCGCCGAACTGGGCAGCTACCGGCTGCTGCTGGAGTCGCACGACGAGCAGTGGCGGCATACCTTCGCCGACGCCCTGCTCGGCCCGTTGCGCGAGCACGACCGCCTCCGCGACGGCGACCTGGAGACGACCCTGCGGGCGTTCCTCGACCATGACGGCCAGTGGGCGGCCACCGCCGCGGCGCTGTACGTGCACGTCAACACCTTGCGCAACCGGCTGGCCAAGGTCACCGAGCTGACCGGCCGCGACGTCGGGCGGACCGCGGACCGGGTCGACCTGTTCCTGGCGCTGGAGGCCGCTCAGTCCGGATAGACCGCCGGATCGATTTCGAGGCGCCGCAACGGTTCCACGGGCAAGGCAGGGTCGGCCAAGGCCGCGGCGGCCACGTCACGGCACCGGGCGAACCGGACGTCGCCGAGGCCGAGCCCGAACTCGATGAGCGAGCGCACGGCGGCCAGGCGCCCGGGCCTGCCCGACAGGAACGGGTGCAGGCACAGGTTGAACAGGCATCGGTAGCGGCGCATCGCGTCCAGTTCCGCGCGCCACATCTCCAGCACCCGCACCGGAGACGTGATCACCGAACCGATCTGCGGCGCGGGAAGGAACGCGTACTGCTCCCAGTCGTCGAGCGACCAGTGCACCGGCAGCTCCGAGATCCGGCCCGCCCCGGTCTCGATCAGGTACGGCCGGTCGTCGGCCATCAGCGACGAGTCGTAGCTCAATCCGTGCTCGGCCACCAGCGCCGGAGTGTCCCAAGTGGACTCCCAGCCCGCCGCGCGATGCCCGCTGATCTCGATGCCCTGTGCGGCGAAGACCGCCATGCCCCGTTCGAAATCGGCGCGCTGCTCGGCGGCGGTCATCGTGGTCGGCGGCCGGTGGCTGTAGGAGTGGTGGGCCACCTCGTGCCCGCGCTCCACGATCGCGGCGGCGAGGCCGGGCCGCTGTTCGGCGACCCAGCCCGGCACGAAGAACGTCGCGGGCACGGCCAGTTCGTCGAGCAGGTCGAGGATGCGTGGCACCCCGACGCGAGGCCCGTACGCCTGATGGGACATGGTCGACAGGTGTTCGGCGTAGCCCCGTCCTCGCGCGAGGATCGGGGATTCCGCGTCCACGTCGAAGGTCAGGGTCGCCACCGCGGCCGCGCCGCCGTGCCAGCTTGGTTCCGTCACGCTTGCCGACTCTCCCGCCAGCGGCGCGCGTTCGCCACCGTGACCGTCGGGGAGACCATCGCCCGGTCGAACTCCGCCAGGGGTCGCGCCGCGGCGACGCGGGCGGGCAGATCCGGGTTGGCCAGCGCGCCGTGCCCGAGGGAGAGCAGGTCGGCGTGCCCGCCGGCGAGGACCTCGTGCGCCTGGGTGAGGTCGTGCATCCCGCCGTTCGCGATCACCGGCAGCCCGGTGACCTGCCGGGCGAGGGCGGTGATGGTGCCGCCGTCGGCCAGCTTCGCCGTCTCGAGCCAGTTCCGGCCCTCGCTGGCGATGTGGAGGTACTGCGCGCCCGCCTCCGCGACCGCGGCGAAGATCACCTCGGCGTCGTCCCGCCCGCCGGGCCAGCGGTAAGTGAAGTCGTTGACCTTCGTTTGCGACAGCCGCACACCGGTCACGAGCTCCGGCACGGCCTCGGCGACGGCGGTCACGACACGGGCGGTCAGCCGGATCCGGTTCGCGACCGGTCCGCCGTACGAGTCCGTGCGATGGTTGGTGTAGTCGGTGAGGAACTGGTCGAGGAGGTATCCGTTGGCCGCGTGTACCTCGACGCCGTCGAACCCGGCCTGACGGGCACGTACGGCCGCGGCCGCGAAGCCGTCGACGACGTCGTCGATCCCGGCGGTGGTCAGCTCGCGGGGGACCGGCCACGGCCCGGAGCCGCCGTACGCGGGCATCATCTCCCTGCGCGGCTGGACGGCCGAAGGAGCGACGGTGTGGTCGCGGTGCGGATTTCCCTGGGAGATCGCCCCGGCGTGCATGAGCTGGGCGATCATCCTGCCGCCCGCCGCGCGTACTCCGGCGGTGACCACTCGCCAGCCCGCGACGTGTTCGTCCCGCGCGAGGCCCGGCTGGTTGAGGTAGCCCTGGCTGGCCGCGCTGTCGGGATAGGTGCCCTCGCTGAACACCAGCCCGAAGCCGCCGCGGGCGAATTCGGCGTAGTAGTCGGCCATTTCGCCGGTCGGGGTGCCGTCCGGGCTCGCCGAGACGCGGGACATGGGGGCGACGGCGTAGCGGTTGCGCAGTGCGAGGCCACCGAGCGTGGTGGGGGCCAGTGCGGGGTGCCCGACGGTCGTGGTCATGACTGAGTTCCTCCATTGTGGATGGTTTCGATGGCGAGCGGGGAGAGTCCGGCGTCGCTGATCCGGACGAGGTCCTGCGGGCACGCGGAGACCACGACGACGCAGTCCAGTTCGGCGCGCAGGGTCACCGCGTCGCCTGGTCGCGAAGACGCGGTCAGCCAGCTCAGGCGCCCGCCCTCGCCGACCGGGACACGCATGAAGACGTTGATCGGCTGCGGCGTCGGACCCGCGAAGCTCAGGCCTTCGTCTGCCAGCGCCTCTCGCAGGTTCGCGGCACAGGACCGGTGGCCCGGAGCGCCCAGCGCGGCGTACCGGGCCGGGTCGCAGGCCGGGATGAGCATGTCGTGCTCGCCGGGTGAGGTGTCTTCGACCAGGGTCAGGATCGGGCGGCGCAGGCCGGTCACGAAGGATTCGCCGACCGCGGGGAACAGTCGATCGATCCCGGCGCGGGTGTGCGCCGCACTGTGGTGCTCGGCCAGCTCGGCCCCGGTGTCGGTGAACGCGAACACGTCGCCGACCTGGCCCCCTTCGACGTCGATCACCCGGACGAGGTCTCCGGCGGCCACCCGGACGGCCTTGGCGGTACCCGGTGGGACTTGCGTTCTGCTCATGCCTTCAGCAAACAGGTGACGACTTGCGGTTCGCTATGGAGGAACCTCCAAGATCGAGCAGGCTGGATGGAGGAATCTCTACGCCGACGGCTTGGGGTCGATGCGGCGGCAGCGAGTTGCCCCCAATGTGCGCGGACCGGCCCTGGCGAAAGCGGGCGAAAAGTAGTTTCGACTTTGACCATTTTCGAGACACCAGGTTAGTGTCCGGCGATGGAAGACGTGGACGCTGTGGACGCGGCCGGGCTGGACTTCTGGTCGTTCGTGGCGCTGGCGAACCGGCGGCTCGCGCAGGAGTACGGCTTCCGGCACCAGTTGGCGACCGAGGTGCTGCTGACCCTCAACCGTGCCTCGGACCTGGTGACCTACGACCTCGAAGCCGCGGTGCACCGGCCACGCGGCCGGTCGTGGTCGGCGTTCCGGCTGCTTTTCGTGGTCTGGCTCGCCGGACCGCTCGAACCGACCAGCGCGGCCCGGCTGACCGGGATGAGCCGGGCGGCGGTGTCGAATCTGGTCAAGACGCTGGTCGCGGAGGGGATGCTCCACCGGGTCCCGGACGAGCGCGACGGCCGTTCGGTGCAGCTCTCGCTGACCGAGGCGGGGCACGAGGAGATGGTCTCGGTCTTCCGCGAGCACAACGAGCGCGAGTTCGGCTGGACGAACGCGCTGACCGAGACCGAACAGCGCATCCTCGTCATGCTGCTGGGCAAGCTGATCACGAGCCGCGCCGAGTTCGGCACCCGGAGCCGCAAGTAGGCCTTCCCGTCGCGAGGACGACCCGGCTACGCTGCCCGAGGGGTAGTCAAAGTGTGAACTAAATCGGCGAGGAGGAGACCATGGTGGACGGCGGACGGATTCCCGCGCTCTTCGCCGGGCTGTGCGACGACGCCGCGGTGTTCCCGCCGGGGCTGGCCCCGTTGCCGGACGCCGTCGCGGCGCACGACGAGCACGTCTCCGCCTGGTACGCCGACCTGGTCGGCCCGCTCGTCATAGCCGCCACCGCGCTCGGCGACCTCGCCGAAGTGCTGGGTGGCCGGGACACCCCACTGCCGGTCTCGGTGACCCTGCCCGGCGGGCCCGCGCAGCTCGACGGCGTGCTCGAAGCCGTCGCCTCACTGCCGGTGGACCTCGACGCGCTCGAGATCGCCGTCCCCGAGGGGATGGGCGCGGACGAGGTGCTCGCCGCGATTTCGGGTGCCACCGCACCGGTTTTCGTCGAGATCCCGCGTGACGACCGGCGTCTTCCGTTGCTGACCGCCCTTTCCGGCACCGGCCACCGCGCGAAGTTCCGCACCGGTGGCGTCCGGGCCGACCTGTACCCGGGCGAAGCCGAACTCGCCGCCGCGGTCCGGGCCGCCGTCGGGGCGGGCGTTCCGTTCAAGGCCACCGCCGGACTGCACCACGCCCTCCGCAACACCGATCCGGAGACCGGCTTCGAACAGCACGGCTTCCTCAACCTGATGCTCGCCGCGGACGCCGTCCTCACCGATGGCGACGCCGAAGCCGTTCTCGCCGAACGAGACGGCGCCGTCATCGCCGGACGGCTTCGGGCGCTGGACGCGGATCGCGTCGCCGCCGTCCGTGCGGCGTTCACGTCGTTCGGCACCTGCAGCATCACCGACCCCCTGACCGAACTGGCCGGACTCGGCCTGCTCGAGGCGCTCCGAGGAGAGGCATGACCACGATCGACGTCCCCGCAGGCTCGCTGTTCGGGATCGACAACCTGCCGTACGGCGTGTTCTCCGTCGACGGTGATTCCCCGCGCGTCGGCGTGCGCGTCGGCGACTCCGTTCTCGACCTGGCCGCGGCCCTCGGCGACGACGTCTTCGCCGCGCCGACGCTCAACCCGTTCATGGCGCAGGGATACGACCGCTGGGTGGCGGTCCGGGAGCGGATCCGCGACCTGGTCGACGGCGAGGTCCCCGACGGCGCGATCCACGCGATCGAACGGGTGACCCTCCACCTGCCGATCGAGGTCGCGGACTACGTCGACTTCTACGCCTCCGAGCACCACGCCTCGAACGTCGGCAGGTTGTTCCGCCCGGACGCGGAACCGTTGCTGCCCAACTGGAAACACCTCCCGGTCGGCTACCACGGACGGTCCGGCACCGTCCTGGTCTCCGGTACGGACATCGTGCGCCCGAGCGGCCAGCGCAAGGCTCCCGCCGACGCGGCGCCGGTGTTCGGTCCGAGCACGCGGCTGGACATCGAGGCAGAAATGGGGTTCGTCGTCGGCACCGGAACCCCGCTGAACGCCCCGATCGCCCCGGATGCCTTCCCTCGCCACGTTTTCGGCGCCGTCCTGCTCAACGACTGGTCGGCCCGCGACATCCAGGCGTGGGAATACGTGCCGCTGGGTCCGCACCTCGGCAAGAGCTTCGCGACGTCGATCTCCCCTTGGGTGGTGCCGATCCTGGCGCTCGAGGCCGCGCGGATCCCGCTGCCCGGCCAGACGGATCCGGAACCGCTGCCGTACCTGCGGGAGAGCGACCCGTGGGGCCTCGACATCGACCTGGTCATCGCATGGAACGGCGAGGAGGTCAGCCGCCCGCCCTTCCGCGAGATGTACTGGTCGCCGGCGCAGATGCTCGCCCACCTGACAGTCAATGGCGCCTCCTCGCGCACGGGCGACCTGTACGGTTCCGGCACGATCTCCGGACCGGAGAAGCACCAGCGCGGCGCGTTCCTCGAATTGTCCTGGGGCGGTAAGGAACCGCTCACGGTCAAGGGGGAGGAACGCACCTTCCTGCTGGACGGCGACGAGGTCGTGATCACCGGGACCGCGCCCGGCGCGAACGGCTCGCGGATCGGGTTCGGTGAGGTGCGGGGACGCGTGCTGCCCGCGGGGTGAGCCGGGTAGCGGCCGTTCCGTGAAGGACTCCTTGAGGGACCCAGGGTCCCTCAAGGAGTCCTTCACGGACCCCCGGAAGGCCATCACGAGCCTCGGCAGCACGCCACGGTTGCCTCACGACCACCTCTCAGCTACCCGGAATCCCGTTGGGCGGCGGCGCGTCGTTCGCCGCGGAGTCGTCCGCCTTGATGGGCGCGTCGCCGAGGTCGGTCACCAGTACCGGCGTCAGATCCTTGCCGACGCCTCCCTTGAGCTCGACCACCGACATCCCGGAGATGCCGAGGTGGCTGTCGGCGGAGTAGCGGAACGGCGCCAGTCCCGGTCCCTCGAACGCCTTCCCGGACTGCTGGATCACCTCGACGAGGCGCTCGCGCGTCAGGTCCTTTCCGGCCGCCTGCAACGTTTGGACGAACGTGTACGCCTGCGCCATCCCGTAGATGCGGTAGTTCGTCAGGTCGCCGCCCTTGCCGTGCGCCTTCCAGACGTTCTGCCACAGCTTGGTCCACGCGTTGTCCGGCGCGTCGACACCCGGCAGGTACTCGGTGGTGATCACGCCGTCGATGAGCGACGCGCCGTTGGTGACCTTGCCTTCGGAGAACCGCGCGAGCAGTGAGCCGACGAGCGCCGGATCGGAGCCGACGTTGCTGTAGACCCACTTCGGTTTGAACCCGATCTTCAGCGAAGCCAGCTGCGAAAGCGCGGTGTACGACGGAACGGTGAAGCCCAGCACCAGATCGACGCCCGCGGCCTTGAGTTTCGCGATCTGCGGCGCGATGTCGGTGTTGCCAGGGGAGTACTTCGCGACCTCCACGATCTGCTGGCCGAGATAACGCCGGGCGCCCTTCTCACCGTCGCGGCCGAAGTCGTCGTCCTGGAGGAACAGGCCGACCTTGGCGTTCGGCAGGTTCTTCCGCACCCAGTCGCCGATGATCTTGCCTTCGATCTCGTAATCCGGCTGCCAGCCGAAGGTGACCGGCGCCTTCTTCGGATCGTCGCCCCAGCGCAGCGAACCCGACGACACGAACAGGTCCGGCACCTTCGAGGTGTTCAGAAACTCGACGACGGCGCTGTGCGTCGGCGTGCCGAGGCCGCCGACCATCGCGAAGATCTCGTCCTTGAGCACCAGTTCGTTGGTGACGGCGCTGGTGTTGGTCGGGTTGTAGCCGTCGTCCTTCACCACGAACTCGATCTTGCGGCCGTTGACGCCGCCGTTCGCGTTCACGTAGTCGTAGTAGGCCTGGTGCCCGCTCGGGATCTCGCTGTAGCCCGGCGCGGCGACCCCGGTCAGCGGGAAATGCGCGCCGATCTTGATGGTCGTGTCGGTGACGCCGACCGTCGAGCCCTTCTGCTCGCCCTCGGGTCTGCCGCCCGCGCCGCAGGCGGCGGTGACCGTGACGGCCAGGAAGACGGCCACGGCCTTGGTCCAGCGTTTCATGAACTTCTCCTCGAGTGGATGAGTTTCCGCAGCCCGCCGGCGAGACCGGCGGGTGCGAGCAGCACGATCAGGACGGTGACCAGGCCGTAGATCAACGGCGCCAGATGCGCGGCCTGCACGTCGGAGAGGCCGAGATCCGTGCCCGCGCCGGTCACCAGCGGCGGCAGGAAGGTCAGCAGCGCGGCCCCGGCGAGTGCTCCGGTGAGGCTCCCGAGACCGCCGAGCACCACCGCGGACACCAGCAGCAGCGACAACGTCAGCGCGAACCCGCTCGGCGCCGCGAGCCGCGCCGACAACGCCATGAGCGCTCCGGCCAGCCCCGCGCAGCCCGCGCTGACGACGAACGCCCGTACCCGCGTGCGACCGAGGTCGATCCCGGCCAGTTCGGCGGCCACGTTCTCGTCGCGCACCGCCCGCCAATCGCGTCCGACGCGGCCACGGGACAGGTTCGCCAGCAGCACGAACACGACGATCACCGCGAGCCACGAAAGGTAGGCGAGGTAACGGATCGACGTGAGATCCTGGCCGGTGACGAAGTACGCGGCGTCGGCCAGCCAGCCGGGTATCTCCGGCATGCGCACGGGCAAGCCCTGCTCGCCGCCGAGCGCCTCACCGAAGAACAACGGGATGCCGGGCACGGCGACGGCGAGCGCCAGTGTCGCCCCGGCGAGATACGGGCCGTGCAACCTGGCCGCGGCGACCCCCACGAGCGCCCCGACGGCGAGCGTGATCACCACCGCCAGCAGCAGGATCACCGGCAGCGGCAAGACCGCCGACTTCAGCAGGAGCGCCGTCGAGTACGCGCCGACGGCCATCAAGGCGCCATGCCCGAGCGAGAGCTGCCCGTTGAGTCCGGTGAGGACGGTCAGGCCGCCCGCCGCGATCGCGAGGTACGCCATCGTGGTGAATTGCGCGGTGAGGAACGGCCCGGAAGTCTCCAGGACGAGTACGACGACGACCAGCGCGGCGAGCGCGCCCAGCAGATGACCGCGCAGCACCTCAGACCCTCCGTTCACGGACGACGGCGAACAGGCCGCCGGGTTTGAGCAGCAGCACCGCCATGAGCAGCACCAGCGCGGCGAGCGGCACCAGTTCCGCGCCGACGTAACCGCTCACCAGGCTCAACGACAGGCCGAGGACGACACCGCCGACGACCGCGCCGACCGGGCTGTCCAGCCCGCCGAGCACCGCGGCCACGAAGCCGTACACCACCACACCGTCCATATAGGACGGATGGACGAGGCCGCCGCCGGCGATCAGCAGGCCCGACAGCGAACCGGCGAGAGCGGCCAGCGCCCAGCCGAGGGTGAGCATCCGCCCGACCCGCACGCCGAGCAGGCGGGCCACTTCCCGGTCGAACGCCGCGGCGCGCATCCGCAGGCCAAGGTCGGTACCGCGGAACAGCACCACGAGCCCGATCAGCACGACGCCGACGGCGGCGATGGTGAACACGCCGAATCCGGTCAGCGCGATCGTCGTGTCGCCGACCCGGAACCCGGTGAGCCCGAACGGTGCCGGGAACGACCGGTACCGCGAGCCGAACACCAGCGCCGCCAGCGCGTGCAACACGATGAACAACCCCAGGGTGAGGATGACGGCGTTGATCTCGGCCTTGCCGTCGACGAACCGGACGACGAAGCGTTCCACCAGCGCGCCGAGCACGAGCCCGGAAAGCAGGGCCACCGCGAAACCGGCCCAGTACGACCAGCCGGCGTCGATCAGGACCAGCGCGAGGTAGGTGGTGATCATCGCCATCGGAGCCTGCGCGAAGTTCACGATCCGCGTCGCCCGCCAGATCAGCACCAGCGCCAGCGCGAACGCGGCGTACACCGCACCCAGCGTCAGGCCGGTGAGCGCGGTGGTGAGCAGTTGCTGCACAGTGCTCCCTTTCAGAATCCGAGGTAGGCGTGCCGGAGGTCGTCGTCCGCGACGAGCGCGGCCGCGTCCCGCCGGACGACGACCTCGCCGAGGTTGAGCACGACGCCGTGGTCGGCGATGGACAGCGCGCTGCGCGCGTTCTGCTCGACCAGCACGACGGCCAGTCCTTCGTCGTGGACGAGGCCGCGCAGCAGGCCGAAGATCCGCGCCACGATCCGGGGCGCGAGCCCCAAGGACGGCTCGTCGAGCAGCAGCACCTTCGGCCGGGAAAGCAGCGCGCGGCCGATGACCAGCATCTGCCGTTCCCCACCGGAAAGGACGTGCGCGGAACCGTTCTTGCGGTCGGCGAGCGCCGGGAAGAGGTCGTAGATCCGGCGGAGATCGGCCGCCGACGCGCGACCGCGTGCGCCGAGGGCGCCGAGCCGCAGGTTCTCCTCGACGGTCAGTTCGGCCAGTACGCCGCGGCCTTCGGGCACCTGCGCGAGTCCGAGCGCGGGAAGGTCCTCTGTGGACACTCGGCTCAGGTCCCGTCCCGCGAGCGAGACGCTGCCGCCCGTCGGCCGGACGAGTCCGGAGATGGTTCGCAGCAAGGTGGTCTTACCCGCGCCGTTCGCGCCGAGCACCGCGGTGATCTCGCCTTCCGCGGCCGAAAGGCTCACGGAATCGAGCGCGCGCACCGGGCCGTAGCTCGCCGAAAGGTTCTCAACGGTCAGCACCGGCCACCTCCTCGCCGAGGTAGGCGGCCTGGACCGCCGGGTCGGCGCGGATCTCGTCCGGTGTCCCGCGGGCGATGACCCTGCCGAAGTCCAGCACCACGATCTCGTCGCAGACGCCCATCACCAGATCCATGTGGTGCTCCACGAGCATCACCGACATGCGTTCGGTCAGCCCGCGGACCAGGTCGCCGACCTCGGCGATCTCGGCCGACGACAGGCCGCCCGCCGGTTCGTCCAGCAGCAGCAGATCCGGTTCGGCGGCCAGCGCTCGCGCCAGAGCGACCCTTTTCCTCACCGGATAAGGAAGAGCGGCGGGATAGCGATGCGCGAGGTCGGCGATGCCGAACTCCTCCAACCGCGCCATCGCCCGTTCGGCCAGTGCCTTCTCGCTCTTCGTCATGCCCAGCAACGAAGTCCAGAATCCGGACTTCGCATGCCTTCCCGCGCCCACGAGCACGTTCTCCAGCACGGTCATCCGGTCGAACAGGCCGAGTTCCTGCAGGCTGCGGGCGATGCCGAGGCCGGCGAGGTGATGCGGGCGCAGCCGCCGCAGTTCCGTGCCGCGCCAGGTCAGCGTGCCGGTGTCCGGGCGGACGAACCCGCACGCGACGTTGAACAGCGTGGTCTTGCCCGCCCCGTTCGGGCCGATCACGCCGAGCACCCGGCCGGGCGCGACGCTCAGGGAGACGTCCGACAGTGCGACGAGACCACCGAAGGTCACCGACACGCCGGACATCTCGAAGGTCGACAGGGTCACGCAAGAACTCCCAACGGAGAGAGGAGGTCCCGGCGCGGGTGCGCCGGGACCCAAGACACTCAGGCGTGCGGACACGTGTCCCGGTAGTCGCTGATCGTGCGGTCGTCCGGGGCCGGGCAGAGGAACTGTTCGTAGCGGGTGTCGTTGTCCACGAACCGCTTCAGCCACGAGATCGTGTACTTGGCCATGGTCGTGTTCGCGGTGTTCGGGAAGAAGTGGCTCGCGTTGTCCAGTTCCATGTACGCCTTCTCCGCCGAAGCGGGAATGCTGGTGTAGAACGGGATCGAGTGCGACGCCACCGGCGCGACCGAGTCGGACTCACCGCCGATGACGAACGTCGGCACCCGCAGCGAGGACCAGGACTTCTGGGTGTTCCACGGCGCGAGCGGCACCGCGGCCTGCAACGAAGGCCGGTCCTGAGCCGCTTCGAGCGAACCGCCGCCGCCCATCGAGTGGCCCGCGACCGCGAGCCGGGTGGTGTCGACGCGGGACCGGACGGTGCTGCGCTGGGTCAGGTAGTCGAGCGCGGCCAGCAGTTGGTCACCGCGGCTGTCGGGCTGGTCGTAGATCGTGTTGGTGTCGATCGTGAACACCACGAAGCCCTGCGACGCCAGCCGCGGGCCGATCCACGCGATGCTCGACTGGGTCGCGGTGAATCCCGGCGAGATGGCGACCGCGCCGAACGTGCCCTGGGTGGTGCTGGTGGGATAGTAGATGGTGCCACCGCCGAATCCGGTGACTGCCAGGCTCGAAACGGAGGTCTGCGACACCGCGAACGAGCCGCGGGAGGCTTCGATGCTGCTTTCCGTCGGGTCCGGGCCTCGTTCGTAGGGATTCTCGGCGGCATAGGCCGTGGGAGCGATAGCGAGTGCCGCGACGGTGGCCAGTCCACAAAGGATCCGGGTCGTACTACGCATGGTGCCCTCTCCGTTCGCCGTTGAACACAGTCCGTGGTGATGGACTGTGGCAAACGGCCGGAGGAGGCTGCATCGGTGAAATCGCCAGTCTTGATCCGCGACCGCCCCCGCCGGGCCGCCCGCCCGTACGATCGGCGATCGTGAACCCCTCAGCCGAGGACATAGTCCGCACAGCGGCGCGGTGGATCGATCGCGGTGTCCGCGTCGACACCTCCGCCTTCGCCCAGGATCTCGGCATCTCGCGCAGCACCCTGTTCCGCCGTGTCGGCAATCGGGAAGACCTGCTCGGTGATGCCCTCTACTACCTGTCCGAGCGCACCCTGACGGCCGCCGCGCGCACCTGGGAGCGCGAAGAGGGCGACGTGGTGCGCAACGCTGCCGGTGAACTGCGCTGTCTTTCGATCATGCGCGAGTACCGGTCCGTGCTGGCGGCGAGCTCCGGGTTCCGGCGCTTCCTCGACGACGAGCCGGTGCTGGCGATCCGGCTGCTCACCGACCCGGACGGACGCGTCCAGCCGAGGGTGATCGCGGCCCACGTCGAGCTGCTTCGCCGGGACGTCGAGGACGGCGGTTTCGTGCCCGCGGTCGGCCTGGACAGCCTCTGTTACGCGATCGTCCGACTGGGAGAGGCGTTCCTGTACTCGGACGTCCTCGCCTCCCGGACACCCGATCTCGACGCGGCGTCGACACTGCTCGGAGCCCTCGTGGAAGGACGGGTGCCGAGCAGGACCTTGTGAAACACTTGCGCCTGGTGTTTCATCGAGAGGGATCTCGAGGAGGCGCCGATGCCTGTGTACCCGCTGCGGGGCAGGGACGACCTCTTCGGTGGGCTGCGTTCGGCCGCCGGCCGTGCCGTGCTGGTCCACGGAACGGAAGGCCTCGGTAAATCGGCCCTGCTCACCGCGCTGCGCGCCACCCTCGGCGTCCGTCTCGTCGGGGTGCGGGGCCTGCGGGCCGAAAGCACGCTGCCGTATGGCGCCCTGCATCGGATGTTCGGCGCGTCCGTCTCCGGCGGAGCGGAGGCCAGGGACCGGCTCGGCGCCGTTTCGGCACCGACGATCTGCTGGGTCGACGACGCGCAGTGGGTCGATCCGGAATCCTTGGCGGCCCTGGGTTTCGCGGGCAGGCGGCTGGCCGGGGCCCCGGTCGGCATGGTGCTCGCGTCGCGATCCGGGTCCGACGAGTTCGACTCCGTCGAGCTGCCGCCGTTGACCGAATCCGCCGCCGACCTGGTGCTGCGCGATCGCGGTGTACCCGCAGGGGTACGCCCGCAGCTGGTCGAACTCGGCGACGGGAACCCCGCCGATCTCGTCGCGCTGGCGGCTTCGTTGACGCCCGCGCAGGCGGCGGGACGGGAACCGGTGTCGCCGATCCTTCGGGACCGCTTGCCTCGCTACGCGGCCGAGCTCGACGCGATGTCGTTCGAGGAACGCCTCCGGTTCCTTGCCACCTGCATGGACTCTTCCGCGAGGAACGCGACGTGGTACGCGGCGGCGTCACCGGCCGACCGTAGGGCGGCGCACGCGCGGCTGGCCTCCGCCGAGGAGGGGCCTGACGCGCTGTGGCATCGCGCGATGGCGGCCGCCACGCCGTCCGCGCCGCTCGCCGACGCGCTCGCCGCCGCACCGGCGGCGGACCACGCGGCCGCGGCACGGCAGCTCGAACGCGCCGCCGCCCTGACCGCCGATCCGGCCGCCCGGGCGGACCGGTTGCTGGCCGCCGCGGACGCGGCCTGGCAGGCGGGAAGACCAGGGTGGGCTCGGCTACTTCTGTCCAAAGTGGACAGAAATCCGGCTGCGGTGGCGTTGCTGCACGGGGAGATCGAGCTGCGCGACGGCGATCCCGCCGTCGCCACCCACGAACTCGGCGCGGCGGCGGAACTGCTGCCCGATCCGTCCGCCGCGCTCCTGCTGGCGGGCGAGGCACGGCGGCTCGGCGGCGACCTGAGCGGCTACCGGGCGCTCGCGCGGACGGTCCCCGACGGCGAGGGGCTTGCCTTCTCTCATTTCCGTGGTCTGACGTCGGTCTACGCCGGACGTCACGAGGACGCGGTCCTTCCGCTGAACGAGGCCGCCGGCCGGGGGATGGCCGGCGCGGACGTCGCCGGAGCCGTCTGGGCCGCCGAAGCGGCCTTCGCCCGCGGGCATGCCGAAAGGGCGCACGAACACGCGGCCGCCGCCGTGAGCCGCGCGAGACTCGGCAAACGGCACGCGGAACTGCCGTGGGCGTTGATCTACCTGTCGCTTTCGGCCATCGCGCTCGACCGGATCCCGTGCGCGCGGGCGGCGTCCCGCGACGGTCTGCGCGCGCCCCACAACCTGCGGATGGAACATCTGACGTTGCTGGGGCTGGCCGCCGCGCTCCTCGGCGACCGCGTACCGGAACTGGACGAGGCGACCGAAGGCATCGCCGAACGCGGTCTCGGCAGGCCGGCCGCCGTCGCCGCGTGGGCGAACGCCTGTCTGGACCTGGCCGAAGACCGGCCCGACGACGCCCTGAGCAGGCTCGAAGATCTCGCTTCGGGCGTCTCCGGCGACCAGCCGGTGATCCGGGTGCTGGCCACTCCGCAACTCGTCGAGGCCGCCGTCAGTTCCGGGCGGCCCGAACGGGCCCTGGCCGCGCTGGCGGTGTTCGACCGCTGGACCCTGGCCGGAGCGGAACCCTGCTGGCTCGCGCTGAGCCACCGCTGCCACGCGCTGACCGCGCCGGAGCCGGAGACCGCGGAACGGCGTTTCCGGCTGGCCATCGACGCGCACCGGCGGGCGGGCGGCGCGGTGGAACTCGCCAGGACCCGGTTCGCGTACGCCACCCTGCTGCGCCGTCACCGGCGGACCCGGGACGCGCGCGACCAGTTCCGCGATGCCTTGCGCGGCTTCGAAAACGTCGGCGCCAAGCGGTTCGCCGAACGGGCCCGCGCCGGACTGCGCGCCACCGGCGAGACCGTCGACGTGCCGCACCGCTCGCTCGCCGGGCTGACGCCGCAGCAGGACGCCATCACCCGGCTGGTCGCGGCGGGGGAGACCAACAAGGAGATCGCGCGGCGGCTGGTCATCAGTCACCGGACGGTGGATCACCACCTGCGGAACATCTTCACCGCTCTGGGCGTCCGGTCCCGCGTGGAACTCGCGCGCCGCGTCGCCGCCGGCGAATGACGGGCCCGGCGGAATACTCACCCCGGTCCTGGAGTCGTAGCCGAGTATGGACTTCGGTATCGCGACTTCAGTGACCGACGAAGGAATCCGGCCGCACGTACTGGCCGCGGCGTTGGAGGAGAAGGGCTTCGCCTCCCTCTACCTCCCCGAACACTCTCACATCCCGGTCAGCCGGGAGAGTCCGTACCCCGGCGGTGAGCTGCCGCGGGGGGCCCTCCGCAATCTCGACCCGTTCGTGGCGCTGGCCGCCGCCGCGACCGTCACCTCGACCCTCCGCCTCGGCACCGCGGTCGCCCTGATGATCCAGCGAGATGTGCTCTATACGGCCAAGGAGATCGCCAGCCTTGACCTGCTTTCCAACGGACGGGTGATCTTCGGCGTGGGAGCGGGCTGGAACATCGAGGAGATGCGTAACCATGGCGTCGAGCCGCGGACACGGGGCGCGCTGCTGACCGAACAACTCCAGGCGCTCAAGGAGATCTGGACCAGGGACGAAGCGGAGTTCCACGGAAAGCACATCGACTTCGACCCGGTCTACTCCTGGCCGAAACCGGTGCGAAAACCGCATCCGCCGATCTACGTCGCAGGCCAGGGGCCTGCGGGCCTCAAACGGCTCGCCGAGCACGCCGACGGTTGGCTGCCGCATTCCGTGACACCGCCGGAGGAATTGCGCCGGGGCCGGTCTTGGCTCGCCGACCAGGGCCGCGAGGACGTCCGGATCAGTGTGTTCGGTGCTCCGGCCGATCCCGGGCTGCTGCGACGCCTCGCCGCCGCTGGGGCCGACGAGGTCTCGCTCACCCTGCCGACGTTGCCCGAAGCCGAAACCCTGGAGCGTCTCGACGAGTTGGCCAAGACCATCGAGCCGCTCCGCTGACCGGACCTGCCCTCAGAGCCGTAACTCGCGTGATTGGAGCCGTAACTCGCGTGATTGGAGGCGGAACACTTGAGTTACGCCTCTGATCACGTGAGTTACGGGCAGGCGAGGACCGGGGCCTGCGGACGGCCGCCGCCGTGCAGGTCGCTCAGCGGAACCCTGGCCAGGCCGAGGATCGCCTGCGCGGTCGCGCGCGGGGCGGTCGACGGGTTCAGGCCCGTGGCGTCGTAGGCGATCGCGCCGCGGTCCGCCTCGGTGCCGGCGCAGCCGGTCTGCAGCGACCGCAAGAATTCCCGCGCCTTGACCGCGGCGGCGGGACGGTGCCCGGCCAGTGCCTGCGCGGCGAGTCCGGTGCTGTTGGCGTTCGGCGCGTTGGTGGCGAAACCGAAACCGCCGTTCGGGTGCTGCTTGGTGACCAGCCAGGAGGTGCCCTCGCCGGCGTTCACCGGGTCACCGGTGGCGCGCAAGGCCTGCACGACCGTCGCGGTCGCGTCGACGTCGCTCGTGCACGTCGCTTCGCCGAAGCTCAGGGGGAAACCGCCGTCGGGGCACTGGGTGCCCGCGAGGAACGTCACGGCCCGCTCCGGGACGTCGCCGGTGCGGTCCAGCGCCAGCAGTGCGAGCGACTGCGAAAGAGCGTTGGAGTAGTCGCCGTATTCGGAGCGGTCGGAGAACCGGCCGGACGGCGTGAGCGACGAAAGCAGGCCCGCCTTCAGATCGACGCCGCCGAACGACGCCGGGTTCTTGCCGCGAACCTGCGCGGCGAGCAGCAGTTTCGCGTGCGCGCCCGCGTACGCCTCGGTGCCGCTGCCGACGTAGCCCGTGGTGATCTCCGGTTTCGCCAGCCAGGCGATCGCGTTGCCCGCGTTCGTGTCCGACACCCCGGCCGCGGCGAACGCGAAGATCGCGTCGATCGTCGAACCCTGATCGGGAAACTTCTGGCCGCCGAAGTCGGCCTCGAACCTTTCCCCGTCGGCCATCTGCCTCGCGAGCCAGCCCGCGGCGGCGTCCGCCTTGTCGTGGGTGGCCGCGGCCGCCGGCGGAGCGGCGACCAGCCCGATGCCGCACACCATGGCGACAGCGAAAAGCAAACGTCTCATGAGAACCCTTCCCCCAACGACCGCGATGAACGACCCGAAGAGTCCCACCCCGGCCGAGCGTCCGGGTACCGCCGGGCGCGAAGAGCCGATGTGATCCTGGCAACCGACCTGGTCAGCGGTGCCTGCCGGAAGTGATCGGGTGTTAACCTCGATCGGCTCGACAACTGCACACCGCCGCCCGTGACGGGGAAGCCGGTCGAAATCCGGCGCTGTCGCGCAACCGTGGGCCCTTCACCAGGGCGAGCCGGGATACCGAACGGGCGGATGAACGAACCACTGTCGCGATAAACAGGGGTGACCGCGGCGTCCGCGCTGTCCTCCGTCATGCCGCTAGGAGGAGTCATGCGCCGCCGGTACCTCGCCGCAGTGGCGTTCGCCGTCAGTGTCGGCGTGGTCGCCGCACTGCTCACCGGGACGGCCGCCGCCGCGAACGATCCCGGCGCGGCGAAGGCGAATTCCCGCTGGCTCGCGACGAAGCTGAAGCCGGACGGCACGCTCGAAAACCCCAACGGGGGCGCACTACCCGACCACGGCCTGATGCTCGACGTGCTCTTCGCGCTGTACGCGTCGGGCGACGGCGCCAAGGCCGAGCCGATCATGAAGTTCCTCGACGACGAAGGCCACGCCACCGACTACTTCACCTGGGACGGACTGGTTCCCGGTGCCGGGTACGACAAGGTCGTCGTCGGGGGCTCGCTCGCCAAGACGCTGGTCGCCGCCGAGGTTTCCGGCAGGGACCCGCGAAACGTCGACGGGTACGACCTGGTCGCCGAGACCCATGCCGCGATCATGCGCAAGGGCCCCGACAAGGGCCGGATCAGCGACTACTCCAAGGATCCGGACCTCGCCGGCGCGGTGAACAACGACGCGAACTCGTTCGGGCAGGCGCTCGGCGTCGTCGGGCTCGCCGCGGCGGGGGAGAACGACCGGATCGCCATCGACAGGTTGCTGGCCCAGCAATGTTCCGAGGGCTACTTCCGCCTCGTGTTCGAATACATTCCGACGAAGGAGACCGGCGACCACGTCACCCCGGACGGCCGCAAGGTATCGACCTGCGACGAAGGCAAGCCGCTCGACCTTTCCCCGACCGACGGCGACGCCACCGGCCTCGCGCTCTCGGCGCTGCTGGCCGCGCGGAAGGCGGGCGCGACCGGACTCGACGCCCCGATCGCCAAGACCGTCTCGTGGCTCAAGGCGAACCAGGCTTCCGGTGGCGGCTGGGGCGGTGGCGTCAGCACCGAGGCACCGAACACCAACAGCACCGGCATGATCGTCCAGGCGCTCGCCGACGCGGGCGGCGCCGAGGCGGCGGTGGACAAGGGGGTGCGGTACCTCAAATCCGCGCAGGCGAACGCCGCCGACTCCGGCACCAAGCTCGCGGGTGAACTCGGCGCGATCGCCTACAACCCGGCTTCCTACGAGGCCGCGCGAGCGTCCGGCATCAGCGGGGTCGACACCTGGATCCGCGCGGGTGCCCAGGCTTCGCTCGGGTTGTCGCAGGTCGGCTTCTACGCGCTCGCGAAGGGCGAAGCTCAGCCGCCGACCAGCGGTGGCCCGGCTCCCACGACGACCACCATCACGAAATCCGTGACGCCTCCGCCCAGACCCAAGAGGGCAGGCACGCCCAGGGCGTCCACCGTCGTCCGGCCACCGGCCACGATCGCCACTCCGGACACGGCGACACCGGCCGCCCGCCTCGGCGCCTACCTGGCGAACCGGCTCACCGACGGTGACCACGTCGAGGTGACCGAGGACGGCAGGACCTACGTCGACTACGACGCCACCGCCGACGTGGTGCTGGCCCTGCGAGCGCTGGACCAGCAGCCGGACTCGGTCGCCCGCGCGTCGCAGTTCCTGGTGAAGCCGGAAGCCGTACAGGCTTATGCCCACGGCGCGCCGTACGAGCAGGGCGACGCGTCGTATGCCGGACCGCTCGCGAAACTCGTGCTCGTCGCCGAATTCGCCAAGGCGGATGTCGCCGGGCGGTTGCGCGCCGATCTGGTGAAACTGCGCGGCGCCGGCGGCGAGTTCACCGACACCGGATCGTTCGCCGACGCCGACGAGACCGTGGAGCGGCACGCGTGGGCGGTGCTCGCCACCGCCGCCGATCCCGGTCCGGCGGTCGAACTGCTCCTTTCGCGCCAGTGCGCCGACGGAACCTTCCCGAAGCATCTCGACACCGTGGAGTGCGGTTCCGGTGACCTCGCCGCGACCGCCGCCGCGGTCACCGCGCTGGCCGCCCGTCCGCACACCGACGCCGCGCCTTCGACCAGGCGCCCGGACGGCTGGAGCGAGCGGCGCGTGTCGGCGTTCGTCTCCGCGGTGGGCGCGCTCGGCGTCCGGCCGACCGGCGAGGGCGTGGTCACCGGAGAGGGCGGCGAGCCGGACGTCGCGCTCAGCGCCGCCGTAGCCGCCGCGCGGCAGACCGCCGGACTCGACGCGAGCGGAACCGCGCGATCACTGGGCGCACTGGTCCAAGCCGATGGCGGTTTGGCCAAGGGGTCCGCCGGGGAGACCGATTTCCCGACCAGTCTGGCCGCCGCGCAAGGAGTCGCGGGCCGATCGTGGCTGACCGCGGCGGATTCGCCGCTCTCGCCCGCGATCCGGCTGCCGCTGACCGAGGCGAATCCGTCCGGCGCACCGGTACTGGCCGCGGAGCAGTCCGGCTCCCCTCCGTCATGGCTGATCTGGGGGCTCGCCGGGCTGGCCGTCCTGCTGCTGCTCACCGTGATCGCTCTGGTTTTCGTACTTCGCCGTTTCACCAAGAAAAAGGGGGCAACACCATGAAGAGAATGCTGGCCGTGACATCCGTCCTCATCGGACTGATCGGGCTTTCCGCCGCACCCGCGAACGCGGTCGACACCACCAAGGGCTACAACGGGATCTGCACCGGCTCCGACGCGCTCACCGGGGTCACCGTCGTGGTCGACTTCCAGGAACTGGACGGTAACGGCGGGGTGGCCGCGCCGACGATCACCCGCTGCTCGCCCAACGCCGCGCCGGGTACCGCCCGCACGGGCATCAAGGCCTTGCAGGACGCGGGAATCGCGGTCGCCGGCACCGCACGCTGGGGGCTCGCCTTCGTCTGCCGCGTGGAAGGCCGCCCGTCCGCGACGGAGACCCTCCCGCTGTCGACCAACCCCAACTACAAGGAGGCGTGCGTCACCACTCCGCCCACCGGCGCGTACTGGGGTTACTGGCATGCGGACGGTTCCGGCTCGACCTGGACCTACAGCACCTCCGGCGCGGTCAACCGGAACGTGACTCCCGGCGGCTTCGAGGGCTGGTCGTTCTCGCTGAACAAGTCGGCGACGACCAACCCGCCGCCCGCTGTCACGCCGAGGAACCCGGCCATCCCGTGAGGAGGGTTCTTCCCGCGGTGGCGGCGATCTTCCTGATCGCCGCCACGGCACCGTCCGCGCACGCCGTCGACCAGAGCAAGGGATATCCCGGGTTCTGCAAGGACGCCACCGGGGTCACCGTGGTGGTGGACTTCCAGCAGCTCGGCGGCACGGCCATCGTCCGCTGCAATCCCCAGACCACCCGCGGCACCGGACTGGACGCGCTCAAGGGCGCCGGTTTCCAGATCGCCGGGGTGCAGCGCTGGGGCGAGTCGTTCGTCTGCCGGATCGAGAATCGTCCTTCCGCGGCGGAGAACATCCCGGTCAGCGGCCGCGAGACGTACCGGGAGCTGTGCGTCGACACGCCTCCCGCGCAGGCCTACTGGTCCTACTGGCACGCCTCGAACAACTGCGCGTGGGACTACAGCCAGTGGGGGCTCAAGAACCGGGACTTCACCCCAGGCGGGTTCGAGGGCTGGTCGTTCTCCTTGAACGCCAACGCTCAGAGCAACCCGGTCCCGCGGGTCTCCGCCGTGCGGCCGGGTACCGAGAGCCAGCCGTGCGTGCCGCGCGAAGAGGCCAAGCCGGGCACCGGCGATCCCGGCGAGCGACAACAGCGTCCGCAGCCGGGGAGCGGTCAGGCCGACGGTCCGCGACCGACGGCCGGTGCGGAGCCGGGCGCGGGGGAAGCCCCCGCCGCGGGGCCGAGTTCCGGCGCGCTCCCGCCGCCGAAGCCGCGTCCGAGCGCGTCGGCGAGGCCGAAGGCGCAGGACCCGTCGTCGAACGTCGCGTTCACCGGTGGTGAGAACGCCGAGGACGTCAACGCGGTGATCGAACGCGAGTCCGGGGCCAGCGACTGGGCACCCTGGGCCGCCGTCGGCGCGGTACTGGCGTTGTGCGTGGCAGGATTCCTGATGGCACGCAGACGCAAACGCGCACAAGGAGTTTGATGACGTCCTACTTCCTGCCGCGCGACCTGCATCCGGCCGCCTGGTGGGTGTGGGCGCTGGGGCTCGCCGTCGCGGCGACCCGCACGACGAACCCGTGGCTGCTGCTGACCATCGTGGCCGTCGCGGGGTATGTCGTCGTCGCCCGGCGCAGTGAAGCGCCGTGGGCGCTGGCCTTCCGGCTCTACCTGTACCTCGGCGCGTTCATCGTCGTGATCCGCGTGTTCTTCCGCGTCGTGTTCGGCGGCGCCGAGGGTTCCACGATCCTCCTGCGGCTGCCGGAGATCCCGCTGCCGGAATGGGCGGCGGGGATCCGGCTCTTCGGCGACGTGTCCGCGGAATCGTTGCTGGGCGGGCTCTACGACGGGATGCGGCTGGCGGCGATGGTGATCTGCCTCGGCGCGGCCAACGCGCTCGCGAACCCGAAACGGCTGCTCAAGGCGATGCCGCCGGCGTTGTACGAGGTGGGCACGGCGGTGATCGTCGCGCTGTCGGTGTTCCCGCAGCTCGCCGAAAGCGTGTTGCGGGTCCGGCGGGCGCGCAAGCTGCGCGGGGGCTCCGGCAAGAAGAAGGTGAAGGTCCTGCACACCGTCCTCATCCCGGTGCTGGAGGACGCGCTTTCCCGTTCACTGCAGCTCGCCGCGTCGATGGACTCACGCGGCTACGGCCGCGCCGGACTGGTCGAGGCGCGGGCGAGGCTGATCACGGGAACGCTGATGATCGTCGGCCTGATCGGCGTCTGCGTCGGCGTTTACGCCACTTTGGACGGTTCGACGCCCCGATACCTCGCCGCACCGGTGCTTTCGGCGGGACTGGTGATCGGCCTGATCGGGTTCTGGTCGGCGGGCAAACGGGTGCGGCGCACGCGCTACCGGCCGGATCGCTGGCAGCCGCCGGAAATCCTCGTCGCGGTCAGCGGAATCGGGGTCGCGGTGATCCTGTTCGTGACGTCCAGCGTGAACCCGATGAACATGAACCCGTCGTTGATCGACCTGTCCTGGCCGTCGCTTTCGTGGGGGCCGCTGCTCGGAGTCCTGATCGGCGTGCTGCCCGCGTTCCTGACCCCGGCCCCCGAACCTCCCTACGCCGCAGTGGAAAAAGAAGTGCACGCATGATCGAACTGAAGAACGTCTCCTTCACCTATCACGGCCGCTCCGAGCCGGTGCTGGCCGACGTGACACTGTCCATCGGTGAAGGCGAACTCGTGCTGTTCGCGGGCCGGACGGGGGCGGGCAAGTCGACACTGCTCGGCACGATCAACGGTCTCGTCCCGCATTTCACCGGCGGCCACCTCGAAGGAACGGTCTCCGTCGACGGTGTCACGACGCGGTCCCGGCCACCGCGCGAGTTCGCGCACCTGGTCGGCGTCGTCGGCCAGGACCCGCTCGCGGGTTTCGTCACCGACACGGTCGAGGACGAACTCGCGTACGGCATGGAACAACTCGGCCTGAGCCCGCAGGTGATGCGCCGCCGGGTGGAAGAGACCCTCGATCTCCTCGGCATCGCGGAGCTACGCAGGCGCGCGCTGCGGACGCTGTCCGGCGGGCAGCAGCAACGGGTGGCGATCGGCTCGGTGCTGACCACGCATCCCAAGGTGCTGGTGCTGGACGAGCCGACGTCGGCGCTGGACCCGACCGCGGCCGAGGAGGTGCTGGCGACGCTGGCCAGGCTGGTGGAGGATCTCGGCACGACGGTGCTGATGGCCGAGCACCGGATGGAACGCGTGATCCCGTTCGCGGACCGGATGATCCACGTCCCCGGCACCGGGGGAGTGATCGACGGGACGCCGCCGGAGGTGTTGCGGGACATGCCCATCGCGCCGCCGATCGTCCACTTGGGACGGTTGGCGGGCTGGGATCCGCTGCCGATGTCGGTGCGTGACGCCCGGCGGCGCGCGTCGTCGCTGTCCCTCGGCACCCCGCCCGCGCGAAGTACGACCGACGGCGAAGAGTTGCTGACCGCGTCCGGGGTCGTCGTGCGGTACGGGCCGAAGGTCGCGGTGCGGGAGGTCGACCTGACCCTGCGCGCCGGCGAGGTACTGGCGATGATGGGGCGCAACGGTTCCGGCAAGTCGTCGCTGCTGTGGGCGGTGCAGGGCTCCGGCCCCCGGCAGGGTGGCAAGGTCACCGTCGGAGGCAAGGACCCGAAGACGCTGAGCAGTGCCGAGGCCCGCACGCTCGTCGGCATGGTGCCTCAGACCGCGAGTGACCTGCTGTACCTGCAGACCGTCGCCGCCGAATGCGAGGCGGCCGACGCGGAATCGGGTGCGGAGCCGGGGCATTGCCGTGAGCTGCTCGACAGGCTCGCCCCGGGCATCGATCCCGCGTCGCATCCACGGGACCTTTCGGAAGGCCAGCGGCTCGCGCTCGTGCTCGCGGTGCAGTTGTCCGCCGCGCCGCGGATCATGCTGCTGGACGAACCGACCCGCGGCCTCGACTACACGGCGAAGTCGGCGCTGGCGCGGATGATCGCGTCGCTGACCGCCGAGGGGAGGGCGGTCGTCGTGGCCACCCACGACGTCGAGTTCGTCGCGACGATCGCGCACCGCGTGCTCGTGATGGCGGAAGGGGAGGTCGTCTCCGACGGTCCGACCGGCGAGGTGCTCGGCGGTTCCCCCGCGTTCGCCACGCAGATCGCCAAGATCCTCGGCGAGCCTTGGCTCACCGTCGAAGAGGTCCGATCGGCGCTGCCGCAGGAGGTCCCGTGACGACGGCGCCCGCGGTCCGGCTGGGTCCGCGCTCGGCGACGGTGCTCGGCCTCGCGTCGCTCGCGGGGCTGATGATGTTCCTCTGGCCGCTTCTGGTCCGCGTCGAACCCCAGTCGATGCAGCACGGCACCGACGCGCCGTTCGTGTTCCTCGGGATCCTGCCGATCCTGATCGTCATCGTGCTGGCCGAAATGTCCGAAGGGGGCATGGATTCCAAGGCCCTCGCGATGCTCGGCGTGCTTTCGGCGGTGAACGCGGCCCTGCGGCCCCTCGGCGCCGGGACCGCGGGTATCGAAACCGTGTTCTTCCTGCTGGTGCTGGCAGGGCGGGTGTTCGGGCCCGGCTTCGGTTTCGTGCTCGGCTGTACGTCGATGTTCGCCTCGGCACTGCTGACCGCCGGGGTGGGACCGTGGCTGCCGTTCCAGATGCTGTGCTCGGCGTGGATCGGGATGGGCGCGGGACTGCTGCCGCGCCGCGTCACCGGCAAGGCCGAGATCGCGATGCTGGTGGCCTTCGGGATCTTCGTCGCGTACGTGTTCGGATTCCTGATGAACCTGTGGTTCTGGCCGTTCATCACCGACGTCGAAGTGCCGTACCACGACGGGCACATCTCGTACGTCCCCGGCGCCCCGGTGCTGGAGAACCTGCACCGGTTCGCCGTGTTCACGCTGCTGACTTCGACGGCGGGATGGGACACGGGGCGCGCGATCACCAACGCGGTGGCGATCCTGGTGGTGGGGCCCGCCGTCCTCGCGACGTTGCGCCGGGCTTCGCGGAAGGCCTCCTTCGGGGTGATCCCCTCGTTCACCGACAGCGTGCCCCGCAATTAGTCACCTACTTGCGGGCACGGCGCCGGACGTGACAGGTGACGGCGAACGCCACCCCCACGGCCACGATGATCGCGGCGAAGACGGGATGCATGTCCTTGGACAGGCTCTGCGCGCGTTCGGGTCCGATCGCCCAGAGCGCCAACGGCGTGGCGTAGGCCGCGGTGAGGGCGATCGCGCCCCAGCGGAGCGCCTTCAGTCTGGCGTCGCGCAGGGTGCCGATCAGGACGAGGGCGACCGGCACGATGGCGATCATCGCGAACTGGCCGAGGATCATGATCGGCACGGCCCAGGCCGAGATGATGACGGAGCGCGGTACGCGGCGGGTGACGGTTTCGCGGTCGAGCGGTTGAGTGGACATCGGTTTCCTCCTGAGGTTCGCGGGCCAGGGCTCAGCAGTGGGATTCGGCGGTGGCCTTGAGGTCCTTCAGCCAGGCTTCGAGGCCCCAGCCGAGGAACTTGGTCGCGGTGGGCACGTCGGCTTCGACCTGGGCACCGGACCAGTTCTCCTCGGTGCGGACGAGGACACCGCCCTTGACCTCGGTGAAGTTCCAGACGTGGATGCCGTTGTCGATGCCGAGGCCCTCGCCGATCGCGGGCCCGCTCCAGCGGATGCACTTGCCGCGCTGGAGCTGGTGGACGGTCGAGGTGATCGACAACGTGGTGGCGGGCGTCGTGGCCGTGGGCGGTGCCGGGGTGGTCCAGCGGAACCGGGAGTTCTTCCGGAGCGGGCCCCAGTCCAGGCGCTCGTTGCTCAACACCGGTTCCTGCCATGACGGCCAGCGTTCGACGTCGGTCTGAAGCCGCCAGATCTTGCTCAAGGGAGCGTTGACCAGGGTCTCGGTGCGGTAGTGGATCGGGGCCTTCGTGTCGATGGTCTTGCCCTGGCAGGAAAGCGGCGACGGGGAAGCGGTGGTGGCTTGCGCGGGGGTGACGGTGCCGCCCAGAAGGCCGATCGCCAAGGGGAGCGCGAGCGCGGCGGCCCTGGCGACGGTGCGGCGGCGGGTCTTGGTGTCCGGCATGGTCTTTCTCCTTCATCTACTTAGCGGCACTTGCGATAGTTAGAAGCTATAACCGCGATGGGGTGAGTGTCAATAGGGAAAGTGATAACCTCTAACGGACAGGAAGGAGTGGTCGATGGACACTGACGGGAAGACCTCGCGTGAGCGTTACCGGGTGCAGGTGCGCGCGGAGATCAAGCGGTACGCGTGGGAGCAGCTGGCCACGACGGGCGTGTCCGCGTTGTCCCTCAACGCGATCGCCAAACACGTCGGGATGAGCGGCCCGGCGTTGTACCGGTACTTCGCCAGTCGCGACGACCTCATCACGGACCTCATCCGCGACGCCTATCGAAGCCTCGCCGACACCGTCCGGGCGGCCGCCGCTTCCGGTGGCGTGACCGAAGTCGCCTACGCCGTCAGGGAATGGGCGCTGGCGGATCCACAGCGATACCTGTTCATCTACGGAACTCCGATCCCCGGCTATCGCGCGCCCGGCGACACGACGGAGATCTCGAACGAGATCATGGCCGCGCTGATCGAGGTCCACGCCGCGGGTCCGGACGACGGACGGGTGACGCCGTTCGACGGTCATCTCGAGGACCATCGCGAATGGGCGGGTGGTTCGCCGGTGCCGTCCGCTGTTCTCCGCCGTGCCGTGACGTTCTGGACCCGGCTCCACGGTGTCCTGTCCCTCGAACTGGCCGGGCACTTCGGCGGCATGGGGTTCGACCCCGCCTTGTTGTTCGCCGCGGAGCTGGACGATCTGCTCGCGGGAGTGCCCCAATCCTCGTGATCGTTGTGCTAACTTCCGCGGATGCGCAAAGGATCCGGGGTTCCTTTCGGTCGTACGCTCGCGGTGATCGTGTCGTTGCTCCTGGCTTCACTGATCGGCCCCGGTGCCGTCGCGAACGCGTCCGGCGGGCATCCGCCGCGGCACGGCTGTGAATGCGCCACCCCCTCGATCGACCGGTTGCAGCACTGGCTCGCTTCCGGTGAGGGCACCACGGTTCCGCCGACCGGCAGCCTGCTCGTCCGCGAACGCGGCGGTTACGCGGCCAAGGTGACCTTCCTCAACGCCGAATGGCACGTGGTCGTGGTGTGGCTGGGGAATCAGTTCGAAGCGCAAGCGGATCTCTCGAAATCCGCCGGTTTCTGGATGACCTACAGCGCGACCGACGACCTCTACGTCCAGCTGCGTCCCGCCTCGCACTGGAGCGGCGGCGACAAGTGGCTCACGAAGGTGCCGTCGACCGGCGGGAAGATCGTGAAGAAGTTCTTCAGCTTCAAGGCCGACGCGTGGACGACGCTGCCCGAGCTGGGTACGCCCGGCTACTCCTTCGCCTCGGCGCTGACCGAAGCGCGGGGGCTGGTCTTCGTCGGCAAGACCCCGAACAAGCTCGACTTCCGCGGTCTTGCGATCGACCGCTACCGGCCGCCCTGCCGCTGAATTCCTCGCGGTATTCACCTGTCCGGAGCGCCGGGGGCAGCGCACCGTGACCGATTTGTCCTGTACGGTGAACCTTCAGCCGCCTCTGCACGATCGATCCGAGGAGTACCCCAGATGAGCCTGTTCGACTCGCTGAAGGAAAAGGCCGCCGAACTCCTCGGCGGCGCGGGCGACAAGGTCAGCGAACTGACCGGCGTCGACCTTTCCGGCGCCGCCGACCAGGTCACCCAGTCCGCCGGCGGACTGGCCGAGACCGGCCAGGGGCTCGCCGAGAACGCCACCGCCGCGGGCCAGGACGCCGTCGACTCGGCCACCGCGGCCGGTCAGGGCGTCGTCGACTCCACCGGTGCCGTCGGTGACGCCGCCACCGGACTCGCCGGCGACGTGATCGACCCGAACGCCCGGGGCTGACCGCCCCCGGTCTCCCCGGTATCCCGTGGATATCGGGGAGACCGTCATGCTCCATTCCGGCGCTTCCCGAAAAGAATGTCCGCTCACGAGTCGTTCGGCGCTAACCTGACGGAAACGACTTCATCTGCGGGGGAGCGGACATGGTCGGAATCTGGATAGCGCTCGGGGTACTCGTCCTGGTGATCGGCATCGCCGTCGTCGCCGATCTGCGCGATCGCGGACGCGGCGGGACCCGCAAATTCATGTTGCCGGACTGGGCTTCCCGGCGTGCCGGCTACACGGAGAACGACCTCGTCCACGGGCGCTGGGTGGAGAAGTCGCCGCGTGAGCAGGAAGAAGAGCTCCAGCGCCGGTACAAATCGGGCGAGGAGTAAGGACCTACGCGGCGGGCCTGGTCCAACGCCATGCGGCGTGCAGCACGGCGATAAGGGCCTCGTCGTCGTCGAAGGTGGGTTCTTCCCCGACCGGTATCCAAGTACGGTCGACGATCTCACCCAGCCTGCTCCGGATCACGGAGATTCCCGGGTAGGACAGCGCCGCGCGGCCGTCGTCGGCCACGTGGCGGGACTCCCAGCGCAGCTGGACAACACGATCAGCGCTCATCGACCACAACTTTCCGTACTTGCGTACCGGGTAAGTCGCCTGTCGGAGCCCGCGCGTTTCACCGCTGCTTTGTGACGTGCGCCCTTCGTACTGCGGATTCCCGCGCCGGATTCGATTCTTTTCGTGAATTCCGCGGAAAGGACGCCAAAGCGCCAAAGTGGTGACCCCGATCACAATCGTCGGTGAAGATCGTGGGAACATAAGGGCAAGGCTGCCGGATCCCGGAGGGTGAATGCTCCGCAGAATGCGGCTTGCTGGACGCTTTCCGGACGACGAGTTCGCCGCGCATATCGCGAAGGCCGAACAGGTGACGATCCTGAACACCTGGATCCCCAACCTGCAACGCCTGGAAAAGGAACTGGAAGCCGCGAACCGAAGCATCGACATGATCCGTTTCTGAGCAAGAGGTGTAGTGATGCGCGAACTCGACGAGATCGAAGACGGTTTGATCGAGCGGTTCCGGAATCACCCGGCGCTGCGTGGCGTCACCGAGCTGTCGCAGGAGGGTCTGCAAACCGTCCTGCTGCAGCGGCGTTTCCTGTCGCTGGCCTTCACCATGGCCTACGACCTGACGATCGACCTGCTCACCGACGAGCAGTCCAAACGGATCGCCCGCGTCATCATCCGTGAGGAGTACCCGGACACCACTTCGCCCGGCAGCAAGCCTTCACACCGCGAGGACGTGATGGCGGACATCCTCGCGCTGGGCGTCCCGCGGGAAGTGCTGGTGCGGTCGCGGAAGTCACTGGCCACGACGGCCTGCGTCGACACCACGATGGAGCTGATCGCCTCGGCAGGCGACTCGAAGTACGCCGACGTCGAACTGCTGACCATTCTGCGCTTCTGGGGCGAGGTGCTGGTCTCCGTCGAGTACGGCGAACTGTGGCGCCGGATCGGCCCGGTGCTCGGCGACCGGTCAGTCTTCTACTACCCGCACCACGTGCACGACGCGAAGTCCCGCCCGCTCGCCGCCGCGTCCCCGCTCTCGCTCACGCATTCCGATCAGCTCGGGCTGCGGCTGGTGCAGCTGATCGACTCGAGCGAGGCGCGGGAGCGGTTCCGGGAGACGGAGCAGGCCGTCGTCGCGATCAAAACGGCTTTCTACGACCAGTTCCTGCCCGCCTCGTGAGTGGTAAGGACGGTTGTATCGAGGGGTAAGTCGAACGTGTCGTGGCGCGGGGTCGGTGTCGCTCCTGCGTACGCGTTCTCCTGGTAATGAAGGCCTCCTTGCCTACTTTGACGGTAGTGAAGGAGGCTTTCGCTACCGTCGGATGTGATCCCTGGTGACCGTGGGACGGCTGTGGCCTCGGCGGCCCGGTCGTGAAGTACATAAAGGCCCCCTTCCTTGCGCTAGACGTAAGGAAGGGGGCATTCATGTACTTCGGCAAGGCGTGACTCGCGTGCTTGGGGACGTAACTCGGGGGTGCCGGAGTCTGAACACGCGGTGTCGCGTCGCCCAGCCGCCGTCTCGCCCGAGAGGCACCACATTGCCTTACCTCTCAAGAACTGTGCTTACCACTCACGAGTCACTCGCCTACGAGACCGGCGAACCGGCCCAGTGTCTCCTCGCGGCCCAGCGCCTGCGTGATCGAGTGCAGGTCCGGGCTCCGGGTCGAGCCGGTGATCGCGATCCGGATGATCTGCGAAGCCTCGCGAATGGAGCCGGGGAAGCCTTCGGGGTTCTTCTTGAACTCCTTGGCGTTCTTCGCGAAGCCGTGCTTCGCCGCGACCTCGCGGATCTGCTGGAACCATTCCTGGCCGTCGTCGAGCTGCTGGTAGCTGCCGACGAAGTCCCGCGCCACGGCCTGGACGACCTCACGGTCGACGCCGAGGGCGGTGATCCGCTCGTCGTCGGGGCTCGCGACGGCGGCGTGCAGCTGCGGGAAGAAGAAGCCGTAGACGGCGCGGAACTCGCTCCACTTCTTCAGGTCCTTGCGCGGGTTCTCGGCGCCGTCGCGCTCGACGGCGAGGGCGCGGAGCGCGAGGTCCGGCTCGGCGTCGAGGACGGTCTTCAGCTCGGGGTCGAACCGCTCCGCCCAGGCGCGGACCTCTTCGAGGATCTCGGCGCCGGACAGCGTGGCGATGTGGTCGGCCGAGATGTCGTCGAGTTTGACCAGGTCGACCAGCGGGCCGGCGACGCCGCATTCGTCCAGGTTGATCGGCTCGGCCAGGGCCTGGTCGAGCGGCATTTCGGCGAGCCGGCCGTTGGCGAGGCCGCGCAGGTAGTAGAGGACGGCGTTGGTGGGGTAGCCGGACTCGATGTAGAAGTCGACGCTCGCTTCCGGGTCCTTGCGCTTCGACAGCTTGCGCTTGCTGCCGCCCTCCTGCTTCATCAGCGGGGCGATGTGCGCATAGGTGATCGGGTCGAAGCCGAGCGCGTCGAACAGCTGCTGGTGCACGGGCACCGACGAGATCCACTCGTCGCCGCGGATGACCAGGTTGACGCGCATGAGGTGGTCGTCGACGGCGTGCGCGAAGTGATAGGTCGGCAGCCGGGGGCTCTGGTCGGAGCTCTTGAGGATGACGACGTCGTTGCGGTTGGCCTCGGCCTCCAGCGGGCCGCGGATGGCGTCGGTGAACCGGGCGCGGGCGCCGGTGTCGTCCGGCGCGCGGAACCGGACGACGTACGGGTCTCCGGCGTCGAGTTTGGCCTGGACGTCGGCGGGGTCGGCGTCGCGCCAGATGGCCCACGAGCCGTAATAGCCGGTCGGCAGCTTCGTCGCCTGCTGCCGGGCGGTGATCGCCGCCAGTTCGTCCTTGGTGGCGAAGTCGAGGTACGCGCGGCCGGAGCGGAGCAGGTGACGGACGTAGGTCAGGTAGATCTGCTCGCGCTCGGACTGCTGGTACGGGCCGTAGTCGCCGCCGCGGTGGATGTCCTCGTCGGCGGCGAGGCCGAAGTAGGCGAAGCCGCGCTCGAACTGGTCGATGGCGCCTTCGACCTCGCGGGAGCGGTCGGTGTCCTCGACCCGGACGAGGTAGCGGCCGCCGCTGCGGCGTGCGACGTCCTGGTCGATGGTGGCGACGTAGACGCCGCCGATGTGGACGAACCCGGTCGGCGAGGGGCCGAACCGGGTGACCATGGCGCCCTCGGGGAGCTCGCGGGCGGGGTAACGCTGTTCCCAGTGCTCGGGCTCGGGCAGGTCGGCGGGGAAGAGGGCGTCGATGACTGCTCGGTCCAGCATGGCGGTTCAGATCTCCCGGCGTCGTGGTGCATGGCGGTTTTCGCCACCGAAGAGCCTAACCGCCCGGCCTCCCGGCCTGGTGAGGGTGGGTACCGAAGCCGGATCGAGACGTGCTTTTCCGTCGGTGTGTCCCGGTAAAATGGGCTTGCCGGACATTCGGGGAGGAAATCGGTGACCACCGATAGCTCGCTTCGTGAAGAACCCCAGCTCACCATCCGACCAAAACCCTCGGCGTTCTTTCTTCGCCGTCGTTTTCTCCGCACTTTCGGGCCCGCGCTCGCGCTGGCCGTGAGCGGCCTGATCGCCCTGCTCCTGAGCGGGACGATCGTGGTGCCGTTCCAGCAGACCCTGGTCCTGCGCGGCAAGATGGGCTCCAAATCGGATCTCTTCGAGGACGCGAAGATCCAGGAGATCCTGATGCGCCACCACATCCGCGTCCACGTGACCAGGGCGGGATCACGTGACGTCGCCACCCACGACCTCAGCCAGTACGACTTCGTGTTCATGTCGGGCGAGCCTGCCGCGAGTCTCGTCCGGCGGTCGAGGGCGAACGAGTGGACGGGCACCGCGCGGCAGCCGTTCACCAGCCCGATCGTCCTCGCCACCTATCGCCGTTACGCGGAAACGCTGGAGAGCAACAAGATCGCCACGAAACCGCCGGGGCAGCAGGATCCGCTGTACTACACGCTGGATACCGAGAAGTTCATCCAGGCGATGCGGCAGGAGCGCACCTGGGACTCACTCGGCGTCGGCAAGTTCGGCGCGGAGAACGGGAACAGGGTGCTGGCGCAGACGTCGAACATCTGCGACTCCAACTCGGGCGCGACGTACCTGATCTTGCTGGCGTTCCTGGAGAACGGCCGTCAGGTCCCGGTCGTCGACCCGCGGCCGGCGGGCGCGCCCGCGGGTCCGCCGAACCTGACGAGCGCGAAGGCGCTGGCCGACCGGGTCAAACCGCTCGTGGCGGCGCAAGGCTTCCCGTCGGCTGATCTGTCCGAGTCGTACGCGAATCTCGCCGAGGGAGACAAGCCGATCGTCGTCATCTACGAGCATCAGTACCTCGCGATGCAGTTGCGCGCCAAGGCGCAGAGCGGGCGGCCGGATCTCGACCGGGTCCTGCTGTACCCGAAGGACAACATCCTGACGAAACCGCAGTTCCTGGCGCTGAAGCCGGAAGCGGAACGGCTGGGCGAGCTGATCACCTTCGATCCCGAGCTGCAACGCCGTGCGATGGAGCTCGGATTCGGCGTCGCGACCCCCGCGGGCACCACGAAAAGCGCGCGGCTGTACGACTTCGTGCGCGAACAGGGGTTGACGGCCCCGGAGGTCGCGGGCGACGACAGCACCACGCCGCTACCGGACAATCCGGTGCTGGAAGAGATGATCAAGACCGTCGGGGACTGCCCGTGAAGCGGGTCCTCGCGGTCCTGTGCTGCCTGCTCCTGGTGGTCGCCGCCTGTACGAGCGGCGGGCAGAAGGTGAAACTGCGCGTGCTGGCCAGTTCCGAACTGGCCGATCTCGGGCCGATTCTCGACGACCTTCGCGGGGAAACGGGAATCGAACTGGAAATGGATTTCCGGGGAACCGTCGACGCGACCACTTCCCTCACGCCGGGGAAGGCCACCCACGATCTCGCCTGGCTTTCCACCGACCGGTATTTCCAGCTCAAGTACCGGCAGTCCGCGGACAAGGGGGAACGGCCGCTCGCGACCAAGACCATGGTGTCGCCGGTCATCGTCGGGATCACCCCGGCGAAGGCGGCCGAGCTGCGCCGCGGCAAACCGGACGGCAAGCTCTCCTGGGCCGATCTGGCGGACGCGGCGGCCGGTGGCGGGTTCCGGTTCGCGATGGCGGATCCGGCCAAGTCGACCAGCGGGCTCACCTCACTCGTCGGGGTGGCGACGGCCGCCTCGGGCACCGGCGCGGCGCTGCGGCTCCAGGACGTGAAATGCGACAAGCTGCAGGGCTTCCGCACGGGGCACACGCTCACGGCGGACACGTCGGCCGCGGTGACCGACCGGTTCGCCGAGCGCCAGGACGTGGACGCGATCATCGGGTACGAGTCCACTTTGCTCACCCTCAACGCGAGCGGCAGGCTCAAGACGCCGCTGGAGCTGGTGTACCCGAAGGACGGCATCGTCCAGTCCGACTACCCGCTCCTCCTGCTCGACCCGGCCAAACGGGAGGCTTACGACAAGGTCGTCTCCTGGCTGAGGAGCCCGGCGACACAGAAGAAGCTGATGGAGCGGACTCTCCGGCGGCCGATCGCCGGGGAGGTGGCGCTCGACCCGAGGCTGCCCGCCTCGATCGGGAACTCCCTGTACTTCCCCGACGAGCAGGCCGTCGTGGACAAACTGCTCGACGACTACGTGGCCCCCGCCGGCCGGACACCCGGACGCGTGATCTTCGTGCTCGACTTCTCCGGTTCGATGAAGGGGCCGCGGATCGCCGCGCTCCGGGCGACCTTCGCCGGGCTGAGCGGCGGCCCGGACGGCGGATTCGACCGCTTCTACCGCGGCGAGCGGCTCACGGTCCTCCGCTTCGGCGGGAAGATACTGGGGGACAAGGAGTTCACGATCGGCGGGCCGCAGGATCTCGACGCGCTGCGGGCCTTCATCGCCGCCGACGAGTTCGACGGCAACACGGCGGTCTGGTCCGCGCTCGGGGAGGCGTACGCGAAGGCCGGTGCCCATCGCCGTGCCGAGCCCGGCAGCGGCGTTTCGATCGTGCTGATGACCGACGGGGAGAGCAACACCGGCCCCGGCATCGAAGAATTCCTGCGCGCGCCAAGGGATCCCGGCGTGCACACGTACACCATCCGGTTCGGCGAGGCGAATCCCGCCGAACTGGATCGCGCGGCGGTGGCCACCGGTGGCCGGATGGTCGACGCGAACGCGACATCCCTGCTCGACGCCTTCAAGGAGATCCGTGGCTGCCGATAATCTGTGGTGGGAAGTCTGGGGATTGTGGCTCGCGGTCTGGGTGCTGACCGTGCTCGCCTTCGTCGCCGCGATCGTCGTTTTCGTACGGCATTGGCGCCGTGCCCGTTCCGACGGCGATCAGGGGATGGTCCGGGGCATCGGCTTCTACCTGCACACGAAATCCGTGATGGGCCTGTACCAGCTGCATCGCTACAACGAAGCGCTGGAACAGGAGGTGGAGAAACGGAAAAGCCGGGGCTGGCGGTTCTTGGGATCGGGCGGTATCGGTCCGCTCAGAGGGGAATCGGAGCGCACCGACACCGACGAGGAGTTCCGGCGGTACATCCGCAAGGCCGAACCGATCACGGTGATCGGCATCGTGACGAAGGTGCTGGAAAGGCACCACGACATCATCCACGTCGACCTGGCGAAGCAGGAACTCGTCCACAATCGCGCGCTGGTGAAGGAACTCGGCTGGTCCGACGGTCTCGAAAGCACCCGGCAGCTCCAGACCCGGCTGCGTGGTGTCGAGGCGTTCGTCTCCGTGAAGGGGTTGTTCCGTAAACGCTCCCAGACCGACACCGAGACGGTTTTCGTCGCGCCGTACGGCAACCCGGACGATCCGTCGAAGAGCAGGAGTGTCCGCTTCACCTGTGTGACCAGCGACCTGCGGGACTCCGCCCCGGCCGGTGCGTTCCGGGCGCGGTGCCTCGGCAAGGTCGAGGACTGGGATCCCGAAACCGGGGAACTCGTCGTCCATCCCATCGCCATCTTCAAGTAGCGCTCGGCTGCTCCACTCGCGCCACCCGGTTGACACGAGTGGAGCAGTCGAAAGCCACACCCCGTCCATAGCGCTTCACACTGTCGGTCGACGGGGGTGAACCTGCACGATTTCGGTATCAAACACCGCAGGTTCGAGGGAGATCTTCCATGAAGAGCACCGTTTCCGACGATATCCGCAGTTTCTTCGCCGACTCGGGTGTCGATGTCACCGCCGCCGGGCAGGCCGACGTCGAGATCGTGATCGATCACTTCGACAACTGGAAGAACACGTCAAGCGGAGGCACCTTCGGCTGCTTCACCGGTGCCTGCGGTCTCATGGCCTGAGTGATCGGCACAGAAGCAACCGACGCCCTTCGCGATCCAGTCCCGGCCTTCCCACTCGGGGTGGCGTTCGATCATCAGCGCTTCGACCTCGGCGGCGATGGTCTCTTCGGGGAGGGACGAGTCGCGCCGCGTCCAGGTCTCGTCACGCAGCAGTTCGAGGTACTCCCGGACGTCGGTCAGGATCCGGCGTCCGGAGACGTCGCCGTGGCCGGGGACGACGAGGTCCGGCCCGGCGGCGGCCAGCCGTCGCAGCACTTCGATCCAGCGCCCTCCCGAGACGTCGGTGTCGTACGGCGGGAACCACGGGAAGATCGAGAACTGGCCGGTCTCGACCAGATCCCCGGTGAACAGCACCCCCGCGTCGGGCACGCTCACCACCTGATCACCCTTGCTGTGGGCGCGTCCGGTGGCCTCCATACGCACGATCCGGCCGCCGAGATCGAGGTCGTACGTCTCGTCGTAGACCACGTCCGGGGCGACCAGGTCGACGCCTTCCAGTGCCCGGGCGACCGGGGTGCCGAGACCGCGGAACATCTCGAGATAGCCCGGTCCCTTGTGGACCAGGTCGGCCGCCTGCGCGCTGTTGACGAGGTAGGTCGCCTGGTCCGCGAAGGCCTGTGCGCCGAAAGCGTGCTCGGGATGGAAATGCGTCGTGGTCAGGTACAGCCTGCGGCCGCGGGCGTGTTCCGCGGCGAAGGCGAGCACCTTCTCGGCGTTGCGAGGACCGAGTCCGGTGTCGACGACGAGCACCGAATGCGACCCGCCGACGACCCCGATGTTGGGGACGAGGTCGACACCGAGATTCGGGATCACCACGAGGTCGTGAGCGATTTCGCGGGCCTGGCCGGGGTCGACGGCGGGTTCGTGGGTGAGGGGTTCGAAGGGCATGACCTCACTGTTCCGCCGGTCTCCGCCCGCCGTCCAAGTCCGATCCTCTGGTCTCGATACCTGATGGGTATCATCGCTGGTGATGGAGCTCCGACTGCTGCGCTACTTCGTGACCGTCGCCGAGGAGAGGCATTTCGGCCGGGCCGCCGCGCGGCTGCACATGACCCAGCCGCCGCTGAGCCGGGCCATCCGGCAGCTGGAGAACGAGCTGGGTGTCGTCCTGCTGCTCCGCTCGGCCGCCGGCGTCGAACCCACCGCCGCCGGGACCATCCTGTACGACGAGGCCCGCGCCCTGCTGGACCAGGCCGAACGCGCCCGCGCCCTGGTGACGGCGGCGGCAGGCCCCGCCACACTCACCATCGGCACCCTCGCCGACGGAGCGGGGGAGTCGGGCATCCGGCTGGCCGAGGCGTTCCGGCGACGCCATCCCGAGGTCTCGATCCGCTTCCGCGAGGCGGATTTCACCGATCCCACCACCGGCCTGCTCGCCGGGCTGGCCGACGTCGCGCTGACCCGGTCGCCGTTCGACGAGACCGGCATCAGCGTCCGCGTCCTGCGCTCCGACCCGGTGGGGCTGGTCCTGCGCACCGGCGACCCACTCGCCGGTCGTGAGTCGCTGAGGCTGGCCGACGTCGCCGATCGGCCCTGGTTCCAGCTGCCGGACGGGACGGATCCGCGGTGGCGTGAGTACTGGAACGGGGCGGCGCCCATCGGGGAACGGCCCACCGGTCCGGTGGTGCGCACGGTCAGCGAATGCCTGCAGGCCGTCCTGTGGAACGGCTCGGCAGGGATCGCGCCGCTCGGGCACGCGCTGCCCGACGGGCTCACCTGGGTGCCGCTGGCCGATATGCCGCCGAGCCCGCTCGTCGTGGCGTGGGTGACCGGGCGGGAGAGTCCGCTGATCCGCTCGTTCGTCCGGATCGCCGTCGCCGGGGTGTAAAGACGCCGGCTCCGGGGAAGTCATCGCCTATGCCGGACTCATCCCCAGAACCCGACGCCGCGACCGTCGACGCCGTCGGAAAGCTGGTCTTCGCGCTCGAAACAGTCGAACAGGCGCGCGGCCACCTGTACGCCTTCCACCACCTCACCGGAACCGCCGACTTCGCCCTCGGCGAGGCCGTCGAAGGGCTCCGGAAGGCCGGGCACGCGGACTGGGCCGAGCGGATCGAGACCGAGCTGATCGGGCTCAACGTGCTGCCGGACCGGTGGACCTTCCAGCTGATCGAGGAGTACGACGACGGCTACTACCGGGCTTACCGCGATCTGACCCGCGAGGTCGCCGAAGACTTGACCGGAGGGCGGCGGCACCTGCACGAAGAGCGGATCAAGCGGCAACGGCGGACCGAGGGGCGGCCGGGGCACGAAATGGGGCGGCCCAGCACCTGAGCCGCTCCTCTTCGTGGGCAGGACCTGGATCGTCTCCACGCGCTGCTTTCCGAGCCTCCGCTGGTCGAGCACGGAACCGATCAGAAGATCGACCAGCCGGTCAGGGTGGTGAACCGGTCCAGCGCCGCGACGCCCGCGACGGAGTTGCCGCGAGGGTCCAGTCCGGGGCTCCACACGCAGATCGCGCACCGGCCAGGGACGATCGCGACGATGCCGCCACCGACGCCGCTTTTGCCGGGAAGCCCGACCCGGTAGGCGAATTCGCCCGCCGCGTCGTAGGTGCCGCAGGTCAGCATCACCGCGTTGACCCGCTTGGCCGCGCTTCGCTCGAGCAGCCGGGTGCCGTCGTTGCGAACGCCGTGGCGGGCGAGGAACACCGCCGCGCGCGCGACGTCGCCGCAGTTCATCGCGATCGAGCATTGACGCACGTACTGATCGAGGACGGCGGGTATCGGATGCCGCATGTTCCGGTACGACGCCATGAAATAGGCGAGCGCGCGGTTGCGATCGGCGTGCGCGGCCTCCGAAGCGGCGACCTCGTCGTCGATCCCGATGGCCGTGCGGCCGCTTTCCGCACGAAGGAACCGAAGCAGTGTTTCCGCCGCATCGCCGTGGTGCGCCAGTTCGTCGGTCACCACCAGCGCGCCGGCGTTGATGAACGGATTGCGGGGGATTCCGTCCTCGTTCTCCAATTGCACCAGCGAGTTGAACGGGTTGCCGGACGGCTCACGGCCCACCCGCTCCCACACCCCGTCGCCATGGGAGAGCGCGAGCGCCAAGGTGAAGACCTTCGACATGCTCTGGATGGAGAACGGCACCTCCCAGTCGCCGACGCCGTGCACCCGACCGTCCACTTCGGCCACCGCGATGCCGAACTGCCGGGGTTCGACCCTTGCCAGGGCGGGGATGTAGTCCGCGACGGAGCCGCGGCCGATCTCCGGCGCGACGTCGTCGGCGATCCGGTCCAGCAGCGCTGCGAGGTCCACGGCCGTAGCGTAGAAGTGCGTCTTCGCGCGCGAAGATCGGGGTTCGCGGGTGAACTTGTCAAATCGAAACGGGAAAATCCGGTTAAACCACCTGGGTGACGTCCCGCACACCTTAAGTCTTCCTTAGCACTGTTGGGTGACGTGCCGCACACGCTCTAGCGTCTGGCAACCATGGATTCCTCGCTGCTCACCGAAAAAGGTGAAAGCTACTCAAAAGCACTGGGCAACCGCCAAGTGCAGATGATCGCCATCGGCGGCGCGATCGGCGTCGGGCTGTTCCTCGGTGCCGGCGGCAAGCTCCACCAGGTCGGGCCTTCGCTGGTCCTGTCGTACGCGCTCTGCGGTATCGCCGCCTACTTCGTGATGCGCGCCCTCGGTGAGCTCGTGCTGCACGAGCCGACCTCCGGCAGTTTCGTCACCTACGCCCGCAAGTTCATCGGGCCGTGGGCGGGTTTCGCCTCCGGCTGGATGTACTGGGTGAACTGGGCGATGACCGGCATCGCGGAGATCACCGCGGTGGCGATCTACGTGCACAAGTGGCTGCCCGACGTGCCGCAGTGGATCACCGCGCTGGTCGCGCTCGGCGTGCTGATCCTGGTGAACCTGCTCTCGGTGAAACTGTTCGGCGAGCTGGAATTCTGGTTCTCGGTGGTCAAGGTGCTGGCCATCGTGGTCTTCCTGGTCACCGCGACCGGGCTGGTGCTCACCAGCGCGGACATCGGCGGCACCACGGCAGGCGTGCACAACCTGACCGCCCACAACGGTTTCTTCCCGGCGGGCATCGGCATCGCGCTGATGACGCTGCAGGCGGTCATCTTCGCGTACTCGGCGATCGAGGTCGTCGGCATCGCCGCCGGTGAGACCAAGGACGCCCGCAAGGTGCTGCCGAAGGCGATCAACGGGGTGGTCTGGCGGATCGGCGTGTTCTACGTGGGATCCGTGCTGATGCTGGCGATGCTGCTGCCGTGGCCGTTCTACAACGGCGGCGAGAGCCCGTTCGTCACCGTGTTCAGCAGGCTCGGGATCCCGGGGATCGGCGACGTGATGAACGCGGTCGTGCTCACCGCGGCGCTGTCGAGCTGCAACTCCGGGCTCTATTCGACCGGCCGTATCCTGCGGGCGCTCGCGGACAAGGGCGAGGCGCCGAAGTTCGTCGGCAGGATGAGCGGCCGTCACGTGCCCTATGGCGGGATCCTGTTCACGTCAGGCGCCTACGTGCTCGGCGTGGTGCTCAACTACCTGGTGCCGAAGGACGCCTTCGACATCGCGATCGCGATCGCCTCGCTCGGCGTGATCACCACCTGGGCGACGTTGATCTTCTGCCAGATGCGGATGCGCCAGGCGGCGCTGCGCGGGGAGCTGGAACGGCCGTCCTACCGGATGCCGTGGGCGCCCTACAGCGGCTGGGCGACGCTCGGTTTCCTCGCGCTGGTGGTCGTCCTGATGGGCTTCTCCGACGGTGCCGAGAAGATCGCGTTCTATTCGATCCCGGTGCTGGTCGTGGTGCTCGCGGTCGGCTGGCGGATCGTCGGGAAGCGGCAGCGGCAAGAGGTGGGCTGACCCCACTCGCAATTGGTCACCTACTTGCGCTCACTCACACCGCAAGTAGGTGACCAATTGCGTGGGTCAGCTGGACGTCGGGAAGTTGAAGCCCGCTGCGGAGTGCGGCCATCGCGTCGTGACGACCTTCGCCCGGGTGTAGAACCGGACGCCCGCCGGGCCGTGGATCGGGCTGTCGCCGATGAGGGAGTCCTTCCAGCCACCGAAGGAGTAGTACGACATCGGCACCGGGATGGGCACGTTCACCCCGATCATCCCCACCTTCACCTCCCGCTGGAAGCGCCGCGCCGCCTCGCCGCTGCCGGTGAAGACGGCGGTCCCGTTGCCGTAAGGGTTGGCGTTGATCAGCTCGATCGCTTCGTCCAGAGTGGACACCCGCACGATCCCGAGCACCGGCCCGAAGATTTCGTCGCGATACGCGGACATCCCGGTGGTCACCTTGTCCAAAAGGGACGGTCCGACGAAGAAACCGGTCTCGTGCCCCGCGACGCTCAGCTCCCGGCCGTCGACCACCACGGTCGCGCCCTGCTCCGCCCCGAGGGCGACGGAGTCGATCACCCGCCGCCGCGCGGCCTCGGTGACCACCGGGCCCATGTCGTTGCCGGCTTCGTACCCGGGGCCGACCTTGATCTCGGCCGCCTTGCGTTCGAGGATCTCGACCAGCCGGTCACCCGCCGAACCGACGGCGACGCCGATGGAGATCGCCATGCAGCGCTGCCCGGCCGAACCGAACGCGGCGGCCGTGAGATGGTTCGCGGCGTACTCGAGATCGGCGTCGGGCAGGACGACGGCGTGGTTCTTGGCCCCGCCCAGCGCCTGCACGCGTTTGCCGGTGGCCGTCGCGCGTTCGTGGACGTACTTGGCGATGGGCGTCGAGCCGACGAACGACACGGCTGCGATACCGGGATGCTCCAGGATCGCGTCGACCGCGACCTTGTCCCCGTTGACCACGTTGAACACGCCGTCCGGAAGGCCGGCCTCGGCGTACAGTTCGGCGACCAGCCGGGACGCGGACGGGACCCGCTCGCTGGGTTTGAGCACGAACGTATTGCCGACCGCGATGGCGATCGGATGCATCCACAGCGGGACCATGATCGGGAAGTTGAACGGCGTGATCCCGGCGACCACTCCGAGCGGCTGCCGGAAGTCGTGCACGTCCACGTCGCGCGAGACCTGGTCGGAGAAGCCGCCTTTCAGCGCGTCGGCGATCCCGCAGGCGTACTCGACGATCTCGCGGCCGCGGACGATCTCGCCGCGCGCGTCGTCGATCACCTTGCCGTGTTCGGAGGAGATGATCCTGGCGAGTTCGTCCTCGTGCTTCACCAGCAACTCGCGGAAGGCGAACATCACCTTGGTCCGCTGCGAGAGCGACGAATCGCCCCACGTCTCGAAGGCCTTGCCCGCGGCGGACACCGCGGTGTCCACATCGGACGGTTCCGCGAGGAGCACCTGCGCCCGCGGGCGCCCCGCGGCCGGGTCGAACACCGGCGCGGTGCGGGTGGAGCCCGCCGTGGTCGCGGTGCCGTTGATCCAGTGGTCGATGGTCTTCACGCGTTGTCCTCCACAGGTGTTCACAGCAGTCCGACGGCCGTGTCGACGGCCTTGGCGACGTCGCCGTCGTGCGGGTAGAGCAGGGAGCGGCCGACCACGAGGCCTTGCACGGTCGGCAGTGCGAGCGCCCGTTGCCAGGCGGCGAACGCGGCGTCGGGATCCTTGACCTCGCCGCCCAGCAGTACGGCGGGCAGCGTCGAGGCGGCCAGCACGCGCTCCATGTCTTCGACCACCGGGAGTTTCAGCCAGGTGTACGCCGACGAGCGGCCGAGCGCGGAGGCGATGGTGATCGACCGGATCACGGCATCGGGGGAGAGGTCGTTGCGCAGACGTCCGTCGGCCCACTCGGAGAGGAACGGCTCGACCATTGCGATCAGCTTCCGGTCGGCGAGGTCGTTGACCGCCTTCGCGGTGTTCTCGAGCGCGCTCGGCGTCGCCGGGTCGCCCAGGCAGATCCTGGTGAGCGTCTTGCCGCCGTCGAACCGCATCCGCTCGATCGTTTCGGCGTCGTAGCAGGCGAACCGGTCGTCGATCTCGAAACTCGATCCCGCGAGGCCGGTGCGGTTCATCGACCCGATGACGGTCTTGCCGTCGAGGGCGCCGAGGAGCAGCAGATCGTCGATGATGTCCGGGGTCGCCAGCACGCCGGTGACCCCGGGGCGTTCCAGCGCCAGGCCGAGGCGGTCGAGCAGCTCGCCGCGGTCGGCCATCGCGAGCGGATCGGCGCCGACACCGTTCGCGCCGCGCGCCGGATGGTCCGCGGCGATGATCATCGTCCGGCCCTTGTCGTTGAACGGCGATTTCGCCCGGATCCGGGTGGCCGCGGCCACCGCGACGGCCCCCGGATCGCGTACCCGCGCGGCGACTATCCGGCGCACTGTGTCCGACACTTTCGTTCCTCCAGGCTCGCGTGGTGCTTCGACCTTCGCAAGCGCTCGGAGACTTTGTCAAGACATATGGACATAAGGTCATAGTCGCTCGTCGCGGTAGGCTCCGCGCATGAAACCCTGGGCACCCGGTGAGATCGTGGTGGATCCGAACGGCCCGGAGCCGCTGTACTCGCAGGTCGCCAGGCAGCTCGGCGCCGCGATCGAAGACGGCAGGCTGCCGAACGGCGCCCGGCTGGACAACGAGCTGGACCTGGCCGCGCGGCTGCACCTGTCGCGGCCGACCATCCGCCAGGCGATCCAGTCGCTGGTCAACCAGGGGCTGCTCGTCCGCAAACGCGGGGTCGGCACCCAGGTCGTCCGCACCAAGGTCGCCCGCCCGCTGCGGTTGAGCAGCCTCTTCGACGATCTCAGCGAACTCGGGGACAGGCCGGAGTCGGTCGTCCTCGTCAACCGGGTGGAGCCCGCGGACGACGAGGCGGTCGAGCATCTCGAGACACCGGGCCTGACCCACGTCCGGCGGCTGAAGCGGGTGCGCTCGACCGGCGGCGAACCGCTGGCGATCATGAACAACTACCTGCCCGACGGCCTCATCGACCCGGCCGACGACGAACTGCGGGACAAGGGGCTCTATCAGTTACTGCGCTCGGCGGGTGTCCGATTGCACGCCGCGCAGCAGAACGTCGGCGCGCGGCAGGCGACTGAAGAGGACGCCGAACTGCTCGACGAGGAGCCGGGCGCGGCGCTGCTCACCATGCGACGCACCACCTACGACGACTCCGGCAAGGTCGTGGAATACGGCTGGCACGTCTACCGTGCCTCGCGCTACTCGTTCAACCTCTCACTGACCAACAGTCTCTGATGGCTTCGGCGCGGCGTCGCGTTCCAGATCGGTCTCCAACGCCGCGTACACCGAGGGCCGGAACTTGCGCAGCCAGCCGGCGAGTGCCAGCCCGGCCAGCGCGACCACCAGGAGCAGCCACGGCAGATGCGGGACGACGCCGTTGCTCGACCCGGCGAGCGTCGGGAAGTTGAGGATCGCCAGCGTCACGATGATCCCGAGCCCCACCGCGCCCAGCCCGGGGGCGATCAGCGTCTTCATCACCCGGCGATCCCGCGTCCGGCGGAAATAGACCAGGATCGCGACCGCCGCGAACAGTTGCAGGGTGAGAATGCCCAGCGTGCCGAAGCCGGTCATGCTCGCGGTGAGGTCGGCGACCGGGTCGAGCCCGGCGAGCCGGAACGCCAGTGCCACCACCGAGCCGAAGACCAGCTGGACGATCGAGGCGTAGCGCGGTGCTCCGTTGCGCGGACTGGTCTTGCCCAGCAGTCGCGGCAGCACGCCGACCCGGCCCAGCGCGTACAGATACCGGGTCGCCGAATTGTGCAGCGCCAGCAACGCCGCGAACAGGCTGACCACCAGAAGCAGCAACATCACCTTGGTCAGCGGGCCGCCGAGATACTCCTGTGCGACCGAGAGCACGAGATCCCCGCTCGAAAGATGTGCGACGGCCACGTCCTGCGCCTGTTCGGCGCCGATCGCGCTGACCACGGCCCAGGTCGTGAACGCGGCGAACACCCCGATGAACCCGATGGCGATGTAGGTCGCCCGCGGGATCGTCCGCTTGGGATCCTTGGCCTCCTCGCCGAACAGTGCCGTCGCCTCGAAACCGATGAAAGCGTTGGCGGCGAACAACAACGCCAGCCCGCCGGCACCCTGGAACAGCACGGAGGGGCTGAAGGCGGCGAACGAGAAGCCGTGCCGGAACAGCACGCTGAAGTCCATGACCAGCAGGATCGACACCTCGAGGATCAGCGAGACTCCCAGCACCTTCGCGCTCACCGCGATTCCCCGGCGGCTGAGCAGAAGGACCAGCACCACCGAAACCGCGCTCCAGAAGAGCCAATCGAGGTGGAGCCCGAAGACGTCGCCGATCGCCGTGGAGGTGAAGAACCCGCTCGTGCCGATGGCGCCCGCGACGAAACAGTTGTAGCCCAGCATCGCGACGAAACCGGCGACGAGCCCCGGCGTCCTGCCCAGTCCCTTGACCACGAAGGCGTAGAAGCCGCCCGCGCTGGTGAGCACCCGCGACATCTGCGCGTAGCCGACCGCGAACAGCAACAGGACGACCGTGGCCAGCAGGAAGGCCGCGACCATCCCGCCGCCGTTCCCGACCGCGATCCCGATGGCCGCGATCACGATCATCCCGGTCAACGGCGCGACCGCGGCGAGCACGAGGAAGACGATGCCTGGCACGCCCAAGACGTTCTTCGCGAGCGACGTGTCGTCCCGGCTCATTCGCTGCTCCTCATCTCCGCTGGACGGCCAGTATGGGAGCGGCTGCCCCGCGACCTTTGTCTCTGTGCGCGTATCGCTTGCCCATCAGCGCTGGGTGATGGCGGGAGGTGCGGAGTCCGCGAGGATTGACCGGAATCGACACGCCACGTTTGCCCCGCTTGGAGATCAGCGACGCCGGCCCCGCAGGCTTGGCGGCGAGTGACGGGAGGACCAGCAGGACCGCGCCGACGTACAGCGCGACGCCGTGCGGCACCGTCAGATGCCCGCTCTTCGATCGGGACGGATGCTCGCGCTCCGGGTCAACTTCCGGCGGAGGACTTTGTCGCGGGAAAGGACGGCCACCCGTGCGGCCGCTCCAGAATCTCGATGGTCGCCTGGTCGACCAGGAAATACTGCCCGCCGTCCTCGCGCGGATTCGTATATGCCGCCGTCGCGACCAGACGGTCGAAGTCGGCCATCACCGCAATGGGGTAACCGCCGTCGAAGATCTCGCCGTGCGCGGCCGTCGCGACGGTCCCGGTTTCGTACCAGGTGACGAAGTACTGCGCCGGTCCGGTTTCGAAGACACGCAGCGTCGCCTCTTTCTGCCGGACACCGGCGAAGTCGCCGGACACACCCGTCCAGATCATCGTCGTCCGGTCCGCGTAGTGCTGCTCCAGCACGTTCCCGGAGCCGTAGTGGAAGTTCGCGCGGAGTCCGACGAGGTCGGTGCTGAGCGGATGAGTCCCGGTCACCGGGAAGAAACGGACGTCGAGTCGCACGGGCTGAACCTCCGGATCGCTTGTTTCCGCAGGTTTATCAGCCCGTGGCGGCTCGATCGTTGTCCGGCGAAGCGATCCTGTTGTCGCTGGACGCGAGGATCAGTCGAACATGCCGGGCTGGTAGTCGCCCGCCGGCGTCCTGGCGATGACGTTGAGCCGGTTGTACGCGTTGATCGTGGCGATCAGCGCGATCAGGGCGCCGATCTGCTCGTCGTCGTAGTGCTTGCGTACCTGCGCCCAGGTTTCGTCGCTGACACCGTGGTGCGCGTCGGCGATGCGGGTGCCCTCCTCGGTGAGCGCCAGCGCCGCGCGCTCGGGCTCGGTGAACACGTTCGCCTCCCGCCAGGCGGCGACCAGGTTGAGCCGCACCGAGGTCTCGCCCGCGTGCGAGGCGTCCTTGCTGTGCATGTCGGTGCAGAAGCCGCAGCCGTTGATCTGGCTGGCGCGCAGCTTCACCAGTTCCTGGGTCGCGTGCGGCAGCGAGGACTCTTCGATCGGCCGGTTCGCGGCGCCGAGACGCTTGGCGTACTTGAGGATGACCTCGTTCTCGAACAGGTTGACGCGCGGTTCCATGATCTTTCCTCTCCGTCGGTTCCTGCACACATGACGAGTGGGCCGGAGAGGTTGTGACAGCTTCGGACGTGACGCCGGTCACGGGTGGAGGAGGTCGGCGAGGATCTCCGCGCCGTCGACGACACGGGGTCCGGGACGGTTGAAGTAGGCCGGCCCGTCCAAGATGTGCACGGCCGGAATGTCGTCCCAACCCGGTAAGCCGCTCAGTAGATGCAGTTCCGCTTCGGTCCGTTCGGGCGGGAAACCGCAGGGGATGAGCAACAGCACGTCGGGCCGTGCCTCGACGACGGTGTCCCACGTGATCGGACGGGTGTGTTCGCCCGCGACGGCGAGCAACGGGACGCCACCGGCGGTTTCGATCTGCTCCGGGACCCAGTGCCCGGCGGGCCAGAGCGGGTCGAACCATTCGATGGCGGCCACCCGCGGGCGCGGCCGTCCGGCGACCCGGGCGCGGACCGCGTCCACTCGTTCCCGGAGGAGACGGGCCTCGGCCGCCGCGCGCTCCGGGACGCCCAGCACCTCGCCGAGCGTGGCCAAGCAGGTGAAGACGCCGTCGAGCGTTCGCGGTTCGAGGCTGACCACCCGGGTGTCGCCGTCCAGCGTGCGTACGGTCTCCGAGACCTGCCGGTAGGAGACCGCGCAGACGTCACAGAGGTCCTGCGTGAGCACGACGTCGGGTTCGGCCGCCGCGAGCAGGCCGGCGTCGAGGGAGTACAGGCCCGAACCGCGATGCTCGCCGCCGACGGCCGCCGAAATCTCCCGGCTCGACAGCACGTCGTGGTCGATCGCGCCGCTCGTGACCACCGGGACGTCGTCCAGCGCGCCGGGGGGCCAGTCGCATTCGTGGGTCCGGCCTGCCAGCGACGGCAGGAGCCCGAGGGTCGCGACGAAGTCGGTCGCGGCGGGGAGCAGCGAGACGATTCGCATCCGTCCACGGTAGGCGACCGGCCCATCATGCACATCTGCGCGAGTCAAATGCGTGAAAGTGCGCTAACAGAGCATTGACGTTGCACAAAACTGCACCTAACGTGACAGCTATTGCGCACAACTGGCACGGATGGGGAGTTCATGAGCGGGACCTTCATGGCGGCGGAAATCGCGAGCCAGCCCGGCTGCTGGCGGGAAGCGGCGGCCCTGGCCTCGGCGAACAGTGATCTGCTGCCGCCGCCGGGCGCGCGGGTGGCGATCGTCGGCTGTGGCACGTCGTGGTTCATCGGCCAGGCGTACGCCGTCCTTCGCGAGTCCGCGGGGCTCGGCGAGACCGACGCCTTCGCCGCCTCCGAGTTCCCGGCGGGCCGTGGTTACGACCACGTCGTGGCGCTGACCCGGTCGGGTACGACGACCGAGGTCCACGCCCTGCTGGCGAAACTGCGGGGCAGGACGCCGACCATCGCGATCACCGGCGTGCCCCGCGAGATCGACGCCGCCGCGGACACGATCATCGACCTGTCCGTCGTGGACGAACGCTCGGTCGTGCAGACCCGGTTCGCCACGACGGCGCTGGCGATGCTGCGCGCGCACCTCGGCGAAGACCTGACCGCGGTCGCCGACCAGGCCGAACGCGTGCTCGCCGAACCGCTGCCCGACGAACTGGTCGCCGCGGAGCAGTTCAGCTTCCTCGGCACCGGCTGGTCGGTGGGCATCGCGAACGAAGCCGCGCTCAAGTTCCGCGAGGCGTGTCTGCTGTGGACGGAGTCGTATCCGGCGTGGGACTACCGGCACGGGCCGATCAGCATCAGCGAACCCGGCCGCGTGACGTGGATGTTCGGGCAGGCGCCGGAGGGGCTGGCCGACGACGTCGCCGGCGCGGGCGGCCTGTTCGTCGAGAGCGGCCTGGATCCGCTCGCCGACCTCGTCCGCGCCCAGCGCGTCGCCGGGGCCATCGCCGCCCGCAAGGGACTCGACCCGGACAACCCCCGCAGCCTCACCCGTTCCGTCGTGCTGACCTGAGGCCGCCGTGATCGTCACCGTCACGCCGAACGCCGCGCTGGACGTCACGTACACAGTGGACGGTCTGCGACCGGGCGCGGTGCACAGGGTGCGGGAAGTGCGGCACCGGGCAGGTGGCAAGGGTGTCAACGTCGCCCGCGTGCTGCACGCACTCGGTGCCGACGTCCGCGCGATCTTCACGGCAGGCGGCGCGACGGGAACCGCCGTCGTCCGCGACCTCGCGGCGGCGGGCATTCCGGCCGCCGCGGTACCGATCGGCGGGGAGACCCGGCGCACCACCACGGTCCTGGCGGACGACGGCTCGGTCACGTTGCTGAACGAGCCAGGGCCGCGGCTCACCGAAGACGAGTGGCAAGCGCTTGCGGCGGCCGTACGAGCCCGGAAACCGGACGTGCTCGTCTGCTCGGGCAGCCTGCCGCCGGGCGCCGGGGGATACGCCGGACTCCTCGGCCGGGCACCATCCATCTTGGACACTTCCGGCGAGGCGCTGCTCGCCGGACTGGCCGGGCGGCCGTCCGTGGTCAAACCGAACGCCGACGAACTGCGCGAGGTCACCGGCCTGCGGGATCCGGTGGCCGCCGCGACCGAACTACGCAAGGCGGGGGCGGGCGCCGTCGTCGTCTCGCTGGGCCCGGAGGGGCTGCTTGCGGTGACCGGATCCGGCACCTGGCACGCGGCACCGTCCACTGTGCTCAGTGGCAATACCACCGGCGCCGGTGACGCCGTCGTCGCGGCGCTGGCATTGGGATTGAGCCGCACCGAACCGTGGCCGGACATCCTGCGCCGCGCCGTCGCGTTGTCCGGGGCGGCCGTGCTTGGCCCGCTTGCCGGGGACGTCGACCTCGCGCACTACGAAGCCGAACAGGGGCTGGTCGCCGTGCGCGCCCGCCCGGATTAGGAGACGTCATGCCTCTGGTGGGAACCGGGGAGATCGTCGGTGCCGCCGCGGCGGCCCGGCACGGCTGCGGCGCGTTCAACGCGATCCAGCTCGAACACATCACCGCGATCGTCGACGGCGCGGCCGCGGCGGAAGCGCCGGTGATTCTGCAACTGAGCCAGAACGCCGTGAAGTACCACGGTTCACTGGCGCCGGTGGGCACGGCGGCGCTGGCCGCGGCGAGAGGCGCCGTCACTCCGGTCGCGGTGCATCTCGACCACGCCGAATCGGCCGATCTCGTCCGTGAGGCGGTCTCGCTCGGCTTCGGCTCCGTCATGTTCGACGCGTCCAAACTGGACTACACCGACAATGTGCGCGCGACCAGGGAAGTCGCCGCATACTGCCACGACCACGGGGTCTGGGTCGAGGCCGAACTCGGCGAGGTCGGGGGCAAGGACGGCGTCCACGCGCCCGGTGCGCGCACCGATCCGGACGAGGCGGCGGAGTTCGCCGCGTCCACCGGTATCGATGCGCTGGCGGTGGCGGTGGGCAGCTCGCACGCCATGCTCACCCGTGACGCCGCCTTGGACTTCGAGCTGATCACGCGCCTGCGGGAGCGGGTGCCGGTGCCATTGGTGCTGCACGGTTCGTCGGGTGTGCCGGACGAGGGACTGGCCGAGGCCGTGCGGGCCGGGATGACGAAGATCAATATCGCCACCCAGCTCAACAAGGTGTTCACCGCCGCGGCCGCGGAAGACTGGCGCGCGCATCCGGAGCGCGTCGACCCGCGGAAGTACCTCGGTGCGGGAAGGGCGGCGGTCGCCGCCGAGGTGCGGCGGCTGCTGGGAGTGCTCAAGCTTGATCATGTTGAACCGGTCAAGGTGACGATTGAGCAGACTTTGCGCGATTGAGTGTTGACATGTGCGTGAAACCTCACAAAACTGCGCAACAACAAGCAGAACTTGTGTGATCTTCGATCCAGGTGGTGGCGGATGCGGGTAGGCAGGCTGACGGCATTGACGGCAGGGGCGGCGCTCCTGCTCGCGGGATGCGGCGGCGGGGACGTGGCCGGTGGCACCGGCGAGAACGCGCTCCCTGGCGTCGACCAGTTCCTCAACGCGCCCTGTCCGGAAGCGGGAGTGAAACCCGCGACGGACAAGGAATTCACGTACTGGTCCATGTGGACGGCCGACGAGCCCCAGGGCAAGGTCCTCCAGAAGGCCTTCAAATGCTTCCAGGAGAAGACCGGCGTCAAGGTCGACGTGCAGTGGCTGGGCCGCAAGGCCTACACCCAGAACCTGGTGCCCGCGTTGAACACCGACGCGGTGCCGGATCTGTTCGACCAGGACGTCAGCAAGGTCGGCGCGGCGGTCATGACGCCGGGCGGCACGCAGAGCGTCGACGACGTGTTCGCGATGAAGGTCGGCGAGGGCGACAAGACCGTCAAGGACGTGCTTTCGCCGAGCTCGTACGACTTCCCGCAGAACAAGGACCGCGAGGGCCGCAACTTCATGGTCCCGTACACGATCCAGTCGAGCGCCTGGTGGTTCAACAAGGACACCGCCGGCGACATCCAGCAGCCGAAGACGATGGACGAGCTGATCGCCCTGTTCGACAAGGCGAAGTCCGACGGCAAGGCCGCCATCAGCCTCGACGGCGACATCCCGTTCTACAACATGTACTACTACACCCAGCTCGCCGAGCGGTTCGTCGGCGCGGGCGGGCTGTACAAGGCGGCGACCGACAAGACCGGCCAGGCGTGGAAGACCGAGCCCGGTTTCCTCAAGGCCGCCACCGAAACCGCGAAGCTGCCCAAGTACTTCATCGACGGCTGGGACGCGGCGAAGTTCCCGCAGGTGCAGCAGCGCTGGGCCGATGGCGACTCCCGGTTCCTCTACGTCGGCAGCTGGGCGCCGAGCGAGACCCGTGAGTACCTGGACAAGCAGGGCGCCGGGACGAAGATCAATTACAGCTCCTTCCAGTTCCCGATGCCCGAAGGCGCCACGCACGACACCGTCGAGCAGATGTCGATCGGCTTCTCGGTGACCAAGAAGGCCAAGCACGCCGAGGCGGCCAAGGCGTTCATCGCCTATTTCCTCAACAAGGACCTGCTCGCCGGGATCCCGATCGTGGCCGACAACCTCGTGCCGCGTGCCGACCTCGCCGTGCCGGACGACCTCAAGCAGGTCAAGGCCGCGCTGGACGACCCGAAGAAGGAACACGTCCTGCAGTACGACGGGATCGACGGCATCGCCGGCGGCAAATGGCAGACCGACGTCTTCGACCCGGCCGACATCGCGCTGCTGAAGGGCCAGCTCACGCCGCAGCAGTTCGTGGACCAGCTCGCCGTCAAGAGCGCCGAGTTCTGGAAGAACCAGGGCTGATGGCGACGGTCACGACGCCGACGACGCCGGCGCGGGCGGTGAAGGCCGGGGCTCATCTGCGCCGCAAGAAACGGCTGTTCTGGCCGTTCGCCGCGCCGGCGCTGGTGCTGTACCTGGCCTTCCTGGTCCTGCCGACGCTCGCGACCGTGGTGCTGAGCTTCACCAGCTGGGCGGGCGCGGGCGACACCCCCGAACCCAACGGCGTCACCAACTACACGCAGATGTGGGCGAGCGACTCGTTCCAGTACGCCTTCCGCAACACGCTGATCTACGTGTTCCTCGGCGGGATCGGCACGTTCGCGCTGGCCTTCCTGTTCACCATGGTGCTGCGGGACATGAAGGGCGGCAAGATCGTCCGCGCCATCCTGTTCTTCCCGAACATCGTGGCGCCGGTGGCGCTCGGCATGTTCCTCGGCTTCGTGTTCAAGTACCAGCCGGGGAAACAGGGTCTGGCGAACTACGTGCTGGAAAGCCTCGGCGCGGACGCGGCGAAGTTCCTCGCACCGTCCAATGTGACCGGTGTCGTGACCGCTTCGCTGATCTGGGCCAGTTCGGGCTTCTACATCACCATCCTGATGGCCGCGGTCGACCGCATCCCGCCGTATCTCTACGAGGACGCCGAGCTGGGCGGCGCCTCGCCGTGGCAGAAGTTCAGGAACATCACGCTGCCGATGACCTGGGACGTCGTCGGCGTCGCCGGGGTGCTGTGGACGATCAACGCGCTCAAGATCTTCGAGCTGGTGTTCGTGCTGGCCGGTCCCGGCACCTACGCCCCGCCCAACGAGGCGTGGACGCTGGGGATCTACGTGTTCGACCGGACCTTCGGCTCGAACGGCACGCCGGACTTCGGTGCGGCCTGTGCCTGCGCGGTGGCGATGATCGCGCTGGTGTCCGTGCTCGTCGTCCTGCTCCGCCGTCTGATGCGCCGTGACGCGATCCAGTTCTGAGGGAGATCCCATGTCCGTCACCGACGTCGAGGCGCCCGCGCGGCGACCGGCGAAACCGGTGCGCAAGCCGCCACGCAAACCGCGTCCGGCACCCGGCTCCAAACGGTTCAGCCCGTTGCGGGTACTGGGCACCACGATCGTGTGGCTGTTCACCGCGGGCAACATCCTGGTGCTGTACTGGCTGCTCACGGCGTCGTTCAAGACACCGGTGGAGATCTTCACCAAGCCGTTCGACCTGCCGTACCAATGGTTCCGGAACGGCAAGCCGTTCCGGAACTTCATCTACGCCTGGAACAACGCCGGTTTCGGTGACGCGGTGCTGACCACCGTGGCCCTGGTCGGGCTGGCGACGGTCGTGACCGTCGTCGTCTCGGCGCCCTGCGCGTACGCACTGACCAGGCTCGGCGTCCGCGGCGCCGGTCCGATGACGAACGTCGTCGCGATCGGCATGGGCGTGCCGTTCCAGACCGTGATCATCCCGCTGTTCGTGGTGCTCAGCAAAGTGCACATGGACAACGAGTACGGCCTGTTCGTGCTGTACGTGGCCCTGTCCATCCCGTTCACGGTGTTCCTGATGACCGGTTTCTTCCGGTCGCTGCCGGACGAACTGGAGGAGGCGGCCGCGCTCGACGGCGCTTCGCCGACGCGCACGTTCTTCTCGGTGATGCTGCCGCTGACCCGCGGCGGCATGATCACCGCGTTGACGCTGAACGCCATCGGCCTGTGGAACGAGACGCTGCTGGCGATCGTGTTCCTCAAGGACCAGGCGCATTTCACCCTGTCCCGCGCGCTGTTCACCTTCTACGGGGCCGCGAGTTATCAGTCGGAGTACGGCGGCCTGATCGCCGGGGTGGCGATCGTCGTGCTCCCGATGCTCGTGCTCTACCTCGTACTCGCCCGCCGGATCATCACCGGCATGACCCTCGGCGCCGGAAAGTAGGACCTGATGGCCACCGTGACCTTCTCCGACACCACCCGGTTCTACGCCGGAGTGGAACGTCCCGCGGTCGACGGCCTCGACCTCGAGGTCGCCGACGGCGAGTTCCTGGTGCTGGTCGGCCCGTCCGGCTGCGGGAAGTCGACCACGCTGCGGATGCTCGCCGGGCTGGAAGGCGTCGACGACGGCTCCATCCACATCGGCGATCGCGACGTCACCGAACTGCCGCCGAAGGAACGGGACATCGCGATGGTGTTCCAGAACTACGCGCTCTACCCGCATATGACGGTGGGGGAGAACATCGGCTTCCACCTGAAGCTGGCGAAGATGGCGAAGGCCGAACGCGAACGCAAGGTGCGCGAGGCCGCCGCCGTGCTCGACCTGACCGAGTACCTCGACCGCAAACCCGCGAAGCTGTCCGGCGGCCAGCGGCAGCGCGTCGCGATGGGGCGCGCGATCGTGCGCGAGCCGAGTGTGTTCCTGATGGACGAACCACTGTCCAATCTGGACGCCAAACTCCGGGTGCAGACGCGGACGCAGATCGCTTCCCTGCAACGACGGCTGGGCATCACCACGCTCTACGTCACGCACGACCAGGTCGAGGCGATGACGATGGGGGACCGGGTCGCCGTGCTGAAGGACGGGATCCTGCAACAGTGCGACACGCCCGTCGGGCTGTTCGCGAAGCCGGTCAACGTCTTCGTCGCCGGGTTCATCGGCTCGCCGGCGATGAACCTGCTGGAGACCACTGTGGACAGTGGCGGCGCCGTCGCCGGTGGCACGCGGCTGCCGCTGACCCCGGCGCAGCGTTCGGCGCTGACCGGCCCCGGCATCGTCGTCGGTGTCCGGCCCGAGGGCTGGACGATCGGCGACGGCGGTTTCGAAGCCGTCGTCGAGGTCGTCGAGGAACTGGGCAGCGACCAGTACCTCTACTGCCGGGACGGCGACCGCGTGCTGACCGTTCGCACTCCGGGGATGGCCCCGTGGCAGCGTGGCGAGCCGATCTCCCTGACCCCGCGACCGGGTGCGGTGCACCTGTTCGACGCCGCGACGGGTGACAGGCTCCCGGACGCATGACCCGCCTGTACCGCACCGGTCTGCTGCTCCCGGCCGCCGAGCTGGGGCCGGAGAACCCGTTGCCGCCGCTCCGGAAACCCGAAGCGGTGGCCAAGGTGTCCAATGTGGACGAGCTGCCGCCGGACCTGGCGGAGAACATCGGCTACGGCCGCCTGGATACACCCTTGCCATGCCTGCTTCAGGACGGCTACACCCGGGAGCGCGCGGAACGCGAGCTTCCGGCGTTGGTGCTGGAGAACGACAAGCTGCGCGCCACGGTACTGCCGTCACTGGGCGGGCGGCTGTACTCGCTGGTGCACAAGCCGTCCGGACGCGAACTGCTCTACCGCAATCCGGTGTTCCAGCCCGCGAATCTCGCGCTGCGGGACGCGTGGTTCGCCGGCGGTGTCGAGTGGAACCTCGGGAGCACCGGGCATACGACGTCGACCTGCGAGCCGATGTTCGCCGCCGAGATCGAGGGCCCGGACGGCACGCCGGTGCTGCGGTTGTGGGAGTGGGAACGCACCCGCGACCTGCCGTATCAAATCGACTTCTGGCTGCCCGACGGGTCTGATCAGCTGCTCGTCGCCGTGCGGGTGCGGAACCCGCATCCCTACGACGTCCCGGTGTACTGGTGGTCGAACATCGCGGTGCCGCAGAACGAAGGCACCCGTGTGCTGGCGCCCGCGACCCAAGCTTGGCACTACGGCTATTCTGGGCGGCTCGATCTGGTCGACGTCCCCGGCGAGCTGACCTATCCGGCCCGCGCCGAAGCCGCGGCGGACTACTTCTTCGAGGTGACCGGAAGGCCGTGGGTAGCGGCCGTCGAGGCGGACGGGACGGGGCTGGCCCAGCTGTCCACCGGCCGGTTGCGCGGCCGGAAACTGTTCCTGTGGGGCGAGTCCACCGGTGGGCGTCGCTGGCAGGAGTGGCTTGCCCCAGGCGCCGGCGGCTACCTGGAGATCCAAGCCGGGCTGGCTCGCACCCAGCTGGAGCATCTGCGCTTGCCGCCGGGGGAGAGCTGGGACTGGCTGGAGGCCTATGGCCCGGTCACCGCGGATCCGGCGGCGGCGCACGGGGAGGACTGGGCGACGGCGCGCGAGGCCGTCGCCGCCGGCCTGCCGTCGGCGGAAGCCATGGACGAATACCACGACGACTGGCGGAAGATCGCCGACGTCACCCCGGAATCCTTCCTGGTCACCGGCTCCGGCTGGGGTGCGCTGGAGAACCGGCGCGCGCCGATGTGCCTGCCCGGCACGCCGTTCCCGGACGAATCGCTCGGGCCGGATCAGGAGCCGTGGCTCGCGCTGCTCGACGGGACGCCGCCGGACGGGGATCCGCTCGCCGTGCCCCCGCCGACGCTGGTGAACCGGTACTGGGCGGATCTCATGGAGTACGCCCCGAAGAACTGGCTGACCTGGTATCACCGCGGTGTCGCGCTCTGGGCGGCCGGACGGCATTCGGACGCGGTCCGCGCCTGGCGTGAATCGGTCTCGGCGGACGAGAACCCTTGGGCACTGCGGAATCTCGCGGTCGCCACGGCCGGGCACGAGGCCGCCTGGCTGTACCGCCGGGCAGTCGCTCTGGCACCGTCGGTGCGGCCATTGGTCGTCGAGGCGATCGGGGCGCAACTCGCTGCGGGGCTCCCGGAAGAGGCGAGCGCGCTGCTGGAGGGGCTTCCCCGGGAAGGGCGGATCGCCTTGCTGACCGCCCGCACCCTGCTCGCCCAGGGCGACGTCGCCGGGGCCAAGGCCGTGTACGGCACCGGTTTCGAAGTCGCGAACATCAGGGAAGGGGAAACGTCTTTATCGGACACTTGGGCGGCGGTTTCGAACGAACCGCTGCCGGAACACCTTGACTTCCGGATGAAGTGAGCGGCCGGGCCACTCGACCGGCGTGCCGCTCGCGACGGACAACCGCGATGCAGCATACTGCTCGAAACAGTGGCCAACAGCGCAACGTCATGCGCGATAGGCCGCAGCGAGCTAGGAGTGGCGCCGATGGCCCGGCACGAACGGCTGAGCACCCTGCTGGACCTGCTGGGGCAGCGGGAAAAGATCGACGTCGAGGACGTGGCCGAGGAGCTGAACGTCTCCGCGGCCACGATCCGGCGCGACCTCGATCATCTGGCGGAGCAGCAGTTGCTCACCCGCACCCGGGGCGGTGCGGTGGCCAACGACCTCGCCTACGACCTGCCGTTGCGCTACAAGACCGCGCGGCACGTGCCCGAGAAGCAGCGGATCAGCGTCGCCGCGGCGGCGCTCGTGGCGCAGGGCATGGTGGTCGGCCTCAACGGCGGGACGACCACGGCCGGGGTCGCGCGGTCGCTGGCCACGCGGTCCGATCTGGCCGGTCTCCGTGATTCGCCCGGGCTGACCGTGGTCACGAACGCGCTGAACATCGCGCACGAACTGGCGGTGCGGCCGCATGTGAAGATCGTGGTCACCGGCGGGGTCGCGCGTCCGCAGTCGTTCGAGCTCAGCGGTCCGCTGGCCACCCGGGTCCTCAGCGAACTGACGATCGACCTGCTTTTCCTCGGCGTCGACGCGTTCGACGCGGACGCCGGCGCCTTCGCGCACCACGAGGGCGAGGCGAGTATCAACCGGCTGATGGTCGAGCGGGCCGAACGCGTCGTCGCGGTCGCCGACGGTTCGAAGCTGGGCCGTCGCGCGTTCGCGCGGATCTGCGCGACCCCGGAGGTGCACGCGCTGGTCACCGATTCCAACGCCGATCCGAAGGTGCTGGCGGCGTTCGAGGCCGCGGGGGTCGAGGTCCAAGCCGTCTGACTCTTCCCGTCCAAGTACATGAAGGCCCCCTTCCTTGCGCCTAGGTGTATTGACCTGGGAGGTTGTGAACGGGGGCGACACGTGGGTCGATGATCTTGGAATAGGGGAGGGCCTCCGGGTTCGGTGTGGATTGCGACATCTGCACCGGCTACCTGGAGGCCCTCGT
>NZ_QHHW01000041.1:0-4094 GCF_003947325.1 Amycolatopsis sp. WAC 01375
GAAGCGCTGAACGCCCAGCCGACCGGGTGAGACAGGCCTCGCTGCGCTCGGTCGCGCTGACGCGCGATCCCACCCGGTCGGCCGAGCGGCCACGCCCCGGCCGGTCCGCGACCGCCGCTCCTGCTGGCTCCGCCCCCAAGCCCGGGGCGCGCCACCTCGCCGGTGCCCGGCGACACCCACCAGGAGCTCCACCACATGGCACTGATGAAGAAGCTCGTCAAAGGCGCAGCCAAGAAGGCGGCCAAGACCGCGGTGACGACAACGAAGCGAGGAGTCGAAGCCGCGACCGCAGCGCGCGTGGTTTCCAGCAAGCCCTGCAAGGGCTGCGGCAAGGAATTCGACGGCCGCATCAAACACAACAAGCCCGCCTGCTCGCGGGCCGCAGCCGAGCCGATGCCGAGTATCCACGACCTCGAGCTCGGCGAGTACTGAGAACTCCCACACGTCAGCGGCGCCGAACAGTCCTCAGCAAACAGTGCGCAGCCGCTGATGCCCACTTCGCGCTCTGCGCAGCATTCCAGGTGCTGCCGTAGGTCCACTTTAACGCAGGAAAGGAAAGACGTCCTTATGGTCAGGGCTATTTCGAGTATCGGATCAAGGGCGATAACGGCGAAGCGAACGGCTCTGCCGCCACGGAGGCGAAGGCTTGGACCGCCGCCGGACGTCGAGCCCCGGGTTACTTCACCAACAAGCACGGCATGATTTCGATCTCCGTGACCGGGAAAACGATCTTCGTCAAACGCGACGACCTTCAGGCGAAGATCGCCAACATGGTGTCGACGAGCGAATAAGCCTTGAAGTGTCTCTGGGGTTCGCCAGCGTCACCGGTGCGGACCGCAGAGGCCCTTCGAACCATTCCCACGTTTGCACGCCTAATTAACGAAGGAGAAGCTAGCCAGTGAACAACTTCGACAAACTGGTGGCGAACGCGGCAATGTACCTTGGCTGGTATCCGCGCAAGGACCCGGTCCTCGAAGGCATCGTTCGACGCATCCAGGAACTGCACACAAAAGACCACCTCGACGCTGCAGCAATCGCGAAGATGCTGACCGGTCATGGCAAGTCTTCACCGCTGCGGCGTGAAGACTTCATCCAATTCGTGATCGACCGGACTTGAACGCGATTCCCTGTGCGCGGATAGGTGCCGACGAACCTCTGGGGTCCGCCTGCGTCAGTGGAGCGGATTCCAGAGGTCTCCGGAACTTGCCAAGAAGTTACTCAGAGTAGCGACGAAGGAGAGCTGCGCAATGAGCAAGTTCGACAAATTGGTGGCGGACGCCGCGACTTTCCTCGGGTGGGAGCCGCAAACTGACTACTTCCTCGAAGGTGTCGTCACCCGCATCCAGGACCTGCACAAAGAAGACCACCTCTCCGCTGCGACGATCGCCAGGATGCTCGATATGTACGACCCGACCTCACCGTTTCGGAGGACGGACTTCATTCAGTTCGTGATTGACCGCACCTGAACGACGCGGGAGCTTCTCCGCCAGGCGGTGCTCCCTGCGGTCGTGTACCAGCAATGCCGGTGGATGTCTATCCGTATGTGACTCGACCTAGCAGATCCGGGCCAGGCCGAGTCACATACGGCACGTAAACAAGGCAGAGAGGTGAACGGAGAGACCGATAGCCTCGCCTGTCGACGTGACAAGTTCGGCCGAGCGGATCCGCGCTGGACAGTACGCCGAACTGGTAGGAGAGCTGACCCATCGCGTGCCTGGCCTCGCGCAAATTGCCTATGTTCGAAGCTGCGGCGAAGTCGCCCGAGACACCCAGCCGTTCTCATGAAAGCTGAGTCCGCCGCTGTAGACCCATGTCACCGCGGACCGCACGGAAGCAGCAGCTAGTGGACGGTGTCGGCGCGGGTTACCTCCGCTGCCGGTAGGAAGGTGCGCCTTCCTGGTTCTGGTCACGACTCTTGCCAAGCGGATGCGGCACGTCTGATCGCTGACCATGCGGATGCCGTGGCGCTGTCGAGAGCATCGGGCTGCCCACAAGTCGCTCGTGTCAGCTTTTGACCGCGAGTTCAGCGCAGCCGCGGACGGGTCGCGCCCCGCTACTCCGGGGGCCCCGACAGTAGCCGTTGACGTCCACCTGCGCCTGGCCCGGCGAGTTTGTGTTGCGCGCAGTCGGGCGCAGGTGGACGTCTACGGCTCTCGGGTCGCGCCCCGGAGCACCGGGGCGCGACCCGCCGGACGTAATCCGGCGCCCGTAGATCGGAACCTGGCCATGTCCGCCGTCATCCGTCCCGACCTCACCGTCGTCATCTCACCTCCTGGCGCTGCCGCGCCCGGATGGGCTGTTCGGGGACTGCTCACCGCCACCTTCAGGACTCTCACAACCGTCTTCCGTTCCCCGGACTTCGGGATCGACGCCACCGAGGACTGCACCCTGTGGCAGTTGGAGACCCCCGCAGGGCGTGCGCAGCTGGCCAGCCAGCACACCGGTACTCACTTCCTCAGCTCACCCGACAGCACCACGACCTGGATGGTCCAGGCCTCGTCATTCGATGTCCTGCCCTGGATCTTTCAAGCTCTCCCCGATGGAACCGCATCCTTTCCCCGCAGCACGCAGGAAGTTGCTGTGGGCACGGACCGCATGGATCTGATCCGGGCGTACCGGCGATTCTTGCGCAAGCGCGCGGACGCGGTGGCTTTCCGAACCGCGGGCAGTCCTCAGCTGCCCCTGTCCGAGGAAGTCGCGCTCTGGCGGCAACTGGTCTCGGCGCACCAGGCCCTTGGCCGTGCCCTGTACTTGGCGGTCACTCCGCAGGACGTCGCTGCTGCTCTGCGGCAACTGGCCGACCGACTGGAGAAGACAGGATGCGAGCCAGGGAGTAATGCCGGGCTGCACGGCGAGTTCGTCGCGACGGTCCGCGCGCTCGCTGCGGCCGAGTGCGACCAGCAGGTGCCGGCATGATGGCCCGCACGCGGACCTGTTCCGGAGGCGACCCACGCGCGCATGCTCAGAAGATCGCCGAACGGGTCGACGAAGTCTGGCATGCCCGGCACGGACACGGTGACCTCGAGATCCCGGTGTCTGTCGTAGCGGTGCTGTCTCTGCTCGCCCCTCCGCCTTCGAGGCGGGCCACCCTGGCGAGCGCGATCAGCGCACTGGAGCCCGATGGCTTTGCCGACCTGGTTCGTCGGATGTGGAAGGAGTTCGTTCTCGCGCGCCCGGATTTGGCGAACCGGGCCTGGCCCCTGATACAGCCGTGGCTGGGCGAACGGCAAATGACCCCGGAGAAGGTGAAGGCAGCGCACGCCGTCGCCCACGAGGTGCTGCGCCGGGACCTGTTCGTGCTCACCGACACCACTCGCTGGGAGATCGATCTGCTCGGCGCCGTGCTGACCACGGTACGGACAGAATCGTCGTGGAAAGCCCGCGGCCAGTACTACACCCCGACAAGCGTCACCGACCTGATTGCCCGCTTGGCGGGAACACCCGCGCCAGGCGAGTCCGTCAACGACCCTGCCTGCGGGACCGGTGGCATGTTCCGCGCGGCCGCCGCGGCGATGCGCAGCGCCGGAGACGATCCCGCGACCGCCTCCTGGGAAGGCAATGACGTCGACGAGCTGGCCGTCGCGTGCTGCGCGGTCAATGTGGTGCTCTGGGGATTGGGCACGAACGTGCTGCTCGGCGTCGGCAACACCCTGACTGCTGACTGGCGTGAGCGTGCTCTCGCCGAGCGGAGCGAACCGGTCGTCCTGATGAAACAACTCTCCGCGCTGAAGGCTGTCATGGCCCTGACTGACACACGACGTGGCAGCGCCTCGTCGTCCGCCGACGTCACGACAGGAGACGAGCCGTAGCCGGGCCGTTGTCCGACCGCACTGCCTCGCGAGCAACCACGCAAGGACGTGGCCGTGCGCCAGTCTGATGCGTGCTCCCGGGTGGTGCGTTCGCGGCATCGGCTTCTGCTTCAACCCTGTGAGCCGCTTGCATCCCGCTGGGGAGGAGAGGTCCCGCGGTGTTGAGGGCTCACCGACGCTGACCGACGTCCGCGGCTGCGCCCGAAGCGCTGAACGCCCAGCCGACCGGGTGAGACAGGCCTCGCTGCGCTCGGTCGCGCTGACGCGCGATCCCACCCTATTGAC
>NZ_QHHW01000042.1:0-34813 GCF_003947325.1 Amycolatopsis sp. WAC 01375
CAGATTGCCCACGTGTTACTCACCCGTTCGCCACTAATCCACCCGAAGGCTTCATCGTTCGACTTGCATGTGTTAAGCACGCCGCCAGCGTTCGTCCTGAGCCAGGATCAAACTCTCCAACAATGTCTTCGAATTCAATCGAGGCAAATTTTCTTGCTCTCAAAGGAACCTCAAACGAGGTTCAAATACATAAGCTCTACTGGCTTAGTTCACTAGCACACTGTTGAGTTCTCAAGCAACACACCCCAGATCGCACCAGGCAAAACCCGGCCTTATCCGAAGCAGTCATTCCTAGCAGTTTTTGGTGAGACACCCACTCAATCACCCTGAAGTGAGAGCTTGGTTCGTGTCCCGCGGCCACCCGGTTTCCCTGGCGACTTGGAGAACTTTACATGGCCGGAAACCCCTCGAAACAGGGGGGTACCTTAACGACATTTCCGCAGGTCAGCGAGCAGAAATGGGCCCGCAACGGTCGATCACCCGGTGATCGCCCCGGGGCCGCCCAGGTGGACGCCGGAGAAGAAACATTGCTCCGAGTACATTGCACCGTATTGATCTGCTGGATTGCTCCGATTAGCGTCTGGCTCATGAGCACTGCGGAACTCGACGGCATCTCCGTCGCCTACGACGACCTCGGCAGCGGGTTGCCTGTCGTCCTCGTCCACGGCCACCCCTTCAACCGTTCGATGTGGCGTCCCCAGGCCGAGCGCTTCAGCCGGGAGGGCTACCGGGTCATCACGGCGGACCTTCGCGGGTACGGCGAGACAACGGTGGCCCCGGGCAAGACCGGGCTCGACGTCTTCGCCGCCGACATCGCGCGCCTCGCGGATCACCTCGGTCTCGGGCGCTTCGTGCTCGGCGGCCTCTCCATGGGCGGGCAGATCGTCATGGAGTTCCACCGCACCTACCCCGACCGCGTCGCCGGGCTCCTGCTCGCGGACACCTCCCCGCAGGAAGAGACCGAGGACGGCAGGCGCGTCCGCAACGAGATGGCGGACCGGGTGCTCGCCGAGGGGCTCGGCCCCTACGCGGAGGAAGTCCTGACGAAGATGGTCTCCCCGGAGAACGTCCGCACGATGCCGGACGTGGCGGCGCACGTCCTGGAGATGATGCGCACGACGCCCAAGGAAGGAGCGGCGGCCGCGCTCAGGGGCAGGGCCGAGCGCCCGGACTACCGGGACAGCCTCACCCAGGTGCGAGTGCCGAGCCTCGTCGTGGTCGGGACCGAGGACGAGTTCACGCCGGTCTCGGACGCCGAGCTCATGCACGACCTCATTCCCGGCTCCACCCTGGCGGTGATCGAGGGCGCCGCCCACATGCCTAACCTGGAACGCGAGGCCGAGTTCGACGCCGTGTTCGCACGGTTCTTGAAAGAAATTGGGTGATCGTCTCCATGTCCCGGAAGACCGTTTTCGTGACCGGTGCCAGCGCCGGGTTCGGCGTCGAGATCGTCCGCCGGTTCGCCGCCGACGGCGCCAAGGTCGTCGCGGCCGCGCGGAGTAAGGACCGGCTCGACAAGCTGGCCGTCGAGCTGGGCGAGAACGTCCTCCCCTTCGAGCTCGACGTCCGGAACGCCGACGCGGTAGCCGCGCTCCCCGGCACGCTGCCCGCCGAGTTCGCCCAAGTCGACCTGCTGGTCAACAACGCCGGCCTCGCGAAGGGCCTTGAGCCCGCGCACCGCGCGAAGCTCGACGACTGGGACCAGATGATCGACACGAACATCAAGGGGCTCGCGCATCTCACCCGCGCGTTGCTGCCCGGCATGGTCGAGCGCGGCCGCGGGCACGTGATCAACATCGGGTCGGTCGCGGGCTCCTACCCCTATCCCGGTGGCAACGCCTACGGGGCGACCAAGGCGTTCGTGCACCAGTTCAGCCTCAACCTGCGCGCGGACCTGCAGGGCACCGGCGTCCGGGTGACCAACGTCGAGCCCGGCCTGGTCGGCGGCACGGAGTTCTCCGTCGTCCGGTTCGAGGGCGACCAGAGCAAGGCCGACAACGTCTACAAGGGCACGACGCCGCTGACGGCCGCCGATGTGGCCGAGTCCGTCTTCTGGGCGGCGTCGCAGCCGGAGCACGTGAACATCAACGTCATCGAGTTGATGCCGGTGGTGCAGAGCTTCTCCGCCTTGCATATCCATCGGGAGAGCTGAGCCCGAAGAGGTCGAAGAGCGCCTGCTGTTCCGGGCTCCGCTCGGTCAGCAGGCGCCGGGTCCGCGGGCGGCCGCCGGTGGACGGGTAGCGCAGCACCGTCTCCCCTATCCCCGCGAGACTGTCCATCAGCTCGCGGACCGACAGGTTCATCCCGGCGCGGTCCGCCTCGCGCCGCATGAGGTGCGTGACCGTGGACGCGAGCACCGTGACCAGCGTGTGCACCGCGATCCGGTGCGGGGTCCAGTCCCAGCGCGGGGCCGGGCCGGTGACGGCGGGTCCGGTCAGCCAGCGGAACGTCGAGTCGAGGTGGGTCCGGGCCCGGTACGCGGTGACGACCTCGGACACCGGCCAGTCGTGGTCGGTGACCAGCACCTGTTTGCCGAAGAACTCGTCGTGCAGCCGCGACACGGCGGCGTCGTCGACCTTCCAGGTCAGCCGGATCTCCCCCGGCTTCGTCCCCGTCAAGGAAGGGGAGAGCACCCGTTCGACGCGGCGGCCGCGGGTGATCCGCGCGATTTCGGCGTTCACCTGGCTCCGGTCGCCGCGGTACGTGCCCGCGGCCAGTGCGGCGTCGAGGCCGTCGAGTTCACGCGTCGCGGTGCTCAGTTCCTCGCCGAACGCGCGGGCCTGCGCGTTGTGCAGGATCTCCGAATGGGTCAGGATCACGCGCCGCCGGACGCCCGCGACCACGGCTCTGGTGTCGAGAGCGGTCAACCCGGCGAAGCGCTCCGGGTCGACAGGTTCGCGCGCGGACGGCGGTTTCACCAGTAGCTCCGGATGCTCCGAAAGCGGGAGCGCGCCGACGAAATGCCTTCCGAGGTCCAGTTGCGCGGCCTGGCCGGCGGTGAAGATCAGCGTGACGGGGTACAGCGAGCGGAGTTGCTCGGCGAGCGCGGCGAACGGCTGCGCACCCTCCCTCGGATACACGTGCGACGCCAGCGGGATCGCGCCGTCCTTGGTCACCACCAGGCCGAGCCCGGCGAGTTCGCAGCGGCAGGGCTCGGCCGTGGTGAAGGTGGCGAACTGCGGCACGTCGACGGCGAGCGCGGCGTTCCCCGTCCCCAGCCAGGAGAGCACCGCTTCGGCGACCGTGGTCTCGATCCGCGCGATCCGTTCCGGAGTGAGCCGTTGCAGCGCGCGCCGATGATTCGCCAGGTCGGCTTTGAGGAATTCGCGTGCGACACCGTCCTCCCACCAGGTGGCGAGGTCCGTGTCCGGTGCTGTCGCCCGGTGCAGGACGGCGAGCGCGAGATGCGTCCCCAGTGTGGTCGCGGCGCGCTGGGCTCCGACGGCTTCGTCGACCCGGCGCACGAAGTCGAGCCGTCGCAGGGTGGCCCACACCGCCGCGACGTCACCGAAGGTCCGGTGACGCGCTTCGCCGGGGGCGGAGACGTCACCCTCCATCGCGCGCCCGATCTCCTCGGCCGTGCCGAGGTAGCGCTGCGACACGACCCTGGGCTCGCCGTCGACCCGCGCGGAGGTGACGAGGTAGTAGTACGTCCGCCCGCCGACCTTCTTGCCGATCACCGAAGCCACACTTTAGGTAATACACTTCAGCCCACCGATCGGCAACCAAGATCACGCTCTGACCAGCTAGAACGGTGACCACACCCGCGCGGGTGACGCGGTGGCGGGATGCGCACTGGCAGGTGGAGCGAGTCCGGCCATAGCGTGCGGGAATGGCATCCCCTGCTGACGCGAACGCCCCCACCACCTCGGCGATGCGCCGGGCACTCGCCAGGGCGCGCGACGGGAAGACCCTCGACCTCACCGAGGCCTCGATCCTGCTCCAGGCGCGCGGCGACGACCTCAAGACGCTGTCCGAGCACGCCTCCCGGATCCGTGACGCCGGACTCGTCGCGGCGGGCCGTCCCGGCGTGGTCACCTACAGCCGTTCGGTGTTCATCCCGCTGACCCGGTTGTGCCGGGACCGTTGTGGTTACTGCACCTTCGCGACCGTCCCCGGCCGGGTCGAGTCGCCGTTCCTCTCCCCCGACGAGGTCCTCGACATCGCCCGCAAGGGTGCCGCGATGGGCGTCAAGGAAGCGCTGTTCACCCTCGGCGACCGTCCGGAGGACCGCTGGACGGCGGCGAAGGACTGGCTCGACGCGCACGGGTACGACGACACGCTGTCCTACGTCCGGGCGATGGCGATCCGGGTATTGGAGGAGACCGGCGTCCTGCCGCACCTCAACCCGGGTGTGCTGACCTGGCAGGACTTCCAGCGGCTGAAGCCGGTTTCGGCGTCGATGGGCATGATGCTGGAGACGACGGCGAAGCGGCTGTACACCGAGAAGGGCGGCCCGCACTACGGCTCGCCCGACAAGGACCCCGACGTGCGCCTGCGGGTGCTGGAGGACGCCGGCCGCAGTTCGGTGCCGTTCACCACGGGCATCCTGATCGGCATCGGCGAGAACTTCGAGGAACGCGCCGACTCCCTGTTCGCGATCCGCAAGGTCGCGAAGACCTACGGCGGCATCCAGGAAGTGATCGTCCAGAACTTCCGCGCGAAGCCGGACACCAAGATGCGCGCGACCCCGGACGCCGATCTCGAGGAACTCGCCGCGACCATCGCCGTCGCGCGGCTCGTGCTCGGCCCGAAGATGCGCATCCAGGCGCCGCCGAACCTGATCGGCCAGCAGTACGAACTGATGCTGAACGCCGGGATCGACGACTGGGGCGGCGTCTCCCCGCTGACCCCCGACCACGTGAACCCCGAACGCGCGTGGCCGCAGATCGACGAACTCAAACGCCGCACCGAGGCGCTCGGCTTCACCGTGCGCGAGCGGCTCCCGATCTACCCGGAGTACGTCAAGACCGGCGAACCGTGGCTCGACCCGCGGATGAACGCGCATCTCGCGCCGCTGACCGACGCCGAGACCGGGCTCGCGATCGAAGAGGCCATCCCGGTGGGCATCCCGTGGCAGGAGCCCGATGGCGGCTGGAAGGAGGCCGGGCGCACCGATCTGCACGTCGAGGTCGACACGGTCGGGCGTACGGAAGACCGCCGCAGCGACTTCGACTCGGTCTACGGCGACTGGGCCGAGATCAAGGGCAACATCAAGACCGCGCCGCAGCGGTTCGACCTCGACATCCGGGACGCCTTGCGCAGCGCGGAAAAGAATCCTGCCGGACTGTCGGACGACGAGGCGCTGGCGCTGCTGCACGCCGAAGGCCCGGAGCTCGACGCCTTCACCAAGATCGCCGACGACCTGCGGCGTGCGGTGAACGGCGACGACATCACCTTCGTCGTCACGCGGAACATCAACTTCACCAACGTCTGCTACACCGGCTGCCGGTTCTGCGCGTTCGCCCAGCGGCGCACCGACGCCGACGCGTACACGCTTTCGCTGGAGCAGGTCGGCGACCGGGTCGACGAAGCGTGGGCCGCGGGCGCGACCGAGATCTGCATGCAGGGCGGCATCCACCCGGATCTGCCGGGGACCGCGTACTTCGACCTCGCGGCCGAGGTGAAACGCCGTCAGCCGGACATCCATCTGCACTCGTACTCACCGATGGAGGTCGTCAACGGCGCTTCGCGGACCAACCTCTCGATCGAGGACTGGCTGGCGCGCGCGAAGGAAGCCGGCGTCGACTCGCTGCCGGGTACGGCCGCGGAGATCCTCGACGACGACGTCCGCTGGGTGCTGACGAAGGGCAAGCTGCCGACGTCGGAATGGATCAACGTCGTCACCACCGCGCACAAACTCGGCATCACCACGACGTCGACGATGATGTACGGCCACGTCGACACGCCGTCGCATTGGGTCGGGCACCTGAAGCTGCTGGCGAAACTGCAGCGGGAAGGCCTGGAGCGCAACGGGCGGCGCGGCTTCAGCGAGTTCGTGTTGCTGCCGTTCATCCACCAGAGTTCCCCGATCTACCTCGCCGGGCTCGCCAGGGCCGGGACGACGCTGCGCGAGAACCGCGCGGTGCACGCGCTGGCCCGGCTGCTGCTGCACGGGACGATCGACAACATCCAGAGTTCCTGGGTGAAACTCGGTGAAGAGGGCAGCCGCGCCGTTCTCCAGGGCGGGGTCAACGACATCGGCGGGACGCTGATGGAGGAAACGATCAGCCGGATGGCGGGAGCGGCCAACGGGTCGTACAAGACGATCAGCGACATGCGCGCGATGGTCGAACCGCTGGGCCGTCCGCTGCGGCAGCGGACCACCGAGTACGGCACGCCGACGGCGGAACGGATCGCCGCTTCCCAGGCGTCCGACGGCGTCGCGACAGCGGTGCGGCGGCCGCTTCTGCCGCTTGTCACCAGCTGACGAAAGCTCCATGACGGCCCCCTTATCCGCGTACGAACGCGGATAAGGGGGCCGTCACGTTCCGTGTGGCACCGCTCACAAGGCGCGGGGGTCGCGGGCGTTTTCTGTGCTAAACCCGAGAATCACTTCCGGGCCAGCCGAGAGGACGTCGATGACCGCGAGCGCAGTCCAGGTGGCCGACACCGCCCGCTATCCGTTGTCCGCACCGGGAAGCCCGGCGTGGCGCGAAATCGTTTCCCGGACCCGCGCCGAACTGCGGGAAACGGGCTGCAGTGTGCTGGCCGACTTCATCCGTCCGGAGCTGCGTGACGCCCTTCGCCACGAAGGCGCGGAGATCGCTCCGGAGGCGTACGCGAAGGTCGAACGCGTCAACGCCTACAACATCGCCATCGACACTCCGCTGCCGGAGGGCCACCCCGGCCGCACGATCATGGAACGCGGCAACGCCTTCGTGGCACGCGACCGGATCCCGGCGACCGCGATCATCCAGCAGCTGTACGCGAGCAGCGAGTTCCAGCGGTTCGTCGCCGACTGCTTCGAGCTCCCCGAACTGCACGAACTCGCCGATCCACTGGCAGGCCTGGTGCTCAACGTGATCGAACCGGGCCGCTCGCATCCGTGGCATTTCGACACCAACGAGTACACGGTCAGCATGCTCACGCAGGAGGCGGCCGAGGGCGGTGTCTTCGAATATTGCCCGAACATCCGCACCGGAACGGCGGAGAACTTCGACGACGTCCGTGCCGTGCTGGCGGGCGAAGGGGATCACCTGATCCGACGGCTCACTCTGCGTCCCGGCGATCTTCAGCTGTTTCGCGGACGCTTCGCGCTGCACCGTGTGAGTAGTGTTCAAGGGGCAGTCGCCCGCCATTCCGCGATCTTCGCGTACAGCGAGCGTCCTGGGGTCATCGGCAGTCCGGAGCGGACGAGACAGCTGTTCGGCCGGGTCCTGCCGGAACACGTCGCATCCGCGGCGGTCCGGGGCGATCAGCTGCTCGACTAAGTCAGGAGCTTGGCCGTGCCATTGGATTCGACCGGCAAGATCTCTTTCGATCACATCTATACCGAGCCCGATCCTCGTGCGTTCTTCGGCACCTTGCGCAGACTGGACTACTCCATCCCACAGCAGGCGAAGGCCTACTTCGCGAAACTGATCGACGAGTACCGGGCGGAGACCGACGTCAAGGTCCCGACGGTGCTCGACCTCGGCTGTTCCTACGGCGTCAACGCGGCACTGCATCGCTGTGACACGTCGATGGAGCGGCTGTACGACCACTACCGGGACAGCGAAGCGCTGAGCCGGGACGAACTGATCGCGCGCGATCGGCGGATGGTCGAGGAGCTCGCCGTGAGCGACGAGGTCCGCTTCATCGGCCTCGACGCCTCCGCGCCCGCGTTGGACTACGCGCTCGCCGCGGGCTTCATCGACGACGCGATCCACGCGGATCTGGAAAGCGAAGACCCGACAGAGGAGCAGCGCGCGCTGCTGGCCGAAGTCGACATCGTCATCTCGACCGGCTGCGTCGGCTACGTCACCGAGAAGACCCTCGTCCGTATCGCGCGGGAGAACCGGCCTTGGATGGCGCATTTCGTGCTGCGGATGTTCTCCTACGCGTCGGTCGCCGAAAGCCTCGCCGATCTGGAGTACGACACGACCGGGGCCGACGGCGTCTTCCGGCAGCGGAGGTTCGCCTCGGCCGAGGAACGGACGCAGATCCTGGACAATCTGTCCGTCGCGGGTGTCGACCCGCGTGGGCTGGAGTCCGACGGCCGGCTGTACGCGCGGCTGTTCGTCTCCCGCCCGGACGGCGCGGCGGGCGACCTCGCCGCCGCGCTGAACGCCCTTCCCCTTCGAGATCAAGGATGATCGTGAGCAGTCCGGAACCGTCCACCCGCACGTTCGGCAACGAGGAGGTCCTGCCGAGGGTCCCTGTCCCCGGCCTGGAGGACACCTGCCGCCGGTTTCTCGAGTGGTGCTCGCCGCTGCTCACCCCCGGCGAGCTCGCGGAGACCGAAGGCGCCGTCGCCGAGTTCCTCGCGGAAGGAAGCCCGGCGCACGAACTGCAGAGCGCGCTCGAAGCCTTCGACAAGCGGGAAGGCGTCCACAGCTGGCTCGACACCTTCTGGCCGTACCGCTACCTCGGCCGCCGCGACCGGATCGCGCTCAACGCGAACTTCTTCTTCCTGTTCACCGAACCCCCGCTGGGACAGCTGGAACGCGCGGCCGAACTGGCGGCGTCGGCGGTGGACTACAAGCTGAAGCTGGACGAGGAACTGGTGCCGCCGATAATGCTGCGCGGGCAGCCGCAGTCGATGGTGCAGCACAAGTACCTGTTCTCGGCGACGCGGATCCCCGGCGCCGTACAGGACACCGCGCGCACGCCGTACCGCGAGGACTGGCCGGGGCCGTCAAGGGCGCGGCACGTCGTGGTGTTCCACCGCGGCACCCCGTTCCGGATGGACGTCATCGCACCCGACGGCCGCCCGTACTCCCCCGAACAGCTGGTCGCGGGGCTGCAGGTGATCGTCAAGTCGGGGAACTTCGTCGAAGACCCGCAGACCTCGGCCGGGCATTTCACCACCAAGGCGAGGGCGGAGTGGGCGGCGACGAGGGAAGCGCTGCTCGCCGGCGGGAACGCGGCCGCGCTCGACGACATCGAGACGGCGCTGTTCTGCCTGTGCCTGGAGGATTTCGCGCCGGCGGACACGCAGGAGGCGTGCGACAAGCTGCTGCACGGCGACAGCGCGAACCGCTGGTTCGACAAGGCCGTGTCGCTGATCGTGTTCGAGGACGGCACGGCGGGGATCAACGTCGAGCACTGCGAACTCGACGGGACCACGATCCTCGGGTTCACCGACGCGCTGCTGAGCGGGACCAGGCTGGAGCGACCGCCCGCCGACGGCGTCCCGGCGTCCGAGGTCATCGAGTTCATCCTGGGTGACGCGCTGCGCGAGGACGCCCGTGCCGCGGCGGTGGCCTTCGCCGAGTACGCCGACGCGACCGCTACGAAGACGGTGTCCTTCACCGACTTCGGCGCGAAGCGGGCGAAGGAGCTGGGGATGTCCCCCGACGCCTTCGCGCAGATGGCGTACCAGCTCGCGCACAAGCGGGCGAAGGGGATCACCGGCGCGACGTACGAGTCGATCGCGACGCGGCAGTACCAGAACGGGCGCACCGAAGCGATGCGGGTGGTGACGCCCGAGGTGCAGTGGTTCGTCCGGGTGATGGACGATCCGCAGGCCGACCGGCAGACACGTCAGGCGGCTTTCCGCGCGGCGGCCGCGAAGCACGTCACGCGGGCGAAGGAATGCCAGGCGGGCGACGCGCCGGAGCAGCACCTGTGGGAACTGCAACTGATCCAGAAACGGCGTGGCGTCGAGGACTCCCCGTCGCTGTACTCGTCGCCCGGCTGGCTGAAGATGCGCAACGACTACCTGAGCACCAGCTCGGCGCCGTCGGTGAACATCCGGTACTTCGGCTTCGGGTCGACCAGCCCGCAGTGCATCGGCGTCGCGTACGTGCTGCTGCCGGACTCGCTGAATCTGTACCTGTGCACACCGAAGCACGTGGCGCACGAGATGGAGCTGTTCGCGACGGAACTCGACGCCGCCATCCGTGAGCTGCAGGAGTTGCTCGCCTCTTGAGGGAGTGAGGCGGGCGTGGCGGAGTCTGTGATGGGCCGAAGGCGTCCTTCACCGCGTCGGATGCGGTGAAGGACGCCTTCGGCCCAGGTGCGGCCGTGGGCGATCGGCCCGCGCGTGTTGCGAAAGCCACTTTCGCAACCTTCAACGTTGCGAAAGTGGCTTTCGCAACACGCCATCCCTACATAACCCACCAAGTACGTGAAGGGCGCCTTCACGTACTTGGATAAGGTTCCGGCGTGCTGGGAAAACTGGGGTTGCCGGGTGCACTGCTGCTCGTCGTGACGGGGTGCAGTTCGCCGCCACCACCACCCGCACCGCCGCCGCCCGCGGAAACGCCGGTGCCGGGCACCGTCGAACCGGCGGGTTGTCTCGGCACCGGGATCACGGTGAAGTCCGGCCCGGTCGACGCCGCGCTGGGCCATCGCGCGGTCGTGCTCACCCTCACCAACTGCGGCACGGCACCGCGCACGCTCACCGGCTATCCCGAAATCCGCTTGCTGGACAAGGAAAAGCGGCCGATGGCCGTCGAGGTCGAGCACGGGTCGTCGTACATGGCGATCGATCCCGGCGTCAGCCCGCAGACGGTGCAGCCCGGCGGGACGCTGCTCTCGGTCGTCTCGTGGTCGAACACCGTCACCGTGGGCTCGCCGGAGGCGGGCGCCTATGTGACGGTCGCGGCCGCGAAGGGTGACCCGGAGCAGCGGATCACCGTCGACACCGACCTCGGGACCACCGGCAAGCTGAAGCTGACCGCTTGGAACCCCAAGCTCAAGGACTGACCCCGCTACATCGTCTTCGACATCAGGAACGCCTGTTCGGAGCCGTCGACCACGAACGCCGTCCGCGACTTGGTGGTCGTGGGCAGCTCGCAGGAGAGCCACTTCACGCCGGACGGCAGGAGCGCCTTCAGCTGTTCCGGCGCCGTCGGAGCCCCCGCATGGCACTTGAGATCGCTGATCAGCTTCGACACGGCTTCGAGTGGAAGCTTCACCAGCGCGGACAGCCGCAGGTCGGACGGCCCGGGTGCCTCGATCCGGCCTTCGGAGACGCCCATCCGCTCCTCCACCCAGCGCGCCTCGACGATCTCTCCGATGTCCGGGAAATCCTCGGCGACCGGCGCCGTATCGGTGCGGACGGCCATTTTCTCCGGCGGTGCCGGGGCACAGGCCGCGATCAGGACGATCGCGGCCAGGCTCCCCAAGGTCTTCCCCATGATGCGCATGGGGACATCTTCGCTCAGGCGGTGAGCTTCAGGATGTCGATTCCGCGAGTGTTGTCGGCGACATAGACGTAACCCTTGTGCCAGTAGGGCGCCCACGCGGCGGCGTCGGCGGGCCGGAAGTAGGCGATCTGCTTCGGGTCGGTCGGGTCGCTGACGTCGAGGAACCGCGTGCCCTGCCCGTAGAACGACTGCACGAGGACCTTGCCGCGGATGTCGAAGTAGTGCGCGGAGCAGTCACCCGACGCCGGGTCGCTGCCTTCCTGACCGGCGACGCTCCAGGTGCCGACGGATTCGAGGCGGAACGGCTTCTCCGGCGTCGAGCGCCAGCCCTCGCCGTTGTACGAGTTCTTCAGCGACGAGATCGTCAGCACGCCGTCACCGGCACAGCCGTCGAGGAAGCTCTCTTCGGTGGCGTAGATGAGGTCGCGGCCGCGCCAGCGGTTCGAGTCGGCACCGTCGGCCGAACGGTGTCCCGCCGGGTGGAAGCTGTTGTGCATGAACTTCGACGGCGCCGCCGTCTCCTCGACCCCGCCGCCCGCGTAGGGCACCGGGTCGAACGCCGTCGCGCGGCGGACCTTGCCCTGGACGGGGTCGCGGTGGAAGCCGTTGGTCCAGTAGCCGCGGACGCCGCCTCGTCCGGACACCCACGCCACGCCCTCGTCGTCGACCTGGACGTCGTGCACGTAGTCGGTCTTGCCGTCGTTGCGCGCGAGTTCGATCGGGTTCGGGAACGTCTTGGGGTTACGCGGATCGCGGATGTCGGTCACCCAGATCGGGCGGCCGCCCCAGTCCGCGGGCTGGTTCGCGGCCTTCGCGGGACCGCCGGTCCAGAGGTAGCGGCAGTCGTCGACGCAGCTGGTCGTATGGCCGGCGGGCACCTTGGTGTAGCTCAGGATGGCCGGTTTGTCCGGGTTCTTGAGGTCGATGATGTAGATGCCGGACTCGCCGGTCTGCGTGGTGCCGCCGTAGGCCCGCGGGTCCCGCGCGAGGAAGACGAGCTTGCGCTTGACGTCGACCTCGGTGTCCTCGGTCTCCCAGAGGCCGGGCAGGCTGACCTCGCCGATCAGCTTCGGCGCCGTGGGATTCTTCGTGAGGTCGTAGACCTTCAGGCCGAACTCGCCGGAAACCGCCATGACGTCGCGCTTGCCGTACTGCAGGAACCCCATCGCGATGGCGCCTTGCGCGTCGGGCACGTTGCCGACGGCCTTGACGTTCTTCACCGCGCCGGGCGCACCCGCGACCCGGACCTTCTCGTTGGCCGGTTTGTCCTCTTCGCCGCACGCGGCGGCGGGCAGGCCGGTGGCGATCAAGGTCGCGGTGACCGTGGCGAGCGCCAGGCACGAACGGAGCAACCAGTTTCCTCGCACAGAAACCTCCCAGGCTGGTCCCCTCACCATAAGATCACCACTTTGCCCGCACAACCACCGATGGTCGGTGTGAGACTGCTATGACATGACCATGCGCTCGCGTCTTCTGGCCCCGCTCCTCGCCGCCGCACTGGCCGCGGCGGGCTGCACGGAATCCGGTGAACCGCCCGCACCGGACGTTCTTCGCGTGGGCTTGGCCGCCCCGGCGACCCTCCTGCCCGCCGACATCCGTGACCAGCCCGGACGCATGCTCGCCGGCGCGTTGTGGACGCCGCTCTCCGATTACGACCCCGCGACGGGAAAGCTGACGCCACGCGCGGCGGAATCGGTCACCAGCGCCGACCGGATCACCTGGACGGTCAAGCTCAAGGACGGCGGGAAGTTCCACGACGGCACGCCGGTGACCGCCCAGTCCTATGTGGACACCTGGCAGGCGATCGGCGCGGAGCGGTGGCAGGCGTCGCGCGTGGTCAAGGATCTCCTGCGGGCCAAGGAGATCGCCGCGCCGGATCCGCTGACCATCCGGCTCGTGCTCGACCGGCCGTCCGGGCAGGTCCCGGCGCTGCTCTCGTCGCCCGCGCTCGTCCCGCTGCCCGCGTCGGTGCTGAAATCGCGTGATTGGCCGGGGTTCGCGCAGCGGCCCGTCGGCAACGGGCCGTTCCGGCTGGACGGCGGCTGGCAGCCGTCCGGCGGCAAACTGATCCGCGTGGCGGACGCGCCGGGCAAGGCGCGTGTGATCGAACTGAAGACCGGCGACGCGGCGGCACAGTACGACGAGGTCAAGGCCGGGAAGCTCGACCTCTCCACGTTCGTGCCCGGTGATCGCCACGAGGCCATGCACGCGGATTTCGCGCAGCGGCATGTGATGTGGGCGCTGCCGACCGCCGCCTACCTCGGGTTTCCCTTGACCGCGAAGCATTTCTCCGACGCGACGGTACGTCACGGCTTCGCACTCGGGACCGACCGCGCGGCACTGGAGGCCGGCGCTCTCGGCAAGCAGGTGGACCCGGCGAAGTCGCTCCTGCCGCCCGCCGTCGCCCCCGGTGAACGCAGCAGCACCTGCCGCCCCTGCACCTTCGACGCCGGAGCCGGGAAGTCCCTGTTGACGCAGGCGGAGTTCCCGAACACGCCCGTCCACTTCGGACAGTCACCGGCGAGCTGGCTGCGCCCGCTGGCGGACCAGGTCAGCGCGGCCGTCGGTGTCCCGCTGGCCGCCGAGCCCGGGGAGGGACCGTTCGCGATCGACGTGACCCTGTTGACGCCGAGCCCGCAGGAGACGCTGGCCGAGATCGTGAAGGCCACCGGATACTCCAGCGACGGGTTCGCCGACCTGCTCGAATCGGCCGAGGAGACCGACGCCGCCGAAAGCGGCGAGGTCTACCGGCTGGTGGAGAACCAGTTGCTGCGGGATCTCCCGGTCGCTCCGCTGTGGTCCGGGCACGGGCACGCCGTCTGGGCGGAGCGGGTCGGCGAGGTGAAGGCGACCCCGTTCGGCGGCGTGGACCTGTCAGGCGTTTCGGTGCGGTGAGCCGAGCGTGCACTCCCCCGCGACGACGTCGATGAAAGCCGAGGTCAACGGGTCGGGCGTGCTGCGGCAATAGGCGGCGAGTGTGCGCCGGATCGCCGGTTCGGGCCACAGGACACGACCGTGGAAACCTTCGGGCAGCACGTTGGCCGGGACCAGCGCGGGACCGAGCCCCGCCGCCGCGAGCACCGGCGCCGCCGCGGTCTGCTCGGTCCGGACCGCGGCCCTCGGCTGGAATCCCGCCGCGGCGCACGCCTGGTCGACGAGGTCGGCCAGGCCGTTGCCCGGCGCGTAGTGCACCCACGCGCAGTCCGCGAGGGTCGCCAGGTCGACGACGCCGGAGCCGTCGTCCTCACGCGGCCCGTCGATCGGCAGGACCACGACGAACTCCTCGGTGCCGAGTTCGCGGACCGGTCCGACCCAGCCCGGCGGGACCGGTCCGACCGCGACGTCGGCCTCCCCCGCCGCCATGGCCTCCCGGAGTTCGTCCGCGTGCCGGAACTCCACCAGGCGGACGTCGACGTCCGGCCGTTCCCTCCGCCACACCCGCAACGCCGCGGGCAGGACACCGAGGCCGACCGAATAGACCGTGGCGATCTGCAACTCCCCGGCTTCCAGCCCGGACGCCTGCCGGGCCGCGCACCGCGCGCGTTCGGCGTCGGCGAGGGTGGCGCGGGCGTGCGGCAGCATGGCCCGCCCCATCGGGGTGAGCCGGACGCTGCGCGGCAACCGTTCGAGCAGCGGTCCGCCGACGCCCTTCTCCAGCGCGCGCATCTGATGCGACAGCGCGGGCTGTGTCACGTGCAGCATCTCCGCGGCCCGGGTGAAGGAGCCGGTGTCGACGACGGTCACCAGGTACTCGAGTTGCCGCAGGCTCGTCATGAAGAGAGTTTATCGGAGCGGTGATATGTATGCCTTGGACTTATCACAACGCCGGGTCCAGGCTTGAGGACATGAACGAAGAACGCAAGGTCGCCCTGGTCGCCGGGGCCAACGGGGTCATCGGCAAGAACCTGATCGAGCACCTGGAGACCCTGCCGGGCTGGCGTGTCATCGGCCTGTCGCGACGTGGCGGCCCCGGCCAGATCGCCGTCGACCTGCTCGACGCGGACGACACTCGCGCGAAGCTCGGCGGCCTGGACGACGTCACGCACGTGTTCTACGCGGCCTATGTCGACAAGCCGACCTGGGCCGAACTGGTCGCGCCGAACCTGGCGATGCTGACCAACCTCGTCGACGCGATCGAGCCCGCCGCGCCCACGCTGCGCCACATCAGCCTCATGCAGGGCTACAAGGTCTACGGCGCCCACCTCGGCCCGTTCAAGACCCCGGCACGCGAAGACGACGCCGGGCACATGCCGCCCGAGTTCAATGTGGACCAGCAGGACTTCCTGGAACGCCGTCAGGCCGGGAAATCCTGGACGTGGTCGGCGATCCGGCCGTCGGTGGTCGGCGGCACCGCGCTGGGCAACCCGATGAACCTCGCGCTGGCCATCGCCGTCTACGCCTCGATCTCGAAGGAACTCGGCCTGCCGCTGCGCTTCCCCGGCAAACCCGGCGCGTACGACAGCCTCCTGGAGATGACCGACGCCGGACTGCTGGCGAAGGCCACCGTCTGGGCCACCGGCTCGGAGAACGAGGCGTACAACATCGCGAACGGCGACCTGTTCCGGTGGAGCGACCTCTGGCCGCGGATCGCGCGGTACTTCGACCTGGAGGTGGCGCCGCCGCTGCCGATGTCGCTGGACGTCGTCATGGCGGACAAGGAGGAACTCTGGACGTCGATCGCCGCGAAGTACGGCCTCGAGGTGCCCTACGGCGCGGTCTCGTCGTCGTGGGCGTTCGCGGACTTCGTGTTCGGCTGGGACTACGACATGTTCGCGGACGGCTCGAAGGCCCGGCGGGCCGGTTTCCACGAGTACGCGGAGACTTCGGCGATGTTCTTCCGGCTGTTCGACGAATTCCGGAAGGCGAAGGTGATCCCCTGACCCGCCGCTTCGCCTAACCCCGTCCGATGTACGGCATCGCGGTCGCCGTGACGGTCAGGAAGCCGACGTTCGCGTCCAGCGGCAGCCCGGCCATGTACAGCACGGCGTCCGCGACGTGCCGGGCGTCGAAGGTCGGCTCGACCTTGACGCTGCCGTCGGCCTGCGGGATCCCGTTCGCCATCCGCAGCGTCATCTCGGTGGCGGCGTTGCCGATGTCGATCTGTCCACAAGCGACGTTCCAGGCCCGGCCGTCGAGCGAGATCGACTTCGTCAGTCCGGTGACCGCGTGTTTCGTCGCGGTGTAGGCGACGGACGCGGGGCGCGGGGCGTGCGCGGAGATCGAGCCGTTGTTGATGATCCGGCCGCCGCGCGGATCCTGCGCCTTCATCAGCCGAACGGCCTGCTGTGCGCACAGGAACATCCCGGTCAGGTTGGTGTCGACGGCGCGTTTCCAGTCCGCGAAGGACAGTTCGTCGACGGTCCCGCCCACCGACACACCCGCGTTGTTCACCAGGAGATCCAGCCGCCCCCATTCCGCGCGGACCGTCTCGAACAACGCGGCGACGGAATCGGGATCGGCGACGTCGGTGGGCGCGGGAAGCGCGTTCGCGTCACCGTCGGCGGTCGCGGCGAGCGCGTCGCCGCGGCGGCCCGCGAGTGCGACGCGATAGCCGGCGCCGAGTAACGCGCGGGAGATCTCCCTGCCGAGCCCGGAACCAGCTCCGGTGACGACCGCGGTCCTGCCGTTGCCCATCGATCCTCCTCGCAGACCGTGCCGGAGCGAACCGGCTCGGTCATCGTTTTCCGATTACCCGCGTCCGTTCAGGCTAGCGCGCCGCCGTCAACGGAAAACGTTCACCCGGCGGCCGTCGCCCCTTAAGGAAAACCGGTAACCCCTTCACCACATCGCAGCGATTCACCGGATGTGCCCAGGGGGAATTCACATCGTTCACTTCGTCGCCGGAGCGGTGAACAGTGACCAAGAATCCACGTTTCCAGCTGGTCCAGACCGGCGAACAGACCATCCGATGGCGGCTGCTCGGCGGCAACAACGTCTCGCTGGGTTCGGCGCCCGCCGACTGTCCACACGCCGAGGAATGCCTCGCCGCCATCATCTGGCTCAGCGCGAACATCGCCGAGCTGACCAGTGATTTCAGTCATCTCAGCGGAGGCCGCTGGCGCTGGCGCCTGCATACGGAAGACCGGATCGTCGCGATCGCCAGCCACGCGTACGGGCGGCGTATCGAGGCACAACGCGGCCTCGACCGATTCCGGTCCGCCACCACCGAAGCGTCGATCGGCGAAGGGATCGAGACCATAACCGATTGGCGCCGGAAATACCGCCGCGATTTCGACGGATATTCACCGAATCGTTCTCGGTGACGGACGATCACGGAAAGTGCGTTACCCGGACATTAACCACCAGGACGTCGGGCGGGAACGCGAAGCACTGCCGCCGGACAGTGTTGCGGAGCGAGGATTGGTGGCAAGTCACGGAATCCCGTGACGACTTGGGGACTAGAGAAAGAGTGCAAACAAGATGCGTGCTCGTACCACTCGGTTTCTCGGCGCCACCGCGATCGCCGCGTGCGCCTGCCTCACCCTGACCGGCACCGCCTCGGCGGTCGCCCCGGCCAACGGCCTCGGTGAGGTCATCGCCGCGGCGGGCTCGGACACCACCGTCGACATCACCGGCGCGATCCTGGCCGACGCGAACGGCGGCGCCTGGAACAGCGACCCCGACAACTTCGTCAACGTGCCGCCGCTGCTGTCCGGCACCCAGACGTTCACCGTCCCGGCCGACCCGTTCGCCGACGAGGTCGTCTACAGCGCCGGCAACCCCGCCCCGAACGGCTCTTCGCAGGGCAAGGCCGCGCTGAAGGCCTCGGCCGAAGCGGGCGACGGCAAGATCGACATCGCGCGGTCGTCCTCGGCCCGCGGCTCGTCCGACCCCGCCACCTTCGAGTACTTCGCCTTCGCCACCGACGGCGTCACCTGGGCCTCTTCGGCCACCGGTTCGGGCGCGGGCCTGAGCCTGACGCTGGCGCAGCTGCGCGGCATCTACGACGGCTCCATCACCAACTGGAACCAGGTCGGCGGCGCCAACTCCCCCATCGCGGTCTACCTGCCGCAGACCGGTTCCGGCACGCTGAGCTTCTTCACCGGCACCGTCCTCGGCTTCGACCCGACCACCAAACCGGTCACCATCAAGCGGTTCCAGGAGCACGACGGCAACTCCATCCCGGTCGGCGACCGCGCCACCGCCATCGCGCCGTTCTCCATCGCGCAGTGGATCGCGCAGGGCAACACGGTCGTCGCCGACAAGCGGGCGGGCTTCACCGTCAACCCGCTGACCGGAGCCGGCTTCAACGGCTCCCCGGTCTCCGGTTCCGCCGGCAACTACACCCCCGCCTTCACCACGGCGTTCCTGGGTTCGCGCAGTGTCTACAACATCGTCGACTCCCGCACCCCCAGCTACGACCAGGCCAAGCGCGCCGTCGGCTTCGACGACGGTGACTCGGCTTCGACCGCCAGCCCGCTGTGCGGCGGCCAGCTCGCCGCCACGATCCAGCGGTACGGCTTCCTGACCGTGTCGGGCCCGAACGGCCTGTCCTGCGTCAAGTCCTGAAGCTCCTGAAACAGTGAAACGGCCCGGTGCGCGCGCACCGGGCCGTTTCGTGGTTCGAGCTTGTGCTACTTCTTCGGGGCGACGCCGAGGGCGGCGAGCGCCGGATCGGTCATGATCACGCCCGCCCCGGTCACCGGGTCGAAGCCGGGGGCGCCGAGGTCGATCGCGGTCGACGTCAGTGCCGTGCGGATCTCCGCCGGGGTGGCGGTCGGCTTGCCCTGCATGAGCAGCGCGGCGATGGCGGCGGCGCTCGGCGCGGCGGCGGAGGTCCCGAAGAACGGCTGGAAGCCGGTCACCGAGGTCGCGACGCCGTCGGCCGCGGTGATGTCCGGCTTGTTCCGCGTCGCACCACCGGTCGAGGACACGTTGCCGGGGGTGATCACCGAACCGTCCGGGTTGTAGAACTGGTGACGGCGACCGTCCGAAGTGAACCGCTCCCACTTGCTGGCGGCGGTGAACAGACCCGGGTACGGGCCTGCCGGGTTCGCCGGGTCACCGGTCTCGAGCGCGCGGCCGAAGGCACCGGCGGCCGGGGCGGCCGCGACACTGAAGGCGTTGACGGCTGCCGAGTGGCCGGAGGTGACACCGTTGGTGCTGAAGGCTTTCAGCGCGCCCGAGGTGACGAAGCGGCCACGGATGACGTTGAGCGCGATGAACCGGTCGGAGCCGCTGTACTTGACCACGGCGACCTTGAAGCCCGAGCCGCTGGCCGGGACCTGGGCGATCTCGTACGGGTTCTGGGTGCCGTTCTGCGAGCCTTCGCTGGAGGCGACGACCGAACCGGACGAGTTCAGGACGAACAGGTCGTAGTCGCTGGTGGCCTTGCCCCACGGGTCGGACCAGAACAGGGTGACGTAGCGGCCGACCGAGTTCGGCGAGAGCGCGTTGTACAGCTGGGTCGTGCTGCTCGGGTCGAAGTCGTGCGGCGTCCCGGTGATCCCGGAGATCTTGCTGGCCGAGCCGCGGAAGTCGCCCTCGTAGTAGCCGCTGGTGCCGTCGGTCAGGTTGCCCGAGTTCCCGGCGGAGGAGAAGTAGAGCGCGCCCGCCGCGGTCACGTCGTTGACGGCCTGCGCGACCGGGCCGTCCTGGAACGGCGACTCGTCGAAGTAGGAGACGTCGTCGACGATGATCGTGCACTTGCCGGTCGTGCGCAGCGCGCGGATGTTGTCGGCGAAGCTCTGCTCACTGGTGAAGGCGGTCGCGAAACCGAGGGCGGCGCCGGGCGCCATGTCGTGGATGATCTCCAGCATCGCGGTGCCCTCGTCACCGCTGCCCGCCTGGCCGGGGAGGACGTCGACGGCGGGCAGTTCGCCGGCGGTCTGGGACGCCTTGAGCGACTTGATGCCGTCCGAGAGCACGCAGACCTTCTGGCCCGCGCCGGTGACGCCGTACTTGGTGCGGGCGGTGTCGTTGCCGTGCGCCTTGTCGCCCTCGGCGACCTGCAGCGCGGCGGCGGTCTGCTTGGCGGCGGCCTGCCGCCGGTCCTGTGGGGCGGACTCGTTCCAGGTCATGGCCTGGGAAGCGGCCTTGACCTCGGCGACGTCCCCGCGTCCGGCGATCGTGTCGACGGCGTTCAGTGGCAGGTCGGCGCGGATCGCGCCGGCGGGAGAGGCGTGGCGGACGGTGCCGCCCGCTGCCTTGACGGCGTCCACGAGTGGCTGGCCCGCGCCCTTGATGTCCACCGCGACCGTGCCGGCGTCACTGACGCCCAGCCCGGTCCGGTACTCGGGCAGCTTGCCTGCCAGGCCCTTGTCGGCGCGGAGGCGCTTCTCGATGACGAGCTGGCTCGACTGCTTGCGCTCTGCCGGGGTGAGGCTCTTCTTGATGCTCTGCAGTGCGGTGATCCCGGTCTGCGTGCGCGCCTCCTCCGACGGCTGGGCACCGGACACCGCGGTCGACAGCAGCAAAGCGCCGACCGCGACCGGAACCGAGCATGTGACCACCCGGCTGAATCTGCTCATCGAACTCTCCCTGTGTTCAGCAATCCAGTCGCGCTCCGGCTAAAGCACGCTGGTGGCATGACACTCCGTCAGATGAATTCCTTCGGTTGCCCGAATGAGTTACCCCTGACCGGGTGTAATGGGGAGAATCTAAAGAGCTGTCGGTGATCAGTCCACCGACCAAAGTCGGGAACGGGCGAAGATCCACATCCTGAGAACGGGTTCGGCCCGAAAAGACCGAAATCCTGGATTACGCCCAAGCCGGAAAGAGCCGCCACAGCGCCAATGCCGCCAGCGCGGCGAAAGTGAGCAGGACCGGCCCGGTGATGACATAGGTCGAAACCGGACGCCACCGGCGATAAAGGAAAGTCGCCCCGGCCGCCGCCGCCACGAATCCGCCGAAGGCCAGCACCAGCCCGGCCCACGCGTCACCGTCACCGGTCCGGCCGTCCTGTGCGTCCGCCTTGCCGTTCTGCGGGGTCGGGCGGAACGGCCTGCCCTCCAGTGCGGCGGTCACCACCGTCGCTTCGGCCGAGGCCAGCGGCCACCACGAGGCCGAGGTCACCAGCGTCAGCCGATCGTTCTCGGTCTTGCCGTAGTCGGCTCCCTCGTCGAGGGGCCGGGTAGCCGTGTCGGTCACCCGGTAGACGGACTTGCCCTGTGTCGTCGCGACGACGATCTCGTCACCCTTCACCAAGGCGTCGAGTGAGCCGAACGGGCCGCCGAACCCGGCGTTGCGGGCGGCGATCACGGCGTTGCCCGGCTGCCCCAGCCCGGCCGTCCCCGGGACGTGACCGGGGCCGGACGCGGTTTCCCCGCTCGACGCGCCTTCGATGACGACCTGCCGCACCTTCAAGGCCGGGATCTCCATGACGGCCACCGGCCTGCCGAACTCGACGGGTTTGGCGGGCGGTGCCGCGCCGAACAGGCTCTGGCTGGCGCCCAGCGCCACGCCGATCTCAGCACGGATCTCCGTCAGCGCCTTCCGCTGATCACTCGACTGCAGCATCGGGCCCAGCGCGTAGACGACCAGCGCCAGCGCCACCAGGGTGGTGACCAGCCACGCGAACGCGACGGCCCCGATCCAGCCGGGGCCGAACCGCAGGAACTCCCTTTCTTCTACCTCCGTGCTCACGCCACGTCACCCGAGGGCTTGCGGCGGAGGAGAGCGAACAGCATGGCGAACGCGGCACCGATCCCGGCCAGCGCCCTGGTCAGCCAGGACGGCACCGGCCGACCGGCCGCGAGATACGCCGTCGCGGACGGCAAGGTCGCCAGGATCACCAGCGCCACCAAGGGAATCAGGGCTCCGAGCGCACCCGCGCCCGCGAACTTCGGGATGTCGATCGACTCGGCGAGGTTCTTCGCCGCGGCCACGCTTTCCGGGGACGGGGCGACCGCGGGCGCCGGTCCGGTGGCGGCCGCCACCGGGGTGCCGGCGGACGAACCGGGCCCTCCGGAGGGCCCGCCCAAGGAAGAGTTGGCGGCCTGCGTGGCGCCGGTCGCGCCCGGCGGCGGCGGATTCTTCGCCGCTTCCTTTTCCTGGCACGCCTTTTCGGCGGTGCCGGTACCGATCTTGGCGACACGCCGGCCGGCGGTCGCGGCCAGTCCGGGACTCAACCGGACCATCCCGGGGGGAAGCAGTGACTGCCCGAATCCGGCCGCGAGGTTGGCGAACGACTTCAGCTGCTCCTGCTTCTCCTTCATCGGCTGACAGTTCGCGTCGATCAACGGGTTGACCGGAACGGCCAGGTATTCGACGAAGGTGAGCGGGTACGCGCCGTCCTGGGAAACGGTGCCGGTCTCGGCCGTTCCGTCGGGGCCGATCTTCATCGCGTCGGCCGCCAGCCGCAGGCTCTGCTCGGTCGGCGCGACGAAGTTCCCCTTGCCGTCCGGGAGCGCCACCGGCGTCCAGCGGTTGACCGTGGCCGTCGCGAGGTCGGTGATCACCCAGTTCATGCAGCCGCCGGCGCAGTCCGCGCCCCTGCCGACGACGGCGTTGTCGACGGTCTTGCGCACCGACAGCTGACCGGTCTTCGCGTCGACGTTGTTGATCCGGAACTTGCCGGGGTCCAGCGCGCTCAGATCGGCGATCACCCCCGGCGACTTCCCTTCCAGGTCACCGAAGTAGCCCTCCCCCTTCTTCGGGAAGACCCAGGCTTCGGGTGCCGATCGGACGAGAGCCCGGCTCAGGGTGAACGGGACGGTGCCCGGTCCCGACTCCCCCGTCGCGCCGAAGAAGTCGGTGTTGCCGCCGTAACCGGATCGGGCGTTCACCGCGATCACCCCGGCAGGCTGGCCGTCCTTGATGGCCGCGAGCGCCGGATTCCTGGTGACCAGCGGGGAACCGTTCTTGAAGATGCCGCCGCGCCCGTCGGCGTCGGGTACCTGCCCGCCCTTCGTGAACATGTTCGCCACTTCGTCGTAGGCGAAGGACAGGGTTCCGGTGAACTTCGAGTTGAGCGGGCTGCCCCCGTCGTTGACGTCGGTCGGGGACCAGCCGACCGCGGCGATCACGGCCGCGTTGATCCCGACGGGGACGTATTCCCGGGACCGCACGGACTGCGCGGCCAGCGCGTTCCCGCTTCCGGTGATCATGAGATCGGAGGCGCCCTTGTCGAACGCGGTCAGCCCGACGTCCTCGGTCTCGCTCACGATGTTGGTGGGCTGGTCGGACCGCGTGGGCGCGCACAGCGCCTGGTTCCAGGCGACCGCGGTCCGGCCGAGCCGCTCCGGCATGCTGGCGTTGAGCGTGTTCCGGCCGATCCCCTTGCAGCCCTTGACCCCGATCCCCGGCAGGTACGGCGTGAACTTGAGGGATTCGTCGACCCAGGTCACCGTCTTGCCCGCGGCGTCCTGTGCGGTGATCTGGATCGTGACGGTGCACGGATTGTTCTCGTCACAGGTGAAGGAGAACTGCCTTCTGGACTTCGCGCCGGTCACCGGGTCGACGACGACGGGATTGTCCGCCCACGGCACCTTCGGGAATTTGTCGCCGGGATTCACCGCTTTTTCATAAGTGGTGTAAAGCGGATCCCACGCCACCGCATGCGGGCGCAAGGTACCGCGCGGGATCGTCGTGTCGAAGACGATGTCGCCGGTCGTGCTGCTCCGCACCCTTTCCATCGACTGCATTCCCGCGGCCTTGCCGGTGAATTCGTCGCCGAATTCGTCCTGGCAGTAGGCCTGCACCCGGGTGAGCAGCGTGCTGTCCTTGCTCCACGGCGGGACATACACCTTCTTCATGAGATTGTCCGGCACGTCCTTCGGGCAGACGACGAGTTTCGCCTTCGCCCCCTTGGGCAGGCCAGAGAGCGTGATCCGCAGTGGATCACCGTTCTGCACCGCCGACAGATCGGCGGGCTCGGTCTTGAGCTTGTACGGCGGATTGGCGGGCGCCTGCGCCTGCGCGGCGGGGACGGACACCCCCGCGACCGCCAGTATCCCGCAGATCAGCACGATCCCGGCTCGTCTCGCACGGACCAGGAACACGGACGACTCCCCAGATTTCACGGGATCCAACGTCCACGAGTCACCCGTTCGGGGTCAACCGGCTCAGACCGTCTGCGCGCACTGATTCACAAACGCCCCGTCGGGCGTTCTCCGCGTGGACACCTTTCCCGGCGGCGGGCACCACATACTGGCCGCATCGAGGGGCGACGTGGTGTGCCCTGAACTCCTTTACTTGCCAACACGAAGGAAGGCCGCCCGTGACCATCGCGCCACCCCGGCCCGACCCGTCCCCACCCGGAACCCCGGTGCGGCGGGTGATCACCGAAGTCCTGTCACGGGCCGACCGCGCTTTCCGCCGCGTCACCACCGGCGCCGGGCTGACCATGCTGGCGATCCTCGTGGTCATCGGCTTCTTCCTCGTCTACCGATCCGGGCCGGCCTTCGACGCGAGCGGTTTCGGGTTCTTCACCACGATCCGGTTCGATCCGGCCTCGGGTGTCCTCGGGGTGCTCGGCCTGCTCTTTGGGACCATCGTGGTCGCGCTGATCGCCATCCTGATCGCGGTCCCGCTGAGCATCCTGGCGGCGTTGTTCATCACCGAGTACTCGAGCGGGCGGATCCGGGGGTTCCTGACCGGGCTCGTCGACCTGCTCGCCGCGATCCCGAGCCTGCTGTACGGCCTGTGGGGGTTCGCCTTCCTCGGCCCGCAGATCGTGCCCGTCTCGCTGTGGCTCACCGAAAACCTCGACTGGTTCCCGTTGTTCTCGTCGAAGGAGAACGCGCTGTACATCCAGTCCATGTTCATCGCGGGTCTGGTGGTCTCGCTGATGGTCCTCCCGATCACGACCTCGGTGATCCGGGAGGTGTTCGCGCAGACGCCGCCCGGTGAGAAGGAGGCGGCGCTCGCACTGGGCAGCACGCGGTGGGGAATGGTCAGGACGGTGGTCCTGCCCTTCGGCCGAGGCGGCGTCATCGGTGGCTCGATGCTCGGGCTCGGCCGCGCGCTCGGCGAGACGATCGCCGTTTCCCTGCTGCTGCCGCAGGTTCCGGAGATCACGAAGCACGTCCTCCAGTTCGGCGGCGCGACGATCTCCGGCTTCATCGCCAACAACTCCGGCGCGTCGGGGCTCGCGCTGTCCGGGCTGATGGCCGCGGGCCTGGTGCTGTTCGTCTTCACCCTGGCGACGAACTTCACCGCGTCGGTGATCATCTCCAAGAGCCGTTCGGGCGCGGGGGTGGACGCGTGACCACGACGTTGACTCCCCCTGTCACCCCTTCACCGCGCAAGCTCGTCAAACGCCGTCCGTCGGAGACGACCAGGCAGGACCGGCTCGCGGCGCTGGGCTGCGCGGTGTCGGCCACGCTGCTCACCTGGTTCGTCATGCATCTGCTGTTGGATTCCCCCGGCTGGCTGGCCGATCTGATCGTCGCGTACCTGCTGTACCTGTCGATGCTCTACCTGGTCACCCGCGACCGGCTGGGCAGACTCGCCGCGTCGGACCGGCTGGTTTCCACCGTCGTCGTCAGCGGGGCGCTGATCCTCCTCGCGCCGCTGCTGTCACTGCTGATCTACATCGTCGCGGAGGGCGCGCCGTATCTGCGGCTCGCGTTCTTCACCCACGACATGTCCACGGTCGCGCCGACCGATCCGGTGACCGACACCGGCGGCCTGCACGCCGTCATCGGCACCTTGCAGCAGACCGCACTGACCTTGGTCCTGGTCGTCCCGCTGGGCGTGCTCACCGCGGTCTTCCTGAACGAGACGCGGTCCAGGTTCCGGCGACCGGTGCGGATCATGGTCGACGCGATGAGCGGCCTTCCGTCCATTGTGGCCGGTCTGTTCGTCTACGCGGCCTTGATCATCCCTGGCATCCAGGCGGGTGTGGGCTTGTTCAGCTACAACGGGATGATGGCCACGCTCGCGTTGACGATGGTCATGCTGCCGACCGTCACGCGAACCGTGGACGTCGTGCTCCGCCTCGTCCCGGACGGCCTGCGCGAGGCGTCGTTGGCGCTCGGCGCGAGCCGGGCCCGCACGGTGTGGTCGGTCGTACTCCCGACCGCGCGGACCGGCGTCACCACCGCCGTGATCCTCGGCATCGCCCGGGTGGCGGGTGAGACCGCGCCGCTGCTGTTCACCTCGTTCGGCGCGCTGGGGATGAACGCGAACCCGTTCTCCGATCCGCAGGAGAGCATCCCGCTGTTCATCTACCGCTTCATCAAACAGCCGCTCGAGAACGTCCAGCAGCGCGGCTACGTCGGCGCGCTCGTGCTGATCCTGCTCATCTTCGGCCTGTTCGCGATCGCCCGTGTGGTGGGCCGCGACCGGTCCAAACGCAAGGCGAAGAGAACCACCGTCAAGACACAGGAGAACCGGTGACCGACACTGAAGTGTCCTACGTGGACAGTCCGGCGCGCCCGCTGGTGGCACTGACCGGCGGTCCGCCGCCCGGCGCGGCGGAACTCGAATCCCGCGAGATCGGTGCCTGGTTCGGTGACCGCTTGGTGCTCGAAGGGGTTTCGCTGCGGATGCCCGCCAAGGAGGTGACCGCGCTCATCGGCCCGTCCGGCTGTGGCAAGTCGACCTTCCTGCGCATCCTCAACCGGATGCACGAGCTGGTGCCGTCGGCGTCGCTGACCGGCGAGGTCCTGTTGGACGGCAAGGACATCTACGCCGACGGGACGCGTCCGCAGCAGGTGCGGCTGCGGATCGGCATGGTGTTCCAGAAGCCCAACCCGTTCCCGGCGATGTCCATTCGCGACAACGTGCTGGCCGGGCTCAAGCTCGCCGGCGTCAAATGCGGTGACAAGGACGCGCTCGTCGAACAGAGCCTCGAACGGGCCGGGCTGTGGCGCGAGGTCCGCGACCGGCTGAGCTCCCCCGGCGGCGCGCTGTCCGGCGGGCAGCAGCAACGGCTCTGCATCGCGCGATCGCTGGCCGTGCAGCCGAACGTGCTGCTGATGGACGAGCCCTGCTCCGCGCTCGACCCGACGTCGACCCGGCGGATCGAGCAGACCATCGCCGAGATCGGGCACGAGGTGACGGTCGTGATCGTCACGCACAACATGCAGCAGGCCCAACGGGTTTCGGACCACTGCGCGTTCTTCCTCGCGGCCGAGAACGAACCCGGCCGGGTGATCGAACACGGTCCGACGGACACCATCTTCAACGCCCCGTCGGACGAGCGCACCTTCGACTACGTGAACGGGCGATTCGGATGATCCGGCGGCTGGCCGCGCTGGGCGGGGTCACGGTGTTGCTGTCGCTGGTGATCACTCCCGGCGCCGCGGCGCTGTCCAGGGTCACCGGCTCCGGCTCCAGCTACGTGGGCCCGGCGATGAACGACTGGCAGAACGGCGCGACGTCACGCGGTATCCCGGTCAACTACTCGGCCACCAACTCGCCCGCCGGGGTCAACCAGTACGGCGACCGGACGGTGGACTTCGGCGGGACCGAGGCCGAGGTGTCCTCGCTCATCGCGGCCGGTGGCGGCGGCCTTTCCGCGCAGACCCGCGGCTACCAGTACGTCCCGGACGTCGCGGGCGCGGTCGCCGTGATGTACAACGTGACCGACCAGGGCGGGAAGCGCGTCGACTACCTGCACCTCACCCGGGAGGTGATCGGCCGCATCTTCAGCCGGGACATCACCCGCTGGAGCGATCCGGCCATCACCGCGACCAACGGCGGCAAGCCGCTGCCCGATCAGCCCATCACGCTGGTCGGCCGGACCGGGCAGTCCGGGACGACGGCGTTGTTCTACGACTTCATCGCCCACGCCGCACCGGCCGCCTACAACCGGTTCGTCTCCCGCAACGTCGGGAACGGCATGGGGAACCTGCCGTCGGGCGTACGTCCCATCCAGCTTCCCGGACAGGGGCCGGACGCCGAGTGGTACCGGCTGCTCGCGGACTCGGACCAGATCGCGAAGTCCGTGGGTTCGGGCAGCATCCCGTTCTCCATCGCCTACGACGAATTCGCCTACGCCCAGCTCTACAAGGTGCCGGCGGCGTGGGTACAGAACGGCGCCGGCCAGTACACGCAGCCCTACGCCGAGAACATCGCGGCCGCGTTGAAGCACGCGGAACTGCGGCCGGACCTGAGCCAGAAGCTGGACAAGGTCTACTCGAACACCGATCCGAAGTCGTACCCGATCTCGGCGTACTCGTACGTCATGATGCCGTGCACCAGCGGCCGTGACACCTGCCGCGGCGGCTACGGCGACCAGGGCAAGACCGACACGATGGCCGCGTTCCTCGAGCACGTCGCCTGCGACGGCCAGATCAACATGGCCCGGATCGGCTATTCGCCGCTGCCGCCGAACCTGTCGCAGGAGATCATGAACTCGAACGCGCGGCTCACCAGGCGACCGGCGAAGCAGCTCAACGCGGGCAACTGCGGCAACCCGACCTTCCACGGCAGCCTCGGCGCCGGGGCCGCCAGCCCGCCCGACCCGCTGGTGACCGGCGGGATCATCAACCCGGACGGCAAACCCAAGGCGGGCACCGGCGCCGCCGGCCCCAACGCCTCCACCGGCCCCAGCACCGGTCCGGCCGCCGGCGACAAGACCGCGACCGCCACGGCGAACCCCGACGAGGAGTCGGCGGGCGGCGGCTCGAAGAACTGGCGGGAGGCCGCACCGGCGGCCTACGACGAAGGCGGTTTCGGCGGTTTCGGGGGCTGGGCGGCGCTGGTGCTCTTCGTGGCGATCGTCGCGCCGCTCGTGGTGCGTGGGGTGGTCCGAAAGGTGCGGGGATAGAGCCGCCTTCACACCTTTCCCAGTACATGAAGGACCCCTTCCTTGCACCTATGTACAGGAAGGGGTCCTTCATGTACTTCACAGAAGACCCGAAACACCCACGAGGCTCACGGGAAGGTCAGCACGACCTTGCCCTGCCCGTGCCCGGTCTCGATCTCCCGGTGCGCCGCCGCGGCCTCGCCGAACGGATACGTCCGCCGCACCAGGAACCGCAGTTCCCCCTTGGCGTACAACGACGCCAGCATCCCCAGCCGCTCCGCCGACCGCGTCCCGGTGACCACTCGCGCCCCCGCTTCGGGCGCGCGGGCGTGCTCGACCAGGGTGAGCACGCGGTCCGGATTCCCGACCAGCTCCAGCGACAGATCGAAGGCGATTCCGCCCGCACCGTCCAGCGCCGCGTCGATACCGGACGGCGCGAGGGCACGCACCCGGTCGGCGAGGCCGTCGCCGTAGACCACCGGTTCGGCGCCGAGCGAGCGGACGTAATCCTGGTTCGCCTCGCTCGCCGTCCCGATCACCCTCGCCCCGCGCAACACGGCGAGCTGGACGGCGGCCGTGCCCACCGCACCCGCCGCCCCGTGGACCAGCAGTGTCTCGCCGCGGGCGACCCGCAGGCCGTCCAGCGCCAGATAGGCGGTCTGCGTCCCCGCCGTGAAGCCGCCCGCGACCTCCCACGGCATCTCCGCCGGCTTCGGCGTGACGTTCTCCGCGGGCACCACGATGTACTCGGCGTACGCCTGCACGGCGGTGAAGCCGAGCACCTCGGCCCCGGCGACGAGGCCGGTCACCCCCGAACCGACCTCGTCGACGACCCCGGCGAACTCGTTCCCCGGGACACGCGGCCAGCTCAGCGCGAGCCCCGCGGGTTCCCAGCCCGCCCGCACGGCCGCGTCGTACGGCTGCACCCCCGCCGCCTTCACCCGCACCCGGACCTCCCCCGCCCCGGCGTGCGGCTCCTCCAACTCCAGCACCCGGAGCACTTCCGGGCCACCGGCTTCCGTGAACGCGGCCGCTTTCATCTCGTTCCTCCAGTTCGTCGTCTGCCCCCAGCCTCATACCTCCAGATAGCTGGAGGTCAAGAACTGTCGGTGTGACGTTCTAAGCTGCGCTCGTGACGAGCTACCGCATCTCCAGGGCAAGCGCTTCCGACGCAGTCAAGGTGACCGCGCTGATGCACGAATCGGCCGCCTATCAAGGGGAGTACGCGTCGATCCTCGAGGGTTACCGGGTCACCGAGGACTACCTCGCCACCCATCCCGCGTTCGTCGCCCACGCGCAGCGGGACGTGGTCGGCTTCTACAGCCTCATCGAGTACCCGGCCGAGCTGGACCTGCTGTTCGTCGCCGATTCCGCACAGGGCACGGGCATCGGCGCGTGGCTGGTCGAGCATATGCTCAAGCAGGCCGCGGACCTGGGCATGACCGAGATTCGCGTCGTCTCCCATCCGCCCGCCGCCGGGTTCTACGAGCGGATGGGCGCCCGTCGTGTCGGGGTCGTGCCGCCCAGCCCGCCGAAGATCACCTGGGAGCGCCCGGACCTGGTCTTCGACGTCAAGAGTCCACCGCGCGGCTGAACCGGCCGATCAGTTCGCGCAGGTGCCCGGCGAATTCCGGCGAGTCGACGACGTCGAAGTCCGTGTCGAGCATGCCCAGGTAGAGCGCCAGATACGCCAGCGTGTCCGCGCCCGCCTTGAGCAGGCAGGTCCGCTCGTCGACGGCTTCGACGACGACGGAGGGCGGCACCTTCGCCGCGGCTTCGGCGGCCGGGGCGTGCAGCCGGATCGTCGCGTGATGCCGCCACAGCGCCGCGCCCACACCACGCTGGAGGTACGCGACCACGCCACCTTCGGGTGGTTCGCGTTCCTCGAAACGTCGTCCGTTGGGCGTACGCGGCCGCACGCGATCCGCGCGGAACGTGCGCCAGTCCTGCCTGTCGGCGTCCCAGCCGACGAGGTACCACCGGCGGCTCATGTGCACGAGGCGGTGCGGCTCGACCTGCCGCCGCGTCTCGGACCCGTTGTGTCCCACGTAATCGAATCGCAGGGTCTCACGGTCGCGGCAGGCGTTGGCGATGACCGAGAGCACCTCGGCGTCGACCGTGGGGCCACCGCCCCGCACCGCGAGTGTCGCGGAATTCAGCGCTTCGACACGGCGCCGCAGCCGCGACGGCAGCACCTGCTCCAGTTTCGCCAGCGCGCGGACCGACGTCTCCTCGATTCCCGCGATCGTGCCGCCCGCGGCCGTGCGCAGACTCATCGCCACCGCGACGGCCTCCTCGTCGTCGAGCAGCAGCGGCGGCATGGCCGCGCCGGCACCCAGGCTGTACCCGCCGGAGACACCGGGAGTCGCGTCGACCGGGTAACCCAAGCCGCGTAGCCGCTCGACATCGTTCCGGATGGTCCTGGTCGTGACGTCGAGCCGCTCCGCCAATTCCGGACCCGTCCGGTGTCGTCTGGTCTGCAGCAACGACAGGAGCCGCAGCAGTCTCGCCGACGTTTCCGCCATGGATCCCACCTTGTCCGCAATCGCGGAACGAACCTTTCCGCGATTGTTCCTAAGCTAGCCCCATGACCGACATCAAGCCATTCCGCTTCGCCGTCCACCGAAAGCGCGTCTGACGATGGAACTTCTGAGCCCCCGGGCCCTCAACCGCGCGACCCTGGCCAGGCAGCTCCTGCTCGACCGCGCCGTTCTGCCCGCCGTCACCGCGATCGAGCGGCTGGCCGGCCTCCAGGCGCAGGCGCCCGACGCGTCCTACGTCGGTCTGTGGTCGCGGCTCCAGGATTTCGAAGTGGACGAGCTGACGAAACCGCTGGCCGCCCGTGAGGTCGTCCGGTCGACGTTGATGCGCGGCACGGTGCACCTGGTGACGGCCTCGGACGGCCTCGCGCTGTGGCCCACCATCAAACCGGTGGTCGAGCGGGGTTTCCTCGGCCACTATTCGCGGGAGGTCGCCGGACTCGATCTCGCCGCGATCGCCGAAGCGGGGCGGGCCCTGCTGGCCGAGCGGCCCCGCACGCGCGCCGAGATCCGCGCCGCGCTGGCGGACCGGTGGCCGGACGCCGACCCGACCACCCTCGCCTACGCGATCCAGAGCCTTCTCCCCCTCGCGCACGTGACCCCGCGTGGCCTGTGGGGCCAGACCGGTCCGGCCGCGTTCGCCCTGCTCGAAGAGTGGGTCGGCGCACCGATCACCGGCGGCATCACGCTCGACGATCTGGTGCTGCGCTACCTCAAGGCGTTCGGTCCGGCGACCGTCCGCGACGCGCAGGTCTGGTCGGGGCTGACTCGTTTGAAAGAGGTCTTCGAGCGACTGCGGCCCAAGCTGGTGACCTTCACCGACGTCGACGGCAAAGAACTGTTCGACCTGCCCGACGCACCGCGTCCCGACGCGGAAACCCCGGCGCCGCCCCGGTTCCTGCCCGAATACGACAACGTCCTGCTCTCCCACGCCGACCGCGTACGGGTGATCCCGGACGGTCGCCGCGTGCCGCTGCCACCGGGCAACGGCGGCCGCCGGGGCACCCTGCTCGTCGATGGTGAATTCCTGGCCATTTGGGCGATCAAAGGGGCGACACTGACGATCGAATCACCGAAACCCTTGCGGGATCAGGATTCGATCGCCGAAGAGGGCGCACGGCTGGTGCGATTCGTAGTGCCGGATCAGGACCACGAGGTACGTTTCGACATCGGCGGGTAACGGTCCGGCCTTTTGCCGTAACGAAGGGCGGCGTTCGGGCGAAGCATGGCGCGTGGAGCCTGAAAGGAGCGGGCCATGGGCAAGAACTACGGATTCATGACGGTGCTTGCGGGGCTGGGCGCGCTCGCGGTCATCGCGGTGGCGGCGGTCATGCGGTACCCGAACACGTCGGACGTCACGGCGGTGATCACCGCGGCGGGAACGGTGATCGGCACCGTGGTGGGTGCCTTCTTCGGCGTGAACGCGGCCTCGGCGGGACGCGTGAAGGCGGAGGAAAGCCGCGATCAAGCGACCGCGGCACTGGTGAAGGTCGCGGGCGAGGCGGACAAGGGCAGCGACGTCGCGAAGGCGGCGATGGAAGGCGTGAGCTGACAGTCCTCTATGGACACTCAGTCGAGCGCGTCGAGCAGGGCGAGGTCCGGCGGGACGAGCGTCGTGGACAACACGAGCTCACGCAACAGGTTGTCGTTCAACGCGTTGCCGACCGGTTCGCCGACCTCTTCGCGCCGCAAACCGTAAACTCCGCCGGCGGACAACCGCCCCCGGACGTCGATGACGACGTGCTCGACCCGGCGGCTGGTCCATGTCTCGCCAGGACGGAGTTCGGCGAGGATCTCGGCCGTCTGCTGACGGGACAACGGCTGCGGATTGAGGTCGTGCAGGAGATAACGCTGCCCGAAGACGACCAGTACCAGGCGTTCTTCCGCGCTGAGGCGCCAGCGGCGGGGCGGCACGGTGACGTCGTCGTGCCGGGTGGCGGGCTGCCCACCGTCGGGACCGGCGACGTACAACTCGAGCAGATGCTCCCGCCTGCCCGAGCCGCGGACGAACAGCGGCGTGTACCCGTCCGACAGGGGGATCGGCTCCTCGCCGCGGGAAAGCCAGCGGGAATTCGGCATCCGGATGGGCAACTGGCCGGTGTTGCTGACCCACCACCGCCCGCCGGTGAAGTTCAACAGCCCGTGCCTGCGGCTGACCTGCACGTCGTTCTCGCCCACACACACGTCGACCTGCGGCCGATTCCGCCCGAAGGAGATCTCGCCGCCCTCACCGGGATCGACGGACACCCCGCCCGCCAGCGCGAGAGCGAACACCGCGCCGGGAGCCGACGGGGGCACGCCGAGCGCCAAACTCTCGTGCGTCGTCGTGAGCCGCTTCATCGTGCCTCCTCCAGTACCCGGGCAGTATGCGGGACCCCGCCGGGGACGGGTCCCCGTGTCGCGTTCATCCGTATGTTGGACTACATGATTGACTTCTCCAAGGACACCGTCTTCAAGCTCACGCCATGCAAACCGAAGGACATCGCGCCGACGGTGCAGCCGATCATCATCCCCGGCGAACAGATCATCTCCTCGTTCAAGGCGGTGCGCGACTTCGTGGTGTTCACGAACAAGCGGCTGATCGCGGTGAACGTCCAGGGCATGACAGGCAAGAAGAAGGACTTCACTTCGCTGCCGTACAACAGGATCCAGGCCTTCTCGATCGAAACCGCGGGCACCTTCGACCTCGATGCCGAGCTGGACCTCTGGTTCAGCGGGCTGGGGAACGTGCGGCTGGAGTTCCGCGGGTCGGACATCCGGGCCATCGGCCAGCTGATCGCCACGCACACGCTTTAGCGTTTTGGCGTTGACGATGTGGGAATCGGGACGTTGAGTGTCCCGATTCCTACATCGTCGGGAGCCTTGGCTTGATCAACGGAGGATTGGGGACGTTGAGCGTCCCAAATCCTCCCCACTCGGCATCTTCCAGTCGCCGGTCTCGACATGACCGCCGCTCATAGCCACCGGCCTGCGCGCCAGGACTGGACACTTTTCGCCCTTACCGACGTCGGACGGCCTGGAGACGGCCTGGCGCTCGCCCGGTGCGGACAGTGCCGGGGGGTCGTGAGTGTTTGGGTCGTTAGAGCCAAGGGGGTCTTAGGTACCTACGTGGTTCCGGCTGCGGTTGATGCCAGGCCGGTCCGTGAAGGACTCCGGCCAGAGGCGCTCACGTGAGCTTTCGCGGTCGTGGGGATGTCGTGAAGGGCCCCTATGAGACGTTGAAGGTCTCAAAGGGGCCCTTCACGACACACCGGCCCGCCTCAGCCCTGGCCGAGGCTCGCCAGAACGACACTTACCACTCACGAGGACCTACATGTTGATCATATGTCCCGCAAGAC
>NZ_QHHW01000043.1:0-142601 GCF_003947325.1 Amycolatopsis sp. WAC 01375
GGGACCAGGGCAAAGAAATGGCCCAGCACAAGAAAACCACCCTGGCCACCGGGATCGACATCTACTTCTGCGACCCCCACGCACCCTGGCAACGCGGCACCAACGAGAACACCAACGGCCTGCTCCGCCAATACCTCCCCAAAAGCACCGACCTCACCCAGCACACCGCCAAGGACCTCGCACACATCGCCACCGAACTCAACGGACGACCCCGCGAAACCCTCAACTGGCACACACCCACCGAAGCACTCGAAGCACTACTCTCAGGCCAACAAACAATGCGTGTTGCAACCACCATGTGAATCCACCAGGCCTTCACGGACCTTCGGCAGCCGACACGTCGCCTCTGCCTTTCCTCACTAAGTCGAACGTTCACGGCGATAGTGACGAGCGGCTTTCGCCCGGTTGCCGCAGGTTTCCATGGAGCACCACCGCCTGGTCCCGTTACGGGTCGTGTCGTCGAAGTACAGCGTGCACACCGGATACGCCGAACACCGCTTGATCCGTTCCGGGCGCGCGCGCAGCAGAGTCAAGTAGCCGTAGGCCGCGAGCCACGCGGGGCGCCAGGACGGCTCCCCGACCTCGATCACCTCTTCAGGGCCGCCCTGTCGCAGTTCCGGCCGCAAGCGCCCTCGCTCCAGCACCGCGTTCAGGGCGCGTTCAGCGGGATCACCGGGCCTTTCGAGCAGCTCGCGCAGGACGGAACGCGTGTGACGTAACGGTTCCTCCGCGCCCGGCTGATCCGGAAGACCCCACTCGGCCAGCCAGACGCCGATCCCTCTGGGTTCGTCGAAGACGTCCTGCTGAACACCACGATCGGGCCACGTGGTGTTCAGCAGATCCAAGGCGATGGGCTCGCCGGACAGAGGACGTTGCAGCACACCGGCATCCTACCCTTCGTCGATCGCTTGACAGGTTAGGTTCTCGCATGCTTGTCTCTAACCGTTCTCAAGACTTTAGCCGGTTAGATCAAGTCTCAAGGAGTACCTCCATGTCCGAAGCCACCCGTCCTGCCAGATCCGGAGAGGTGTTCCACCACACCGCGACCGTCGACGGCCACAGCGTGTTCTACCGGGAAGCCGGCGACCCCACGGCGCCGACCGTGGTGCTGTTGCACGGTTTTCCCACGTCGTCGCAAATGTTCCGCAAGCTGATCCCCGCACTGGCCGACCGCTACCACGTCATCGCCCCCGACCACATCGGGTTCGGCCACTCCGACGCCCCGCCCGTCGACCGGTTCGACTACTCGTTCGAGAACCTGACCGCGATCACGATCGGCCTCGTCGACGCACTCGGCTTGGACCGCTTCGCCCTTTACATCCAGGACTACGGGGCGCCCATCGGGCTCCGCATCGCGAGCCGGCAACCGGAGCGGGTCAGCGCGCTGCTGGTGCAATCCGGCAACGCCTACGTCGACGGCTTCACCCCGTTTTGGGATGTACTGTTCGCGCACGCCAAGGACCGCGAAACCCACGAAGCGGCCGTACGCAAACTCCTGGAGCCCGCGGCGACCCGCTGGCAGTACACCCACGGCGTCCCCGCCGACCGGCTGAACCGGCTCACTCCCGACACCTGGACCCTCGACCAGGCCCTGCTCGACCGCCCCGGCAACAAGGAGGTGCAACTGCAGCTGTTCTGGGACTACCAGTTCAATCTCGACGTGTACCCGGCCGTCCAGCAGTACTTCCGCGAGCACCGCCCGCCGACGCTCATCACCTGGGGCGAGCACGACGAGATCTTCGGTGCCGACGGTGCCCGAGCCTTCCTCCGCGACCTGCCCGACGCCGAATTGCACCTTCTCGACGCCGGACACTTCGCCCTGGAGACACACGGCCCGGAAATCGCCACCCTCATCCGAGACTTCCTCGGCCGTACTTTGCACTGACCTCGATCTGGGCTACTCCGTGCCCGATCAGCCCAGCTTGAGGTCAGCCCAGCCCAGCGCGATGACGAAGCCGGTCGCCAGCACGACGAGGACGCCGATGAGCACCAGTCAGGCGACAGGCATCGCTTTGGACGGCATGGGCTGCGGATGCGAGAGCCCGGATGCCTGAGCCGAGTCGGGCGGTGTGTCACCCGGCGACACACCGCCTCCCGGTTCGAGATCGGGGGTCTTCTCGTATCGGCGGAGTACAACAGCAAGTACCGGCTCGGTGTCTTCACCGCCGACGGCGCATCGACCACCACCTTTTCCGAGGTGAGACCGGCACGCAGGAGTTCGACGCGCGGACCGGTCAGGGTCCGTCCGTCGGCGAGCAGTTTCTGCGACCAGATCGCGGCCCGGGGGCCCGACCGCCGCGCCGTCGCTTTTGTAGAGCCCAGAACCCGCCGTCCGGACCGATTTTGTCGACGCGACGACGCGACCGGCAGCCTCACCGGGTTGCTATCACCGGGAAGCATGCACTTGATCATTCACCCGCTCCTGCTGAATTCATTCGCACGCCAACCGGTGACGCACAATGATACGCACATGCGTATCATACGCAGGACGCAGCTATTTTGGGCTGAGATAACGCGAGGAGCGAGCATGATCAGAGTCAAGTGGATCCCCGGTCAGGCCGCGGACTTCGCCGGAGAGGTGCTGGTCAGCGTCACCGCGTTGACACTCGACGACTTTCGGAGCACGCCGGGCGCCTACCGGGCGGGGTACCAGCTCAGCCGCGCGTGGCCCCGGCTGCCCGGCGCGGTCGGCCAGTGGCTGTGGGCCGAACCGCTGCGCCGGCGGCTGGGCTCGGTCTCGGTGTGGCGTGACCATGAAGGTATGCGCGGTTTCGTCGGGCTGCCTGCCCACGTGGCGATCATGCGTAAGTACCGCGAACTCGGTACCACCCGCGCGACCACCTGGAGCACCGATGACGTCGATTCGCGAGTCATCTGGCAACGGGCGGACCGCTGGTTGAAAGACGCCGTTTGAGTACGGTGGGCAGCCACCAGCTCAAGTCCTCGCCCGAGCTCGTCGACTGGCCGGTCATCGGCCTGACTTTGCCTTGAGGGGTAAAGCAAAGGTGGCGGGTTGCGAAAGCCACTTTCGCAACGTTCAACGTTGCGAAAGTGGCTTTCGCAACGTCGGGGGCAGGGGTTCGGTAGCGAAGAGGGGCTTCGCTGAACCCATGGTCGAGATGCGTCGCGAAAGTGGCTTTCGCGACACCTGGGTGCCCACGGCCGCGAGCGAATCCCCGCGACCCCCACTCCCGCCACCGACTCGACCACATCTCTACGTCTCCGCCATACGGAACGACCGATATGTCGTCGAGGACTACGCGGGCGAACTGGGGCTGCGCTACGGCCGCGTCAAAGCGTAAGACTTACCGACCATCAGGATGCCGTTCCTTGTGGTGACGGACCACGGCGACAGGGCAGGGTGCGTGGTGCACCACGGCACGGCTGACCGATCCCAGAAGAGCACGCCGTAGCGGGCCGCGTCCGTGGCTGCCGACGACGAGCAGCATGGCCCCCTCGGCCTGCTCTGAAAGCGCATGGGCGGGCCGGTCGATCGCGATCACCCGACGGACGGGCACGTCCGGATACCGGTCCCGGTAGCCTGCCAACGATTCGTCGAGCAGGGGCTTTCCGCGTTCCTGGATGATCTCCCTGTCGTGCTCGGTGGGGTTGACCGCCATCGCTTCGAGTGGCAGGTCGGACCAGACGTGCAAGGCCACCAGCACGCACTCGTGCCGGTCGGCGAAGTCATAGGCGAAACCGATGGCTTCGACGCTGGTCTCGGATCCATCGACGCCCACCACGACCTTTTTCTCTTCGTCCGCCGACGGTTCGTCGCTGTCGCGCACCACCACGATCGGCCGGTGGCAGTCGTGCAGGAGTTCGTTGGCCGTCGACCCGACCAGGAGCCTTGGCAGCGCGGTGAGCCCGGATGACCCGATGACCAGCAGCTCCGCGTTCGCCGCGGCGTCGGCCAGCGCATCGGGGGCGCGGCCGGACAGCAACCGGGTCGAGACGGCCAGATCCGGCCACGTCCGGCGGCATTCCTGCGCGACATCGCCGAGCAGCGTTTCCGCGTGGCGCCGTGCCGTTTCCTGACCGGCTTCGAGGAACCCCGGACGGGGCCACGCCCCGCCACCCGGCACCGCCTCGGCCATGGGCGGGAACCCGACGACATGGACGACGACCAGTCCGCGGCCGCGGGCGGCGGCCTCCCCCGCGGCCCAGCGCACGGCCTTCCGCGCTTGCTCGGAGCCGTCATAGCCGACGACGACGGCTCCCTTGTCCACTGTGGATTCCGGTGTTGACATCGCTGCTCCCGTAGTGGTCCCTGCTCGCGAACCCATCCGGGTACCCACTCCGGCCGCGACTCACACACGACGTGCGAATCGACCCGCGCGGTCAGGCCAGTGCCGTGATCAGGCCGATCGCCAGCGCCGTCCGTTCCGGGATGTGCGTCGCGAGGACGTGTTCGAAGCGCGCGTGAGCGCCGCCTCCGACGGCGCCGAGCCCGTCGAGCACCGGGCGGCCCAGCGCGGACACGAAGTTACCGTCACTCGCACCGCCAACGGCGGTCTCGTCCAGGTCCCAGCCCGCTTCGGCGGCCACCTTCCGCGCGGCCGCGAACAGGGCCCGCGATGGGTCGTTCGGCGTCATCGGCGGACGATTCCACTCCCCTTCGACCGCGACGGTCACCCGAGGATCGGTGGCGGCCAGTCCGGCGAACACCTCGTCGATCCGGTCCATTTCGGACGGTTCGGCGACGCGGACGTCGACGCCGCAGACGGCGTTGCCCGCGGTGACGTTGCGACCGGTACCACCGGAAATGGTGCCGACGTTGACCGTGGTCCCGTGTTCGCGCGAACCCGCGGACACGAGCCGTCCGACGACCTCGGCGAGGGCGTGGATCGCGCTCGCTCCCGCGTACGGGTCCAGGCCCGCATGAGCCTCGACGCCGGTGACGGTCACGTCGAACAGGCCGACCCCCTTGCGCGCGGTCTTCAGCTTGCCGTCCAGCGACGCCTCGAAGACGAGCGTGGCGAGCGCGCCTTCACTCGCCGCTTCGATGTACGGCCGCGAGTGGGGGCTGCCGATCTCCTCGTCACCGTTGAAGAGGAACTTCACCGACGGATGCGGAAGGCCGAGTTCGCGGAGGCCTCGCAGGGCCCAGACCGACTGCACCAGGCCGAGTTTCATGTCGAAAGCGCCCGGCCCGGAGATGCGGCCGTCCTCGTCGGCGTACGGCCACTCGGCGAGCGTGCCGGTCGGCCAGACCGTGTCGTAGTGGCTCAGGAGCAGCACTGTTCCCGGCGCCGTACCCGCATAGCTCAGTTCGAGCACGTCGCCGCGGACCAGGTCGGTGTGCCGGGCCTCGGTATCCGGTGCGCCGAGGCGGTCGAAGACCCAGGACCGGATGGTGTCGAGTCCTTTGTCCAGCATCGGCTTGTCGTAGCTGTGGGTCTCCAGCTCGACGATCGTCCGCAGATCGTCGAGCATGCCGGGCAGCGCCTGCCGGGACCAATCCGTGTGTGACACGAGAATCCTTTCTAGCGAATGGGGGCACCGGGGCCGAGCGGGATGCCGAACACCCAGAACACGAAGAACAGCAACGTCCACACCACCAGCAGAGAGAACGCGAGCGGGACGGTCATCGAGAAGAGCGTGCCGATACCGGCCGAACGGCGGTAGCGCTGCAAGAAGCCCAGCGCCATCACGAAGTACGGGCTCATCGGGGTGATCGCGTTAGTGCACGAATCCGCGATGCGGTACAGCGCCTGCGTGGTCTCCGGCGGGATGTCCAGCAACATCAGCATCGGTACGAACACCGGGCCGATCAGCGCCCATTGCGCGGAACCGCTGGTGACGATCAGGTTCACCAGGGTCACCACGACGAGGATGCCCAGCATGATGACCGGCCCGGAGACGCCGGAGGTTTTGAGCAGCCCGGCGCCGTTGATCGCGGTGATCTCCCCGATGCCGGTCCATTTGAAGTAGGCAAGGAACTGGGAGATGGCGAAGAACAGCACCAGGATCGGCGCCATCTCGCGGAATCCGTGCGCCATGAACCCCGGGATGTCGCGGCTGCTGGTCACCGTCCCGGCGACCTTGCCATAGGCCCAGCCCGCCGCCAGGAAGCCGAGCGCGAGGAAGATCGAGATGGAGGTCAGCAGCGGCGACTCGATGATGCTCCCGCCCTTGCCGCGTAACGGCGACGACGCGGGCAGCACCGCCAGCACCAAGGCGACCACGAAGACCGCCAACGCGATGAGCGCGGCGAGCAGGCCCCGCCGCTCCTCACGGCTGAGCTTGAGTGAGCCGAGATCGTCTTCCTCCGCGTCGTCGTCGACGGGCATCGCCTCGGCGCGTCGCGCGAGGACCTTCTCGGTCACGAGCGTGATCACCGCGGCCAGCACGACCGACGAGGCGAGCGAGAAGAAGTAGTTGGCCAGCGGGGTGACCGAGTAAGCCGGATCGATCGTCTGCGCCGCCGCCGTGGTCAGCCCGGAAAGGATGGCGTCGGTCGGCGTGATCAGCGGACTCGCGTCGTAACCGGCGGAGATGGACACGAACGCGACCACGATGCCCAGGATCGGGCTGCGCCCCACCGCACGGAAAGCCAAGGCTCCCAACGGAATCAGCACCACGTAGGCCGCGTCGGAGGCGACGTGGGACACCATTCCGGTGAACGCCAGCGCGAAGGTCACCCACCGCGGCGACACCTTCGAAACACCGGACCGGAGCACGGCCGCGAGCAGACCGGACCGCTCGGCGACCGCCACGCCGAGCATCACCACGAGGATCGTGCCCAGCGGCGGGAACGACGTGTAGCTCTTGACCGCGTCGGTCACCATCATCCGCACGCCGTCGGCGGACAACAGGTTCTTCGCCTCGACGGTCTTGCCCGTCGCAGGGTTCACCGCCGACACTTCGGCCGCGCTGAGCCCCCAGCTGGCGAGCGCCAGCACTCCGCTCAGGAGGACGAACAGCCAGAACGGATGCGGCAGCTTGTTGCCGAGCCGCTCGACGCCGTCGAGCGCGCGCAGCAGGAGATTCATCGGACGTGAGGTGGTTCTGGCCTGGCTGGAACTCACCGGCGCGGCTCCTTTCGCGATCGGAGGCCCATTACAAACTCAAGCGACCGAATAGTGCAACCCTGAATGCGATACCGCTCGGATCAGTCACATGAGCGCACTCAGTGACTGATACATTCACCTCATGCTGACCGAACCCGACCTCGATCTGATCGCGGCGCTTCAGGTCGCCCCACGCGCGTCGGTCGCCACGCTCGCCGAGGCGCTCGACGTTTCGGCCAGCACGGTGGGGCGACGGCTGACCCGCCTCGAGGAACAGCGGATCCTCCGGGTGATCGGCCAGGTCGAGTGGAGGGCGAGGGCTCGCGGGAACCCGCGGCACGTCTGGGTCACGACCGAACCGGGCGCGTCCGGTTCGGCGGCGAAGGCGCTCGCACGGTTTCCCGAGGTCCAGCTCGCGGCGGAGACGGCGGGCCGTTCGGACGTCTACCTGGCCGTGCACGTCCCGGACCGGGCTCAGGCGCGCGAACTGCTCGCCGAGCGCATCCCCGGGGTCGCCGGTGTGGCCGGGACGCATTCGGAGCTGGTGCTACGGGCGCTGACCAGGGCCGACTCCTGGCGGTTGCACCGGCTGAGCGAAGAACAGCAGGAGATCCTCGCCCGCGAACAGGTGGTGCCAGGCACGCCGGACGGATTCGACGCCGACGAAGTGGGCCCGGACGAGCGGCGGCTCATCGGGCTGCTGGCCGGGAACGGCCGGATCACCGCGGCCGAAGCAGGCCGGATCCTCGACCTCAGCCAGTCCACCGCCTACCGGCTGATCCAGTCGACGCTGCGGCGGGGCATCGTCCGGCCGCGGGTCGAGGTCGAACCAGCACAGCTCGGCTACGAACTGGAAGCGGTCATCGCGCTGACCATCACCCCGGGCGCCATCCAGGCCGTGGCCGCGGAACTGGCGCGGCATCCGTCGGCGCGATACGTGTCGATCGTCGCCGGCACCGCTTCGGTCATCCACCAGGGAGTATTCCGCAACGAGGACGAGATGGCCGACTTCCTCACCCGCGACCTCGCGCCCTTACCCGGGATCACCGCACTGCAGGTTTCGGTGGTGCTGCGCATGCTGCGCCGGTACTGGCTGTATCGGGAAGATGGCAGATTCGCCCCGGACAGCGACTGAACCCGGCTCAGCGAGCAGCCGTGGTGACCGACGGCGACGAGGCAAAGGGGACCAGCAGGCGAGCCGCGCCGCCGCCGTCGGCGGGCACGGACCAGATGTCGCTTTCCTTCCCGTTCTCGCGCGGCAGGCCGTAGGCGATCGTGTCGTTGTCGAGCCAGACCACCTGATCGTCCACACTGCGCGTTTCCGCGAGCGGGGTCTCCCGCATCGTGGCCAGGTCCAGCACGTGTTCCCGCCATGGCCGGACGTCGCCGTCCGCCACCCGCTTCTTGAACGCGAGCTTCGTGCCGTCCGGCGACAGCGACGGGCATTCCGCGTTCTCCCGCAGCGTGCGCGCGTTCCAGGCCTCGTTGTCGCCCTGCACCAGGTAGGCCCGCCCGCCGGTGGCGACCGTGGCGTAGAACGTCCGCTGGTCGGCGGCGAACGTGACGCCCCAGTAGTTGACGTCCTCGCCGCGGTGGACCGCGTCGCCGATCCGCAGCGGGATGCCCTCGATATTGCTCGAAAGCTCGTTCCGTTCGCGATCCATGATGGCCGTACGTGTCGAGAAGGTGCCGGGCGTCGAGTACGAGTCACCGGTGACGAAGGTGGTCCAGCTCCCCATCCGGCCGGCGGGCGAGAGCTTCGCGCGGTTGGGGATGCCGGGGACGTCGACCCGCTTGACCTCGCCGAGCGCGGTGTCGACGAACCTGGCGACCGCGCCGGGCATGGGCGTGGGTTCCTTCGCCAGGCACAGGCCACCGTCCGCCGCGGTGTAGAACCGTTCGCAACTCAGCGAACTGACCCGGCGCGGGCCCCCGGGATCGGAGACGGGGACCGAGGCGACGTTCCCGTAGCCGGGCCCCGCCGCGCCGTTGCGGAACAGCAGCCGCCCCGTCTCCCCCAGTACGACCGGCCGTGCGGAATCCACCGCGACCGTCGCGTCGGCCGTCCGCCGTTCAGGGCTGTTCGCCTTGGCCTGCACGACGTACACCACCGAGGCGGCGGCGAGGGCGGCGACACCCGCCAGCGCCACGACGAACTTCATCGGGAGCTTCACCCGGTCTCCTTTCCCCGTCACCGGCAGCGGAACGGGCCCGCCTTGTCGAGCAGTTCCCCGTTGGTGCCGATGATCTCCCAGGAATAGGTCTTTCCTTTGAGTACCAGCTTCATCACTCCGTGCTTGCCCAGGATCTTCTCGACGCCTTCACGGGCCTTGTAATCGAGGTAAAGACTGTCGCCGCCGATGCCGGCGATGACCGAGCGCACGCCGTTGGCCTCGTCGACGTGCCCGTTCACATCCAGCGGCTTGGTCCGCTCGTAATGGTGATCGTGCCCGGCGAACACGACATCCGCCTTTGCCATGGCCAGCTCGTTCCACAGTGGCGCGATGCTCTTCGCGTCTCCGGAATTCCCCGAATTGAAGCGCGGATGGTGCCAATACCCGGCGATGCAGGACTTCTTGGTCTTCGCGAGGTCCTTGCGCAGCCACGCCACCTGCTCGGCGCCACCGCCGTTGTACACCGGGTCCGAATCGAGCGCGACGAAATGGAAGGCTCCGACGTCGAAACTGTAGTACGGCTTTCCCTTGGGTGTCGCGATCTTGCCGAAGTACTGTTTGTACCCCGCCAGCTCGTTGTTCCACTCGTGGTTGCCCGGCGTGGGTTTGGTGATCCTCTTGAACTTTCCCCACGTCTTGTCGTAGTAGTTCCGGAACTCTTCGATGGTGCCGTCGACGTATTGGTTGTCGCCGACCGTCAGCACGTATCGGGGCTTGATCCTGCTCACCAGCTCCGCCGTCCGCTGATGCTCGGACGGCAGCTCCGGCTTGGCGATGTCGCCGGCGAGCGCGATGACGATGCCGTCGGACGCCGACGGCCGAGTGGCCGCCTTCACCGGCACGGTCGCCCCGGACAGGTTCCCGGCCGCGTCCCGTGCCCGCACCGCGTACTGGAAGTCGAAGCCCGACGCCAGCGACGTGTCGGTGTAGGACGTCGTCGCGGTCCGGCCGATGACGTTGCCGTTGCGCAGGACTTCGTACTCCGTGACCCCTACGTTGTCGGTGGACGCGGTCCAGCCGAGCGTGATGCTCTCGGTGGTGGACGACGCCTGCCGGAGCCCGGTCGGCACCGACGGCGGCTGAATGTCGCCGTCGCCCGTCCGGACGCCGTAGACCTCCAGCTCCCACAGCGAGTATCCGTAAACGGTCGCCCGTGCCGTGCCGAAGATCCGGATGTGCCGCGCGGAAGTGTTCAGGCCGGTGAACTCGTCGAGGCCGCCGTCGCTGCCCACGACGGTTTTCACGTCCCGCCAGTTCTGGCCGTCGTCGGACGCCTGGACCTGGTAATCCTTCGCGTGGGCCGATTCCCAGAAGACCTTGATCCGGCTGATGTCCGCGGGGCCGCCGAGGTCGACCGCGATCCACTGTGGATCCCCCTCCAGACTCGCCCAGCGGGTCGTCGAATCACCGTCGACGGCGAGAGCACCACTGAAGCTCTCGTTTTCGACGGTGGAGGTCGTGGTCCGTTTGTTGACCGACAGCAGGGATTCCACCGGTCCGGCCGTGGCGCTGGAAGCGGTCACGGGTTGAGCGAGCAGGACGATCGCCGCGATCGCGGCGGTGCCCGGCTTCACCATTCGATTCACCTGTACTCCTGGATGGACCTACGTCTTCGTGGACAAACACACCCGGGTCCGGCGCCGCGTACGGCACCGGACCCCGGCCGTCAGCGGCAGGTGTACGGACCCGCCTTGTCGAGCACATTCCCGTTCGTGTCGTAGATCTCCCAGGAGTAGGACTTCCCGTTCAGCACCAGCTTCATCACGCCGTGCTTGGCGAAGATTTTTTCCACCCCTTCACGCGCCTTGTAGTCGGTGTAGAGGTAGTCGCCGCCGATACCGGCGATGACCGACCGCACGCCATTGGCCTCGTCGACGTGCCCGTTCACATCCAGCGGCTTGGTCCGCTCGTAGTGATGGTCGTGCCCGGCGAACACCACGTCCGCCTTCGCACTGGCCAGCTCGTTCCACAGGGGCGCCATCTGCTTCTTGTCACCGTAATTCCCCGAGTTGAAACGCGGGTGATGCCAGTACCCGATGACGCACGACTTCGTGTTCCTCGCCAGGTCGTTGCGCAGCCACGTCACCTGCTCGGAACCGCCCCCGCTGTAGATGGGATTCGAGTCCATCGCAACGAAATGGAAGTCACCGATGTCGTAGCTGTAGTACGGCAGGCCCTGCGGGTACCCGATCGCGCCGAAGTACTCCTTGTACCCCTTGAGACTGTCCTCCCACTCGTGGTTGCCCGTCGTGGGCTTGGTGATGCTCTTGAACCTGCCCCACGTCTTGTCGTAGTGCGCGCGGTACTCGGAAATGGTGCCCTTGTGGTACTGGTTGTCGCCAACGGTCAGCACGTACTGCGGGTTCATCTTCGCGACCTGGTTCGCGGTCGCCTGATGCGTCGAGAAGAGCTCCGGGTTGGCGATGTCTCCCGCGAGCGCGATGGTGATGGGCCCGGTGCCGCCGGGTTTGGTCGCCGCCCTGATCGCCGCACTCGCCGCGGAGACGTTGCCCGCCGCGTCCCGTGCCCGCACGGAGTAGCCGAATTCCGCTCCGGACGCCAGCCCGCTGTCGGTGTAGGTGGTCGTCGCCGTGGTCCCGACGACGTTCCCATCGCGGAGCACCTCGTACTCGGTCACCCCGACGTTGTCGGTGGACGCTGTCCAGCCGAGGGTGACGCTGTCGGTGGTGGTGGCCGTCGCGGCGAGGCCGGTCGGCGCCGTCGGTGCCTGCGTGTCGCCGCCGCCGACGCGGTCGCCGTAGATTTCGAGTTCCCACAACGAATAGCCGTAGGTCGTGCCGCGAGCCGTCCCGTGGACGCGGATGTGACGCGCGGAGGCGTTGAGGCCGAGGTGTTCGTCGATGGCGCCGTCACCGCCGACGATCGACTTGATGTCCGTCCAGGTCTTGCCGTCGGCCGAGCCCTGGATCTTGTAGGTCTTGGCGTACGCGGCTTCCCAGTTCAGTTTGACCTTGGTGATGGTCGCGGTACCACCGAGGTCGACGGCGATCCATTGCGGATCCACCATCTCCTCGCTCGCCCACCGGGTCGTGGCGTTGCCGTCGACGGCGTTGCCGCCGGCGAAATCAGGGCCCTCGACCGACGAGGTCGTGGTCGGTTTGCCGGCGGACAGCAGGGATTCCGCCTGCGCGGCGGTACCGGAAGAGATCAGCGTCTGCCCCAGCAGGACCATGGTCGCCACCGCGACACCGGCCAGGGGTGTTCTCCGTTTCATGCGAACTCCTCGACGTTGCGGAGTCGGCGAGTACCGGCGGTGGGCGGCGTCGTGTCGGCCGGAGTCGTCCTGACATTAGTTAAGTAAGTTTCCTAACGATCGCAGTGTAAAAGGTTCTTAAACTCACAGTCAACGGGTGAGCGCCCGGTGGTCGGCACCATTTGGTGGCAAGGTCGCGGTCATGGTGACGCTGGATCGGCTCGTGAACGTCCTCGGTGGATACGGGGCGCGGTTGTGGTGCTGCCCGGTATCGCGCGAGGCGGCCTTGCGCGACGTGGTGATGCACGATGCCGCCGACCCCCGCGACCTGCGCGGGGACGTGTACCTCGCCGTCGGCACGGATTCCGTCACGACGGCCGTGGACCTCGCCGCCGCGGCACAGGCGTCGGTCGTCCTGGTCCGCGGATCGGCGCCGCCGGACCCGGAGGCGGCCGAGCGGGCAGAGCGCGGCGGTGTCGCGGTGCTGCTGGTGGAGCCGGACGTGTCCTGGGGCCAGCTCGCCGGCGTGGTCTACGGGCTGGTGCTGGAAGGTCGCGAGACCGAGTCCGGCCGCGGGCCGACCGACCTGTTCGCGCTGGCCGACAGCCTCGCCGACGCGCTCGGCAGCGCGGTGACCATCGAAGACCGGCTCTCCCGGGTCTTGGCCTACTCCAGCCGCCAGCACCAGGCCGACCGGGCGCGGCTGGAGACGATCCTGGGAAGGAAGGTCCCGGAACCGGTCCGCGAGCTGTTCGAGCGGCGCGGCGTGTTCCGGCATCTCGCCGAGTCCGACGAGCCACTCTTCGTCGAAGCCGATCCCGAGCACGGGCTGACCGGGCGCATGGTCGTCGCGGTCCGCGCGGGCCGGGAGGCGCTGGGCTCGATCTGGGTGGAATGCGACCGGCCGCTGATCGAAACCCGGCGTGCGGTCCTGCGGGACAGCTCGCGCACGGTCGGCCTGCATCTGCTGCGCTCCCGGGCGAGCGCGGACCTGGAACGGCAGGTCGAGTCCGATCTGGTGATCCGGCTGGTGGAGGGCACGCCGGACGCGGCAGCCGTGCTCAGCAGGCTCGGCCTGCCGCCCGGCCGATTCCGCGTGATCGCACTCCAGGCCCACATCGGCGACGAACGCCACGCCGCGCTCCTGCTCGCGTTCGAGCGGGCGACCACCGGTTTCGGCTGGTCACGGCCTGGGCGCAGCACTTTGTTCAGCAACACCGTCTACACGCTCCTGCCAGGGGACGACGTCGAGGCGGCCAGAGCGTGGGTCGGTTCGATCCGCGAGGCACTGCCCCGCCAGGTGACGATGCTGGCCGGGATCGGAGCCGGTGCAACGTCCGTGGAACTGCCTGCGAGCAGGCGGGAAGCCGACGAATGTCTCGCCTTGCACGACGTCCGGCCCGGCACGAAGTCCGCGATCGCCTACGACGAGGCCTGGGACGACATCCTGGTGCAACGGCTGCGAGCCGCCGCCGCGTCCGGCCGTGCACCGGCCCGCGGCCCGATCACCGAGTTGCGACGGCACGACAGCGCGAACGCCACCAATTACGTCGCGACGCTGCGCGCCTGGCTCGAGGCGCAGGGAGACCTCGCCGAAGCCGCCGAGCGGCTCGACGTGCACCCCAACACGATCCGCTACCGGCTGCGGAAGATGGCCGAGGTGACCGAACTGCAGCTCGACCAGCCCGCGAAACGGCTGGCGATGATCATCGAGCTGGCCGTGTCCGAACCTGGCACTTGACCGTTCCGGCCAAAGCCGCCCGCCCTGTTTGTCGGATCCGGACAATCGCCGCGTTCCGGTTCCGAGCCATCCTGACCGCGACAGCACCACTCGTGCAGCGGAGGAATTCATGGGCGATCTCGACCGGATCGACGGCGTCCCGCGTTCGGCGATCGTGATCGGCGCCGGCGTGGTCGGCCTGTCGACCGCGTGGTTCCTGCAGGAACGCGGCGTCGGCGTCACGGTGCTGGACCGCGAAGGAATCGCGGCGGGCGCGTCGTGGGGCAACGCCGGCTGGCTCTCCCCCGGGCTCTCGATCCCCCTCAACGAACCCGGCGTCCTGCGCTACGGGCTGCGGACGCTGCTCGACCGGCAAGCACCACTGCACGTTCCGCCGTCCCCCGATCCTCGGCTTTGGTCGTTCCTCGCCCGCTTCGCCGCGAACTGCACCGGGCGCTCGTGGACTCGCGCTGTCGAGGCGAACTCACCACTGAACGAGGAATGCCTCGAGGCCTTCGACGTCCTCACCGCGAACGGGGTGGACGCGCCGACCATCGAAGCGCCGATCACCGCGGCGTTCGAGACCGCCGACCAGGCCGCGGGGCTGATCACCGAACTGCGGCACATCGGCGAGACCGGACAGGACATCTCCTACACCCGGCTCACCGCGGCCGACCTCGCCGAGCGATTCCCCCAGGCCACGGCGAGGCTCGGCGCCGGTGTCCGGATCGACGGGCAGCGCTACGTGGACCCGGGCCGATTCGTCGAGTCGCTGGCACGAGCGGTGGTCGGCAGGGGTGGCACGATCCGTCACCGGTTCGAAGTCGCGTCCCTGCGCGCACACCGCCACGCGCTGAGCGTGCGCTCCAAGACGGGCCAGACGGTGAACGCCAACGCGGTCGTGCTGGCGACCGGGGCCTGGCTGGGTGACCTGGGGCGGAAGTGGGGAGTCAAGGTCCCCGTGCGCGCCGGACGCGGCTACTCCTTCACCGTGCCGACCGACCGTCCCGTGCCCGGGCCGCTTTACCTGCCCGACATCCGCGTGGCGTGCACGCCATACCGGGGCGGCCTCCGCGTGGCCGGGACGATGGAGTTCCGGAAACCGGACGCACCACTGGATCCCGCCCGGATCGACGCGATCATCGCCTCGGCGCGACCGTTCCTCACCGGCCTGGACTGGGACCGGCGCACCGACGAATGGGTCGGCTCCCGCCCGGTCACCACCGACGGGCGGCACGTGATCGGCGCGACGAGCACACCCGGCCTCTATGTCGCGGGCGGGCACGGGATGTGGGGACTGACCCACGGCCCGATCACCGGACGCCTCCTGGCCGAGCACATCGCCACTGGGAAGCAGCCCGAGGCCCTGCGCCCCTTCGATCCCCTTCGCTGATTTCGGATGACGATGCTTCCAGACAACGAGACCCCACCGGCCGAACAGTCCGAAGTGGACCGGCTCCGCGCCGAGAACGCCCTGCTGCGCACCGAGAAGGACCTTCTGCTGAAGGCCGCGATCGGGTTCGCCACCGACGCGGGAGCCTTCCAGCGGCGGCACGACAAGCCAGAGACCCGCTGACCGACGCGGGACTCACCGAAGGTCTGTGGGGGCCGGGTCCTTTCCGCGCCCGGCCCTCACAGACGTAACGATCGAAAGGCGATCATCCTCATGACCATCGTCTCGTCAGGCCCATGGCTCACCCCGGAAGCGCACGCACGCCTGGTGCGCGAGCTCGCGACGTTGCGGCGCCCCGGCACCGACGACGAGATCGAGCACCTCCTCCACCGGCAGGCACGGATCCGGCAGATCGAGGACATGCTGCGCGGCGCCGTCGTCGGACAAGACCCTCCCGACGACGGCGTCGCCGAGCCCGGCATGGTGCTCACAGTCGAGTACGACGACGGCGACACCGAAACCTTCCTGCTCGGCACTCGCGACGAGGCAGGACACGGCGCTCTCGAGGTCTACTCCCCCGATTCCCCGCTCGGCCGCGCACTGCACGGCGCGAAGCCGGGCGACCGGCGGGAGTATCGCGTTCCCAGCGGCGGGGCCGTGGGCGTCACGCTTCTCGACGCCAAGCCTTACAGCCGCCACCGGGAGGACGCTCACTGACGATTCGGCGATGTCTGGGCTCGCGGTTCCTACTTGCCTTCGAGTAATCACTGTTTCGCTGAGCCTTTTTCTTCCTTGGTGTTCGAGGGTGAGGATGGCTTTGGCGAGGGTGGTGACGCGGTCGGTGCTGCAGCGGGCGCGGTGGAGGACGGCCCAGTTTTTGAGGGTGGCGAAGCCGCGTTCGCCGCGGCAGCGGATGCGGGAGTGTTCGGTGTTGGCGTCGAGGTAGTGCTGGGGTAGGTGTTTGCGTCCTTTGTAGGGGGTGAGCACGTCCTCGGTGATGTGGTGATGGCCGGCGAGGTCGGGAATTGCGTGGTGGCGGGCGGCGGCGGTGTCGTTGATGACGCCGGGTAGCCCTTCTGAGATCCACAGCAGCCGCCCGTAGGGATCGGTTAAGCCTTGCAGGTTGATGCCGTGGTAGCGGTGTTTGCCGGAGTAGTAGGGCTTGTTCGCGGCGATCCGGTCGATCCGGATCACCGTGCCGTCGAGGATGCCGTAGTTGTTGTGGCTCCACGCGAGTTGCCATAACGCACTGGTCAGCGTGGGTGCAGAGGCAGCGAGCAGTTCGGTGGTTTCGCGGACATACCGGAACGCGGTGGCCACGCCGATACCGAACCCTGCCGCGAGCCGGGCGTAGGTGTCACCGTTGCGCAGCTGCGCCAGCACCAGCAACGCCTGCTGATGCGGCTTCAGCCGCCGCCAGGGCGATCCGATCCGCTTCAGGTGATCACGGATGACCTTGACGACATACCGCAGCGTGGTGGTGGACAAGTCGATCGCCGAGGGATAGAACAGCACGCGAAGCTCCTGGTGGCTCCTGGGTTGACCTTGGTCGACGATCCATCTACCGGGAGCTTCGCCACGTTCACAGCCCCAACACACCCACCCCACTACCAGGATGAAAAAGGCTCGCTACATAATCACCCTTCAGTGTTGTTCGTTCGATTTCATTGTTGCTTAAAATTACGAACGCCTGTTCGATTGTTTTGCGGTATTCTTGAGGGGTGTCCGAGCCCTTCCTTCCCGAGTTACCGCAGGAACTGTGGCGCGCTGGCAAGCTGGAGCTTGCCCACGGCGTGCAGCAGTCGTTGCAGGTGATCAGGATGGCCACCGCCGGACTGGGGCAATTCTTGGCGGAGATCGAGTCTCGTGGCGTCAAAGACTTATACGGGTATGGCCGCACGGCGAACTGGTTCGCCGATATAGCGGGATTGTCGGTCGGTGAGGCGCGTGCGGTGGTGAACCGGGCCATCGCCCTGAACCCCACGCGTGCTTTGGACGGCACCGAAGTTCCTGCTGTCGCGCCCGCCACCGCCGCTGTCGCCGCCGAGGGGCTGGTCGGGGACGAGCGGATCGACCAGATCCTGGAGATCCTGAAGAAGCTCCCAGCCGATACTTCAGTTGAGGATCGGGTGAGTGCGGAGAAGATCCTCGCCAACCTCGCCCGCGACGCCGGACCTCGCCAGCTCGCCGACGCCGAGCAGAACCTGCTCGCCTGGCTCGACCCCGACGGTAACGAACCGAAAGACCCCGAACCTACTGAGCCGCGCCGGGAGATCACGCTGGAGCGCCGCAAGGACGGGTTCTGGAAGCTGACTGGTCTTCTCGATGACGAGACCGGTGCTCGCACCGCGGCGGCTTTGGAGGCGTATGCGGCGCCGCGGCCGGTGGACGAGTTCGGCCAAGCCGATCTCCGGATGAAATGCGAACGCATGGGTGATGCGTGGGTCGACATCCTCGACCTGGCGATCGCCTGCCCCGACCAGCCCGGGACCAGCGGCTACCGCACCCTGCTGCATGTCGCCATCGGACTCGACGCACTCAAATCCGGCCTCGGCACCGCCTGCTTGGACTTTGTCGGGACCATGACGGCTCGCGAGGCCCGGTTGGCGGCCTGCGACTGTTTGATGTTGCCGGTCGTGATGAGTGCCGCTGGTGAACCGCTGGATGTGGGGCGGTTGCGACGGTTCGTCACTCCCGGCCAGCGGCGTGCGTTGAACATCCGTGATGGGGGCTGCGCGTTCCCTGGGTGTCATCGGCGGCCGAAGAACTGCCACGCTCACCACATTCATCACTGGGCAGACGGAGGTCCGACGGATCTCCGGAATCTGGTGTTGCTGTGCGGTTTTCATCACCGGCTGATCCATCACGGTGATTGGGAAGTCCGGATGGCGGGCGATGGGTTACCGGAGTTCATCCCACCCCAATACCGAGATCCGCTACAGAAACCCCGGCGCAACACCCTCCACCACGTCTGACCCGAGGAGCCCGCCAGCCACACCGGCGACGGGCCCCTCGCCATGCCCAGCGAACAACACTGGGCCAAGGAAGCGTGGTCTGGCGGCCCTTGCTCAGGCACCTACTCGCAACCTGCGGCGCCCTCGTCTCACGACAGAAAGCTCGCGAGCGCCACGCTGGAGCAGGCGACCCTCCCGAGCGAGGCCCACCTTTGCCTGCTTGAAGTACATGAAGGACCCCTTCACGGAACGTTGGAACCGGAGGTCGTGCTCGAGGGACTCGTATACCCGCTCGCCATCCCGGCGAATGACTCGACCAGACCGTCGAAGCCCACGGCATAGTGAGGCGTCAATTTCACTCCGGCACACAAGCCGACATCGACCGCCATGGACAGGATCTCACCCTCGTCTCCACGAACGACGTCGTGGAGACGAGGGTGTTCCCGTTCCAGCCGATCATCGCAAACGAGACCGCCCTAAGAGTCCGTACGCTGGTTTCTGACGGCTGTCTTGGGGGTGGGCATGGGAAAGGTCGCCATCATCGGCGATGTCGGCGGGCATCCGGATCAGCTGCGCCGAGCCTTGACCTGGCTCGGCGCCACCGAAGAAGGACTTCCGCCCGATCTCACCGTGATCCAGGTCGGCGACCTCGTCGATCGCGGCCCGGACAGCGCGGGGGTGCTCGACATCGTGGCGGATCTGCTGCACGAGCGGCATTGGATCCAGCTCGCCGGAAACCACGAGACGCAATACCTGCCCGGTGAAAACGTCTTCTGGCGCGAGCCTCTCGCGGACGACGACGTGACCCGCCTACGAGATTGGTGGGCCGATGGACGACTGCGAGTGGCCGAGGCTGTACGCACCGCCGAGGGCGAAGAACTATTGGTCACGCACGCGGGTTTGACGCTCGCCGCTTGGCAACGCTTGGGAGAACCGACCTCGGCGACCGAGGCCGCGGAGTTGCTCAACGACCGCCCGGACTTGATCTGGGAGAGGGGTGAAGGGGCCGGTCCCTTGTGGGCCGAATCGGGTGCGGCGCTGCACGAACCCTGGATGGGCTATCGCGGCGTCGTCCCCTTCGGCCAGATCCACGGGCACTCCACGGTCGTGCGGTTCGCCGACCGAATCTGGCGGTGTGCCGGACGGGTCCGGCAACGTGCGGCGGTCGATTGGCACGCCCGCCATGTTCGGGTGCGGGTCGGAGGGCGTGTGTTCACCGGTGTCGACCCAGGGCACGGCCGAACCGGCGCCGCCGAGTGGCGACCGCTGGTCCTCGACGACGCCCGCGTCATGGCCTCGGGTCCGCGCTGAATCGTCCTGTGTGGACCCGAGACGGTGCAGAGTCGGACGCTGTCGATTCCGATGGTTACGGCTCGGCCGCCCAGATACCGCGGACATGCCCGATATGACGCCGCATGAGCGCCTCGGCGCCATCGGCGTCTCGAGCCTCGATGAGGTCGACGAGTTCCGCGTGTTCGCGCGCCGAGGAAACGAGTTGCCCGCGTTCGGCCAGGACCTTGAGACCGTAGATCCGTGATCGGGCACGCAGCGACCGGACGATTTCAACGAGGTGTTCGTTACCGGCCAGGCCGAGCAGCGCGAGATGGAACTCCATGTCGAACCTGACGTGATCGATGAGGTCGTGGTCGACGGAAGCCCGCTCGATCCCGGCCGCGAGTTCACGAAGTCGCTTGAGCGCGTCTGCGTCGCCCCCCGCCTCGGCGATGCGGCGCACGGTGGGGACTTCGATCAGGGCACGCAGCTCGGTGACGTCGTCGAGTTCGTGTTCGGTGGGCTCAGTGACACGGAAACCCTTGTTACGCATGGTTTCCATGAGACCTTCCTTGACGAGGTCGAGCATCGCCTCGCGCACCGGTGTCGCGGACACGCCGAACCGTTCGGCCAGCGTGGGCGCGGAGTAGACGACACCGGGACGCATCTCCCCCGAGATCACGGCACCGCGAAGGGTTTCGATGACCTCGTCGCGAAGGTTGCGACGGCCGCCGATCAAGGGCAGCCCCGTGATCGAACGTTCGTCCCCAGCCATCCTCGTTCCCTTTCACCAGGCGTTGTGTCAGTACAATGTCACATGTTACGTTGCTTCACCATGACCAGCGACGGGATCGACGCGGTGGATTACCACTGCGGTGGCGAACCGTTCAGGATCGTCACCGAGACAACGGAACCAGCCGGGGCGACGGTCGCCGAAAAGCGTGTCGCGGCCGCGGTCGACCCCGAAGTCGACGGACTGCGGCAACTGCTCTGCTCCGAGCCACGCGGGCACGCCGACATGTACGGCGGTTTCGTCGTGGCACCGGACGATCCGGGCGCCCATTTCGGCGTTCTCTTCTGGCATAAGGACGGCTTCTCCGCCGCGTGCGGCCACGGCACGATGTGCCTGGGCACCTGGGCGGTCCAGACCGGGCTGGTGCCCACAGACCCCAGCGGTGTCACCGATGTGGTCATCGACGTGCCCTCCGGACGAGTGACCGCGCGGGTGGCCACGACGGGCTCCAAGCTCACCGCGGTCGACTTCGTCAGCGTCGCCGGCTATCTCCTTCATGAGGACGTCGTGGTGGAGACGTCGCGCGGCTCCACCACTTGCGTGATCGCGTTCGGCGGCGCGATGTACGCCCACGTGGCCGCGGCGGACTTCGGTCTCTCCGTCGACAAGGCCTCGCTACCCGAACTGATCGGTCTGGGACGGAAGATCAAGAACGAGCTCAACACGAGCGCGTACGCCGAGCACCCGCTCGACCCGAGACTCAGCGGAGTTTACGGCGTGATCTTCTTCGACGATCTCGGCGACGACGAAGGCGGCAACGTCCGTCAGCGCAACGTGACCGTCTTCGCCGATGGTCAGGTGGACAGGTCACCTTGTGGTTCGGGGACCGCCTCCCGTGTCGCGGCGCTGCACGCGTCCGGGCGGCTGGCGGCGGATCGCGCACTCATCCATTCGTCGATCGTCGGTTCGACCTGGTCCGCCCGGATCGCGGACACGACCGAAGTCGCCGGGCGGAACGCGGTGATGGCCGTGGTGACGGGCCGCGCGTTCTCCACCGGCCACCACCGGTTCGTCGTGGATCCCGACGACGACCTGGTTCCGGGCTTCGTACTGCGCTGAGGGGAATCAGGAGGATTCATGGACGTCGTCACCCTCGGCCCGGAGGAGATCCGTTCGGCCGTGTCCATGCCCGCCGCGATCGACGCGGTACGGAACGGATTTCTCGCGCTGCGACGTGGCGAGTTCGAGATGCCGACGCGGACCGTGCTGCGCGACGGCGGATTCCTCGTGATGTCCACGCACCACCGGCCGACCGCCTCGGCGATGATCAAGACTCTGAGCCTCGACTTCGACGGGCGCGTACCTGCCATCGTCGGGACCGTCGTCTGGAGCGAACTCGGCCATGGCCGTCATCTCGTCGCCGACGCCACCGAAGTGACCCGCATCCGCACCGGTGCCGTCGTCGGTGTCGCGACCGACCTGCTGGCTCCGCCGGACGCGAAGACGTGCACCCTCATCGGCGCCGGCGGGCAGGCGGCCGATCAGATCCGCGCGGTGCACGCCGTCCGGCCGCTGACCGAGCTCAAGATCGTCGCCCGCGGCCCCGAACGCGCCCGCGCGCTCGCGAAGGTCCTCGGCGAGGAGCTGCGCCTCGACACCGTCCATGTCGAGACCGACGTCGATGAGGCGGTTCGCGATGCCGACATCGTCTGCTGTGCCACGACGTCCACCACGCCACTGTTCTCACATCTGTCGCCGTCCGACCACGCCCACGTCAACGCCATCGGCGCCTTCCGCCCCACCATGCGAGAACTCCCGGACGAGCTGCTCGCCGGAGCGACCGTCGTCATCGACGAACGAGACGCCGTCATCGAGGAGTCCGGGGAGATCATCCACGCACTCGAGGCGGGTGCCATCACCGAGGACGACCTCATCGAGCTCGGCACCGCGCTCACCGACGGGATCCCGAAGCGATCCGGCCGGACGGTCTTCAAGAGTGTCGGGGTGGCCATGCAGGATTGGGCGATCGCCGATCTGCTCGCTCGAGCATGCCTCGGCCGGGCAACGTGAACCCGACCAAGCCCAGGATGCCGGGTGTGGAGATCCGGGACCGCACGTGTCCTGAATCTCCACACCCGCCTACGCCTCGTCGATGAGGTCCTCGATCAGGATGGGGATGTGCCGGACCCGGATTCCAGTGGCGTTGTGGACGGCGTTCGCGACCGCCGCCGCCATTCCGACGATGCCGATCTCGCCCAGCCCTTTCGCGCCGACCGAGTTGTGCAACGTGTCCGGGTACTCGACGAAGTGGACGTCGACCTCCGGGATGTCCGCGTTCACCGGAATCAGGTAGCTCGCGAGGTCACCGTTGGCGAAGCGTCCGTTGTCCTCGACCTCCAGCCCCTCGTGCAGAGCGGCCGACACACCCCAGATCATTCCTCCGATGATCTGGCTGCGCGCCGCCGCCGGGTTGATGATGCGGCCGGAATCGAACACGCCGAGCATGCGGGACACCCGGATCTCGCGCGTCCACTTGTGCACACGCACTTCGCAGAACTGGGCGCCGAAGGAGCTGAACGAATGTTTCGTCAGCTCTTCGCCGGGCGCCGAGGAACCGGTCACCGACAGCGAGGTGCGCTTCAGTGCCCGCAACAGCTCGCCGAAGGTCATCGTCCGGTCTCCGGCCAGCACCTGGCCGTCCGCATAGGACACGTCCATGCCGTCGAACGGTGCGCCGGGGGCCGACGCCAGTGCCAGCAGTTCGTCGATCGCCTTGGCTGCGGCGATCATGATGGCCGTCCCCGCACTCGCGGTGGCCGTCGAGCCGCCGGACATGCCCCCTGGCGGCAGCTTCGAATCACCGAGCCGCGGCGTCACCCGATCCGGCGAGATGTCCAGCGATTCCCCGCCCACCAGGGAGAGCACGGTCAGCAAGCCCGTCCCCGGGTCCGCTCCGCTGGTCGCGACGACGGCCGTGTCGTCGGGCAGCAAGGTGATCTCGACCGTCGCCGGGAACCGCAAGGCGGGGAACATGGCGGTGGCCGTTCCCATGCCAACGAGCCAGTCTCCGTCGGCCCGTCCTTGGGGCGTGCGATCCGCCCAGCCGAACCGCGTCGCGCCGATGCGGAAGCATTCGTCGAGGTGTTTGCTCGACCACTGCAGGTCCTTGCCGGGTGGAGCGGTCGAGTTGTTCCGCTGACGCAGCTCGATGGGGTCCATGCGCAGCGCGACCGCGAGCTCGTCGATCGCGCTCTCCAGCGCGAAAGACCCGGGCGCCTCGCCCGGCGCCCGCATGAAGGTGGTCGGCGGGATGTTCAACGGCACGATCTTCTGGCTGATGGCCAGGTTCCGGGTGGCGTACCACTCGCGCGAGGTGCCGTGTGACGTCGGCTCGACGAACGACCGGTCCTGCGGCGTGCTGCACCACGAGTCGTGACGCAGGGCGTTGAGCGTGCCGTCGTGTTCCGCGCCGAGGGCGATCTTCTGCACCGTCGCGGCACGGCCCGCGGTCGCGGTGAAGACCTGTTCCCGGCTGAGCGCGGCTTTCACCGGCCTGCCGAGGACCCTGGCCGCCGCCGCGGCCAGGAACGCCGGGGTGGACGTGCGGCCCTTGCCGCCGAACGCACCGCCCACGAACGGGTTCACCGCGTGTACCTCGGACGGCTCCGTGCCCAGCGCCATCGCCAGCTCCGCCGCTTGGAGGTTGGATCCCTGGTTGCCGCTGTGGACCGTCAGGCCGTCGGGCCCCCACACCGCGACCGCGGAATGCGGTTCCAACGCGGCGTGGGTCTGGGGCGCGGTGGAGTACGTGGCTTCGACGACCACCGGGCTCGCGGTGAGCGCGTCCTCGATGGACTCGACGCCGGGAGCGAGGATGGCGAGCGTGGATGGTCCGCCGTCCCTACCGGGAGGCGCGTCTTCCGCCGAAGCCAGGCCGTCCTGCAACGAAGTCAGCGCGGGCCTCGGCAGGTAGGAGACCTCGACCAGCATCGCCGCGTCCCGAGCCTGCTCGTAGGTCTCGGCGACCACGAAGCCGATCGGCTGGCCGTAGTAGGCGACTTCCTTGTCCTGCAGAGGAACCCAGGTCTCACCCATGAACTGTGTGGCCGGGGTGCGCAGTTCCAGCGGATCGAACGGCGTGTACACACCGATCACGCCCGGAGCAGCTTTCGCCGCCGTGACGTCCATCGCGTCGATCTCGCCGTGAGCGATCGTGCTGAGCACGACGTACCCGTGGACCAGCCCGGGGAAGGTGTGATCCGCCCCGTACTCGGCCCGGCCGGTGACCTTCAGCGGTCCGTCCACCCGGCTGGTCATCAGCGGCTCCCCTCGGTCAGTTCGAGCAGTGCGCGGACGATGGTCCGCCGCAACAACGACGTCTTGAACCCGTTCGCGGCCAACGGGCGCGCGCCCTCGGCGGCCAGCGCGGCGGCGTCTTCGAAGGCCGAGACCGTCGCGGGCGCGCCGCGCAAAGCCGCCTCGACCGCGGGCAGCCGCCAAGGCACGGTCGCCACCCCGCCGGCCGCGACCCGGGCGTCGACGATGCGCGAGCCTTCGACCCGTAGCGCGACCGCGGCCGAGCACAGCGCGAACTCGTAGGACTGCCTGTCCCGAACCTTGACGTATGTGGAGTTCGATGCCCAATCCAACCGTGGGACCAAGACTTCCGCGATCAGTTCGCCGGGCTGGAGATCGGTCTCCACTTCCGGGGTGTCACCGGGCAGGCGGTAGAAGGAAGCCAGTTCGACGGTGCGGGTTCCCGTCGCGCTGACCAGCCGGAGCCGCGCGTCGAGGGCGACCAGTGCGACGGCCACGTCGCTGGCGTGCGTCGCCACGCACGAATCGCTCGTGCCCAGCACCGCGTGCATCCGGTTGGCGCCCGAGATCGCCGGGCAGCCGCTGCCGGGTACCCGCCGGTTGCACGGCATGGCGACGTCCCGGAAGTACGAGCAGCGGGTGCGCTGCATGAGGTTTCCGCCGATACTCGCCATGTTCCGGATCTGCTGGGAGGCGCTGAGCAGCAGCGCCCGGGAGATCGCCGGATACACCCCGGGGTGCGCGGCGATGTCGCCCATTCGCTCCAGCGCGCCGAACCGGAGCCCGTCGGAGGTGTCGATACCCCGCAGCGGCACCGCGTTGATGTCCAGGACCTGTTGTGGGGTCAGGACATTGAGTTTCATCAGGTCGACGAGAGTGGTCCCGCCCGCCAGGAAGGTGCCGGGCGAGGAGACCGCGGCCTCGACAGTCTCGGGTGCGAGCAGCTCAAAGGGACGCATCGGCCCTCCTTGCCTGCTCGACGGCCGCGATGATGTTCGGGTACGCCGCGCACCGGCAGAGGTTGCCGGACATGAACTCACGGACGTCCTCGACGTCCTGCTCGACGGCGGCGACCGCCGACATGATCTGCCCCGACGTGCAGAATCCGCACTGGAGGGCGTCACGGTCGACGAACGCCTGCTGGACCGGATGCAGCCGATCCTCCGTGGACAGTCCTTCGACCGTGGTCACCGGCTGCTTCACGGTGGCGGCCAAGGTGAGGCAGGACAGCACCGGTCGTCCGCCGACGTGCACCGTGCAGGCGCCGCACTGCCCCCTGTCACAGCCTTTCTTCGGCCCTGTGACGGCGAGCCGCTCCCGCAGCGCGTCCAGCAGGGTCACCCCGGGATCGAGACTCAGGTGTTCCGTCCTGCCGTTGACTTCGAGTGAGATGTCCACTGGATCTCTTTCCGCAGATCGTCCGGGCACGGGCCCGACGGCGTAGGTTGAGGTGGTGGGAGACTGTTCGCGAACCGAAACGGATATTCATCCGCTTCGATTTTCAAGTTAGCGGATTACAATCCGCTTGGCAATGTCGATGCTCCCCCTGGAGTCACTCCAGGTCGCCCGGGTTCCTCGGCTACATTTCACCGGAGAACGGGATCGGCGGACGGGAGGGAAGATGACGACGGGATCGGTCAACCCCCGGCGCGCGGACACCCGGCGCAACCACGAGCGCATCCTCGCCACCGCGGCGAAGTCACTGGCAGGCTCGGGTGAGGTCTCGTTCAACGCCATCGCGAAACAGGCCGAGGTCGGTGTCGGCACGGTGTACCGGCATTTCCCCACCCCGGAAGCCCTCATCCTGGCGGTCTACCAGCGCGAAGTACGCCAGCTCGTCGACATCGTGCCGAGCCTGCTCGAGAAGTTCCCACCAGAGCAGGCTTTCCGGACGTGGACCACCGACCACCTTGCGCACTACATGATGACCAAACGCGGGCTCGCCGACGCCCTTCGCGCCGCGACGGCTTCGCGCGGCGAGCTGCCCGCGGGGGCCTACGAGGCCATGGTCGGCGCGGTCTTCAAGCTGTTGCAGGCGAATATCGACGCCGGCACCGTCCGCCCGGATCTGAAGCCCGAGACCGTCCTGCGTGGACTGGGCGGCCTGCTGTACCTCGACCCGAACGGTGAGTGGCGGCGCGACGTCGCGAGCCTCCTCGATCTGCTGTGGCGCGGGATGGGCACCGACCGATCCTGACGCTGCTCATCTTTTCCCCTGTCCACAAGAGACCCTTTCGAGGGGCCGGTGCCTGATTTGCGCGGTTCACGAGGCCAATTCAGGCTACTGAAAGCAGCAAACCTGACGCGCCGGGTCGGCTGCCGAAGGTCCGTGAAGGCCTCCTTGAGGGACTCTGGGTCCCTCAAGGAGGCCTTCACGGACTTCTGGCGGCCCGCCGACCGTCCACATAGGACGCACCTGTGTCCGCTCAGGGCCGAGGGATGTTGCGGAGGTTCGCGCGGGCCAGGTCGATCATCCGGCCGACACCGCCTTCGAGGACGACCTTGCTCGCGGCCAACGCGAATCCGCCGAGCTGCCCGGCGGTGATGTGCGGCGGGACGGACAGCGCGTTCGGGTCGGTCACGACGTCCACCAGTGCGGGGCCATCGTGGCTCAGCGCCTCCTTGAGAGCCGCGCGCAGCCGGTTCGGGTCGGTCACCCGCTCGGCTCGCAGACCGGCGCCACTGGCGATGGCGGCGAAGTCGACCGGCCGGTGGTCGGTCTGATAGTCGGGCAGGCCGTCGACCAGCATCTCCAGTTTCACCATGCCCAGTGAGGAGTTGTTGAACGTCACGATCTTGACCGGAAGGTCGTGCAAGGCCACGGTGAGCAGTTCGCCGAGCAGCATGCCGAGCCCACCGTCGCCGGACATCGACACGACCTGACGTCCCGGGTAGGCGAACTGTGCGCCGATGGCGTGCGGCAGCGCGTTGGCCATGGTGCCGTGCAGGAACGACCCGATGACCCGGCGCCGCCCGTTGGGTGTGAGGTACCGGGCCGCCCACACATTGCACATGCCGGTGTCCACGGTGAAGATCGCGTCGTCCGCGGCGAGTTCGTCCAGCAGATCCGCGGCGAACTCCGGGTGGATGGGGACGTGCCGTTCGACGTTGCGGGTGTAGGCGTCCACGACCTGCTCCAGCGTTTTGCAGTGCTCACGCAGCATGCGGTCCAGGAAGGTCCGATCGGTCTTGCGTCGCAGGAGCGGCCGCACGGCTCGCAGCGTCTCCCGTACGTCGCCGTGCACCGCCAGTTCCAGCGGGGTGCGACGGCCGAGCCGGGTCGCGTCGTGGTCGACCTGTACGGTCCGGGCCTGGGGAAGGAAGGAATCGTAAGGGAAATCGGTGCCAAGCAGGAGCAGCAGATCGGCGCCGTGCATGGCCCGATAGCAGGCGCCGTAGCCGAGCAGCCCGCTCATTCCGACGTCGTAGGGGTTGTCGTACTGGATCCACTCCTTGCCGCGCAGGCTGTGGCCGACCGGTGCTTGGACGGTCTCGGCCAGTTCCATCACCTCGGCGTGGGCGCCGCGCACCCCGGCGCCGGCGAACACCGTGACGGTTTCGGCCTCGTTGATCAACTCGGCGAGCCGTGCCACTTGGGATTCGGGCGGCATGACCGTCCCGTGTTCGGTGACCGGCACGCCGCTCCCGGTGGGCGCCGCGGCCTCGAGGTGCGCGACGTCGCCGGGCAGCACGAGCACCGACACCTCGCCGCGGGACAACGCGTGCTGCATGGCGATCCGCAGCACCCTGGGCATTTGAGCGGGCCTGCTGATCTGCTCGCAGTAGCCGCTGCAGTCGACGAACAGCCGTTCGGGATGGGTCTCCTGGAAGAACCCGGTCCCGATCTGGGCGGACGGGATATGCGAGGCGAGCGCGAGAACCGGGGCACCGGTGCGGTGCGCGTCGTAAAGACCCTGCACCAGATGCGTGTTGCCGGGACCGCAGCTGCCGGCGCACACCGCGAGCTTTCCGGTCAGCTGGGCCTCGGCGGCCGCGGCGAACGCGCCGGCCTCCTCGTTCCGTACGTGCACCCACTCGATGCCCGGGGTGCGGCGGATGGCGTCGACGACGGGGTTGAGGCTGTCTCCGACCACGCCGTAGATCCGCTCCACCCCGGCCTGCACCAGGACTTGGACGAACTGCTCGGCGACGTTGGGCTTGGCCATCAGGACCCCTTCGATACTCCGGCGGCGGGACTGTCCTTCATGATCCACGTGAGTGCCCCGCCTCGCAGGACCTGGGCGCTAGGTCGGCCGAAGAACCGACCACGACGGCATAGAGATCACCGATCGTGGCGAGGGCGGAACGATGCTGCTCCGCGGCGGTCACCGGGCCGACGGCGGACGGGAGCGCGCGCGTCGCACAGGCGGCCGCCACCACGGTCGGGGCGTTTCCACGCAGGAACGCGCCTTCCGCGGTGAACGTGACACACATATGGGTCATGAACCCGGCCACGACGACGTTCTGGTGTCCGGCCGCGTCGACCAATTCTCCCAGCGGGGTGCCGACGAACGAGTTCGGCGCGGTCTTCACCACGACCTCCTCGCCCGGCGCGGGCGCGACCCGTTCGTGGATCTGGCCGATGTCCTGCTGAAGGTCGTACGGGCTGCCCTCGCCGCCGTCGTGCTTGACGTGAATGACCGTCGCGCCCTCGGCACGGGCGCGCGCCAGCAGGGTGGCCGCCTCGTCGAGCGCCGCTTCCCAGCCGTCGAGTTCCATCACGCCGCGCGTGTAGGTGTTCTGGTAGTCGACGAGGATCACCGTCGCGTCCGAGAGCGTCGCGGGAGTCGTCGGCAGGGTGCTGATCTCGCGGAGAGTGGTGCTGGTCATCGTGTTTCCTTCGCTTTCCGTCGGTACGGTTACCATCGTGGCTGACCCGATCCGATACTGGGATACGGATTCGGGTCGGCTGTGGTCGAGATCGGCCGACATCTGCGAGGAGAGAGATCGATGAGTGCTCCACAGGTGGCCGTCCTGGCGTTCGAGGGGGTCAGCCCGTTCCATCTCGCCGTGCCATCCCTGGTGTGGGGACCTGAGACTCCGGCGGGCGACATGGAGCCGTGGCCGATCACGGTCGTCGCCGTCGAGCCGGGTCGTCTCGCCACGAGCGGCGGTTACGCGATCGACGTGCCCGCAGGCCTTGACGCGCTCACGAGGGCCGACATCGTCGTCGTGCCGTGGTGGTCCGACCCGGAAGCCCCGACACCTTCGCCCGTCGCCGCCGCTTTGCGCGCCGCTCACGAACGCGGAGCGCTTGTCGTCGGACTCTGCTTGGGAGTCTTCGCGCTCGCCGACGCAGGCATCCTCGACGGGCGCGCAGCGACCACCCACTGGAAATGGGTCGGAACGTTCCGGAGGCGCTTCCCAGCCGTGGAGCTGCGCCCCGAAGAGCTGTACGTCGACGAAGGCGACGTCGTGACCGGCGCGGGTGCGACCGCCGGAATCGACACCTGTCTTCACCTGCTCGCCCGCACGGCCGGTCAGGTCGTCGCGAACGGCGTCGCCCGCCGGATCGTCGCCGCGCCCCATCGCCCCGGCGGCCAGGCCCAGTTCATCGAGCTTCCCGTTCCCGCGCCGGACAACGATCCGCTGACCCAGGTGATGAGCTGGGCGCAGTCCCGGTTGGACGTACCGCACACCATCGACGGGCTCGCCGCCCGTGCGCATCTGAGCCGGAGCACCTTCACCCGCTCGTTCCGTGCCCGCACCGGGACCACCGTCCACAACTGGCTTGTCGCACAACGCCTCGCGCGGGCCAGGCACCTTCTCGAAACGACCGTGCTCGGCATCGACGCCATCGCCGCGCAGTCCGGCTTCGGGACGCCCGCCCGTCTTCGCGAGCACTTCGCCGCCGCGCTGGGCACCACACCGACCCGCTACCGGGTCGAGTTCTCCGGCAGTGCGGCTGTCCACTGAGAAAACCTTTTCCCGCGCCCTGCCGGAAAGCGGAATCATTATTTCCGCGAACCGGCGATGCCGTGCGAGCTCGGAAAGAGCCATGCCCTACACTTGCTTTTCGCATCGACGAATAGCTCACCCCAGAGGGTGAGCTCAATCGAGTGCATTGCCTGGCGGAACTGGATCGAAGAACCCACTCCAGGGCAAGATGACCCCGGCACGAGAACCGTTCTGACGGAGGACCATGTGGAACTGTGCGGGACCCCCATCTTCGACTCCCTGGTCGAGGAAACGAGAAGGGCGGCCGCCGGTGATGGCGGACTCCCCCGCGGCGGCGAGGATAATTCCGAATTGACCGAGAACAACACCGATGCCGCTCAGGAAAATCGATGACGACCGCGTACGTGCGCGCCTTCAGCCGATTTCCAATGAATTCACGTCTCCGGGAGAATCCGCCGAATTCCGCAGATCGTCGAGCAACTCCAGCCTGCCGGTGATGACCCCGGTCAGAATCCCGCGCGCGACGGCGAGCAGCTCGGTGATCGACGGACTGGCGAGGGAGTACGACACGGTCGTGCCCTCCTTGTGCGGCACCACCAGATAGGCCCGGCGCAGCACCGCGAGCTGCTGGGACAGGTTGGCCGGCTCGATACCGAGGTCGGCGAGCAGCTCCGAGACGTGATGGTCGCGCTCGCCGAGCAGTTCGAGCACCCGGATCCGGACGGGGTGGCCCAGCGTTTTGAAGAGCTCCGCCTTCGCCTGGTACAGGGGCCTGTTCATCGGCATCCCTCTCTCGCAGGTCCTGCCGTCCGGATGACCTCGATCGTGCCCGACCACACGGTCCACTGAACCGCACCCCGCGCGGAACCGCAGCGACCACACCCGATCAGGGCACGGCCGCGTTTCTTCAGCGCGAAAAATTGCACATTTATGCAAATCTGCACATCAGAGAAAGGTGAGAACACCTGTGAGTCACGGCATGCGGGATTCCGCGAGCCTCTTGTCGATCCCCCGGCCGTCCGCGAGGAGTGGGCGGTGACCACACGGCACTCGGTCCCGGCCGCGGCCAGCCGGGCGCATCTGGTCCTCGCCGCGCTCGCGGCGGAGCTCGCCGACCTGGCCGCGAACGCCGCCCGGGCGGACTCCGCCTCGGATCACTCCGGTCTGGTCGGGTTGACGCAGCAGATCGTCGAGGCCGCCGTGGTCGCCGCGAGGCTCGACGGGAAGACCTGGCAGGAGGTCGCGTACGGACTCGACGGGGAGACACCACGGTCCGTGCGAACCCGCTACGGGCCCGCGGTCGCGCGATTCCGGGCGGATCCTTTTCCGTCACAGGACTCCCGCCGTGAAGGTGTGCCGGACAACACCGAGCGGACGTCCTTCCGCGTCCGGCGGTTGTCTGGCTCGGAACCGCATCCCGACACCACCGCCGGGTCCTCGACGGGAGAGACCCCTTCACCGACCGGACACCTCGCCCTGGTCACGATCCCGCCCGAGCAGGGCGACACCAAAACGGGGCCCGAACCGGCGGCCGCGGACGCCCGGCTGAAGATCGCGGAACGGCTGGTCGCCGCCTACGAGCGGATCGCGACCAACGACCGGCAGCCCCCGCAATGGATCCTCGACGGCCTCGCTCACGCCCGCCGCACGGCCGCGGAACTCCGCGTCCACGCGGGCACGCCGTCTGATTGACGTTCTCTCGGCAGGAAGCTACGCGGTGGTCGCCAGACCGGCTTCGCGGTCGAAGTCGTGCTCGTCGTCGGTCTGCGTGCGCGACACCATCTTCGCGACCAGGTCGAAGATCGGCGTGGCTTCCTGCGGGAAGGTCACGCTCTGCTGGTTCGCGCTCTCGGCGATCATGAACTACTGCTCCTCTAGGGTGATGACTACAGCGACCGTTCACTCTAACGGCCCCGCCGTGGTGACGGGCCGTATTCGGAGTTTTCGGCCGAAACTTTCCAGAGCGCCTCGCACTCACAGGTATTGACTGAGGTCATGGCCCTTCGGGTTCTTGACCCACTCGGTGCCGTCGGGTTTGGTGAACTTGCCGCTGATGGTGTCGAACTTGGTCCCCAGCGGGGGCAGATCCGGCAGCGGGACGTCCATCTTGCTGTCCATCAGCCGTTTGGCGATGTCCGGGGTGATCCCGGTGTACTGGGTGTTGATCTCGACGTGGTCGCGGATGCCGCGTTCGAAGTCGTTGTCCGATTTGGGGAACTTCACCTCGTCGCTGGGCTTGACCCGGAAGTCGATGCCGATGTCGGAGGCGTCCCGGTTCCCCAGGGCGTTTTTGAGGTCGACGTAGGTCTGGAGGCTCGATTCGAGCTTCTTGTAGTTCATGTTCGCGGTGTGGGTCAGCGGGATCATGTTGTCCGAGTTGCCCGGCCCACCCATGTCACCGTTCTCGAGGTGGCCGCGGATCCACTTCTCGTCGGCGCTGAGGAACTGGCTCTCGCCCGGCTTGGGGTTCTTCTTCGGGGTGTTCTCCAGGGTCTCCACCAGCTTCTCGCTCAGGTTGTTCTCCCCGTACACCTCGCCGTTCTGGTCCGTCTTGTTGCGGATGATCGAGTTCTTGTTCAGCGCGTCCACGTCGGTGACCTGCTTGGGGTCAGGCGTGTTGACAAAGTCCTTCCCGCGAGTGGAGTTCTTGTCGTAGGTGGCCCGGACCTCTTCGGTGGTGCCCGCCTGGTTCTTGGTGCGGCCGCCGCGATTGGCGTTGTCGTTCTCGGTTCGCGGACGTTTCGCGCTGCCACCGGTGTTGCCCGCGTTGTGCCCGGTCCCGCTGGTGTCCGGACCGTCGACGTGCTTGCGTTTCTTGTCGCACCACACCAGGCCGAGCGGATCCGAACCCGAGGTCGGGTCATGCGGGTAACCGGCCGGATCGGGCCCGGCGGGGAGGCCGAGCGGATCCTGGCTGAGGTAGCGCGCGGTGGCCGGGTCGAAGTAGCGGTGTAGGTTGTAGTGCAGTCCGCTTTCCGCGTCCAGGTACTGGCCGGGGAACCGCAGCGGCGTGCCGGGGAACCCGGTCAACGGCAAGCCCCACAGCGTCCAGCGGCCGCTCCAGCTCGGCGTGCCGAACGGGTCGAGCAGATCGGTCGGGGTCCCGATGGAGTCGTTCACGAAAGCGCGGAACCGGGCCGGCGCGTTGCCGTGTTCGGTCTGGGTGACGGGTTCCTCGGTGTCCGGCCGCCGCTCCCAGGTGGTGACCGTGGCACCCGCCGGGCCGGTGTGCGCCTGCTCGATCAGCGAGTTGCCGTCCCAGACGAAACGCGTCTGCTCGACGACCCGGCCGTCCGTGGCGAGCAGTTCCTTCGCCGTGCGACGGCCGAGCGGGTCGTAGCGGTACCGCCAGCGGCGGCCGTCCGGCGTGGTGAGCCCGGTCAGCCGGTTGCGCGCGTCCCACTCGTACCGCCAGATCCGGTCACCTTCGTGCCGGGCGGTACGCCGTCCGCTCCCGTCGTGCTCGTAGCGGATCACTCCGGCGCTGGTGATCGTGTTGAGGTCGTACGTGCGCGGCCCGGCTTCGGGATAAGCCATGGTCGTGGTGGCCCACTGCACGACCTTGCCCGCCTGGTCGTAGGCGATGTCCTCGCGCACGTTGTCGACCAGGTGGGTGGTGATCCGCCCGGCCGCGTCGCGTCCGAAGGATTCGCCTCCCGCGGCGTCACGGATCGCGGTGAGGTCGCCGTCGGCCGACCTGGCGAACTCGCGGTGCCGCAGTACGGCGCCTGTCGCGTCGGTGAGGGTCTGGCCGATGATCCGGTCGTCGGCGTCGAACTGCTGCCGCAACCGGGCGCCCTGGTCGACGCGCCGCTCGATCGGACGACCCTCGGCGTCGTAGGCGTAGTCGACGACGTGCTCGGCGGTCGACAGCGCGCTCGGCCGCTCCTCCTTGTCGAAGGACCACACACTCGTTGCGCCGGAAGGGGTTCGACGACTGATCGTCCCCTCCGCGGAGTCGTACGCGAAGACCACTTCCAGCCCGTCGGTGACCGTGCGCACCGTCCGGCCGTTGTCGTCCCGTTCGAACTCCACCACGGACTCGCCGTCGTCCGCACGGACCAGCTCGCCGACCACGTCGTAGGCGTAGGTGGTCTCCGTGTCGTCGGTGCGGATCCGGACCAGGTTGCCGATCAGGTCGTAGCCGTATTCCGTGACTCGCCCGGCGGGGTCGACGGACCGGATCAGCTGGCCTGCCGCGTCGTAGGCGTAGGTATGCGCTCGGCCGTCGAAGTCGGTCTGCCGGATGAGACGGCCCGCGGGATCGTATTCATAGGCCCAGGTCAGCCCGTTCGGGTTGGTCACCACGACCGGCCGCAACTCGGTGTCGTAGGTGTACTGGGTGCGCCCACCCGCCGGATCGATCTCCGCGGTCAGCATGTCGAATGGGCCGTACTCGCGGCGGGTCGTGCGCCCCGCCGGGTCGACGTGTTCGATCTCGTTGCCTTCGCTGTCGTAGCGCCAGCTCTGCCGCTCGCTCAGCGAACCGACCCGCCAGGCCCGCAGCCCTTCCACGGTCCAGCCGATCCGGGCCCGTCCCCTGCCGTGCGGGACCGAACGCGGCCTGCCGAACAGGTCGTGGTCCTCGGTCCCGGAGTCGTCGGATGCCGGGCCGGTCTCGAGGTTGATCGAGCCGGAAACCCCGACCGGATCCTGCCGCGGATCCGGCCCCAGACCGTCCGGGTAGGCCCGGTAACGGGTGTGGTCACCTTCGTCGGCCACCAGTCCGTCGACCGCGCCGTCGTCGGACCGGTTCACCAGCACCACACTGCCGTCGGGCCGGGTGACCTTCGAGATCTCGCCCTCGGCGTTGTAGCTGAACCGCGTGGTCCGGCCGAGCGGATCCGTCTTCGACCGCATCCGGTCCCGCTCGTCCCAGGTGAAGACGGTGGTCGCGCCGAGCGGATCCGTCTCGCGCACCACGTGATGCGCGGCGTCGAGCTCGAAGACCGTGACGTGGCCGAGGGAATCCGTGTAGCGCGTCCGTTTCGGCTCGTATTCGAAGGTGCAGTCGAGGAATCCGCGATCCCCGACCGTGCGCACACAGCGTCCGGCCGCGTCGTAGACGTAGCGGTACCAGATCCCGTTGCGGTCCTGCCATTCCGCCAGCCTGCCGTCAGGGTCGTAGTCGAACCGCAGTGCCCGGCCGGAGGAGTTGGTCACCTCGGTGAGGTTGCCCGCGTCGTCGTAGCCATAGCGCATGACGAAGACGTTCTGGCCATGCACCGGATCGGTCATCCGCAGGGCCTGGATCCGGCCGCGGGCGCGGTCGATCTCCAGTACCCGCCCGTCGGAATGCCGCCAGCGCGCGCCGGCGCCGTCAGCGTCGTGGTCCACCTCGATCCGCGGCCCGTCTTCGCCGAGCTCGAACGCGGTCACCGGCAGCACTCGTGACGGCGCACCCGGGACCGGAGCGAAGTACAGGGTGATCCCGGAATCCCAGGTCTCCAGCCGATAGGTGCCGGCCTCGTCCACGAGCAGCGCTCGCGAAGGCCCGGCCGTCGATTCCGTCGGCCGCCCCGGCTCCGGCAACGGGAACGTCGGCGCCGTGCCGTCGTCGGAAAAGAACCGGGCGTGTTCGGCGGTGAGCTCCAGCCGTAGATCAGCGGTCGATGCCCAGGAGCGGCCGAAGCCGGTGCCCGACCGATAGCTCGACATGTGGGTGCGGCGGATCCGGATCGGCAGCGGTCCGGCCAGCGACAGATCGTCCTGCACCATCACGACCTCGCCGGTGGCGATGTCGATCGGGTCGCCACAGAGGTTCATCTCGTCGGGCGCGGACTGCTTGGGCGGCGGGTCGGTGCGGGCCGGGGGCGGGTTTCCGTTGCTTCCGCCGCCACGGCTGCCCCCCGCCCCCGATGGGGTGACGTTGTCCCCCGCCGGACCGGTGTTGCCGTTCCTGTCCCCGCCGCCCGAACCACCTCTGTCCCCGCCGGATCCGCCCTTGTCCCCGGATGGGCCGGTGTGGTCGCCAGAGGGGCTGGTGCCTTCCTCGTCGGGTTTGGGTTTGGGCTTCGGCTCGGGGGATTTGACGTTGATGTCCTTGGGCTTGCCGGACGGCGTGACCGTCCCGCCCTTGAGGTTCTTCAACGCCTTCCCGGCGTCGTCGAACAGATCGCCCGCCTTCTTCAACAACGGGACCAGGCCCTTGAGCGCCTTCACCAGCTTCGTGGTGAGACCGGCGATCTTCGACGCGGTCTTCGCCACCGCCGCCACCACCTGCGGTACCACCCACGCCAACCCGATGCCGAGCGTGAACACCACCTGCAGCGCCCAGGAGATCAGGTGCCCGATGAGTTCGGCGATGATGTCCCGGACCAGCGTCCGGACCGCGGCGACGACCTCCCCTGCCGTCTTCACCCCGCTGCCCGCGCCCTCGCTCCCCTTCTGCGCGCTCTCGATCAGCGTGGAGGTGTTCTTGGCCTGTTCGCGGTACGCGTCGGCCGCCTCCCCCGTCCAGCTACCGAGATCCTTCTCGACCAGATCCACCAGCTCGATCGAAACGGTCCCGAGTTCCTTGGCGATGTTCGTCCAGGTCTCCGCCTGCGCCGCGATCTCGTCCGCGTTGCCGGTGAGCGCGTTGAGCGCCTCCTTCAACGGGCCCACGTGCTCGATCAACCAGCCCACACCGGCGGCGAGAACCGCGCCGAACGGGTCCATCACGGCCGTCAGCGCGTCCAGCGCGGTGCCCACCGCGCCCATGGCGACCGAAGCCCAGTCGCCGCTCTCGATCGCCGACTTCAGGTCGAGCGCGCCTTCCAGCAACGGCACGCCCGACACCGCAGTCGTCGAGTCCTTGACCGGCGCGACCAACGGATTGCTCATGACTTGATTCAAGCATGAGCCGAAACGACCGCCGTCGACACCGGTTCAGGCGATCGTCACGGTGCCGGGAAGCCGACACCCTGCCGATATCCCAGAGTGTCACTCGAGTACATGTTGTAGACGCCACCGATGTTCGTGCCCGTGACGCTGCCTGTTGTGCACATCGATGCTGCCCGAAAGGGCAAAGCGCGTGCCGAAGATCACTCGACGCGCCCGGAGTCCTTTGTGGACAGAGGGGCGACGGGCGTCTCGTGCTCGCGCCGGGTGAGCAGCAAGGGCCCGTCTTCGGTGATGGCCACCGTGTGTTCGGAGTGGGCCGTGCGTGAACCGTCCGCGGAACGGATGGTCCAGCCGTCGTCGTCGAAGATGATCTTGTCCGTCGTGCGGGCGAACCAGGGCTCGAGCGCGACGGTCAGTCCCGCCTGGAGCTTCAGGCCGCGGCCCGCTTTGCCCTTGTTGGGGATGTGGAGTTCCTCGTGCATGGTGCGGCCGATGCCGTGGCCGCCGAACTCGGTGTTCACCGGATAGCCGTAGTCGCGGGCGACCGCCCAGATGGCCGCGGAGATGTCACCCAGCCGGTTGCCGGGACGCGCCACCTCGATCGCCGCCTCCAAGGCCTCCTCGGTGGCGTGGATGATCCGCAGGTCCTCCTCGGCGGGCGTCCCGACGATGATCGTGCGCGCCGAGTCGGCCGCCCAGCCGTCGATCTTCACTGCCAGGTCCGCGGTGAGCACGTCTCCGTCGCGCAGCGAGTAGTCGTGGGGCAGGCCGTGCAGGACGGCGTCGTTGACCGCCAGGCAGATGACGTTGCGAAACGGGCCCTTGCCGAAGGACGGCGCGTAGTCCCAGTAGCACGACTCCGCCCCGCGCCGCTGGATCATGCCGCGCACGTGGTGTTCCAGGTCCATCAGGTTGACGCCGACGTCGGCGATGCTGCCGACCTCGGTGAGCACCTCGGCGACGAAACGCCCGGTCACGTGCATGCGGTCGATCTCGGCGGGCGTCTTCAGTTCGATCATGGGATCCTCGCGTGGCCGGTGGTATTATTATACCAGCACCCTAGCACTTGCCGGTATAATAATACCAACCAGTGGCCCTGTGGCGCGCGATCACCTCGGCGCCCGCCTCGCCGTGGGGGCGTGCGTCATGACAGTCTCCTTGCCACCGCGGTGCTCTCTTCCGCCGTGTCGAGTTCGACCGCCGGATTGGCGTGCCAGCGAGTGCGGGCCGGGGCGGCGGTGCCCTTCATCAGGAACGCGTCCGCCTCGGCGATCGCCCCGTCCGCCATCGTCACTCCATAGTGGACGAACGCGCCGGTGCCGATCGTGCACCCCGCGCCGATGGTGACGTAGTCGGACTTGAACAGGCCGTCTTCGAGCGAATGTCCTTGGACGACGGTGTGCAGGTTGAGCACGCAGTCGTCGCCGATGCTCACCAAGGACCGTTCGGGGATCGCGCATCCGTCGTCGAAGACACGCCGACCGATCCGGACGCCGAGGCAGCGCAGAAGGAAGGGTTTGAACGGAGTCCCGTCGAACAACGCGAGGTAGCGGGCGGGGCTGAGCTTCCAGAACCGCTCGTGCCGCCAGAAGGCCGGATCGTAGATCGAGCAGAACCGCGGCCGCATCGACCGGAAGCCCTGCACTCCGAGTTCCGCCAGCATGAGGAACGAGACCGAGAACACCAGTGTCGCCACGATGCCGGCGCCGATGGCGAGTGGGCCGAGCCGCTCGTGCAGGGCACCGGCGGCCGCGCCGATCAGCAGGACCCCGAGCAGGTGGAGCCAATGCACCAGCAGGTAGACGAAGATGGTGACGGTGTTGTGCCGGTTTTTCGCTCGCAGGCCACGGCGCAGGGCGTCCCCGGTGCTGAGATGGTCGAAACCGGTGTCACGGCGGACGGTCCGGGGGATCTCGAACGCGGGTGACCCGAGCAGGCCGACGTTCTCCCTGATCGGCCCGTCCAAGGGCACGAGGACCTTGGTGGCCAGCAGGCAGTTCCGGCCGATCCGCGCGTCCGGTGGATAAGCGATCTCGTTGCCCAGGAACGCCTGTGGTGCCACGGAAGTCCTGCGCAGCCGGAACGACGAGGCCGAGAAGTCCGCGTTGAGCAGCGAAAGGCCGTCCGAGACCATCGTCCCGGTACCGACCGTGCTGAGGAACGGCGTTTCGTGCTTGACCTCGACCCCGAAGTTGGATCCGGTCTGCTGGACCTTCGACAGGTCGTACCCCAACGCGCGCAGGTAGTGCACGATGTAGCTGCTGTCGCCGAAGAGGTAGGTGAACGCACGGAGGTTTGTCAGCCGCGCGATCAGCCGCTGGATCGCGAAATGCCTCCCGTAGAGCGGGTAGACCCGGTCCGGCCGGAGGAACAGGCCGAGCAGACGTGGGATCGTGAGGACGACGGCCAGCCCGGCGCACAGTGCCCCGAAGTACACCAGCGCCGAGTCGGCGATCTGGCCGCGGTAGAAGGCCCAGCTCGTGAAGTCCGCCGTCTTCGTGAACAGTCGCTCGGCGAGCACGTCCGCGCCGCCCAGCGTCGCGGGAAGCGTCACCAGCAGCAGGAGCAGCAGGCTGGACGCGCTGAAGACGAACGGCCTGAGCCTGCCACGTGCGACGATCGGCAACGCCCGGTAGTCCACGGTCGAGAGACGGGCGGGTGACCCGTGCCAGCTCTCGCCGTCAGGGACGGACTGTCCGGCGTTCAAGGACGACGAGTGGCCCAGTTGTGCGTTGTCGCCCAGCGTCGTGCCGATGTCGAGCACGGTCATCTCACCGACGAAGGCGTTGTCGCCGAGGGAGACCCGGCCGGTCTGGATCCTGCCCGCCCTGGCGCGGTAGCACGAGAAGTAGGCGTCCTTCCGGATGACGGCCCCGTCGCCGATGCTGAGCAGATCGGTGCAGACCGGCGGGTTCCGGGACAGGATCACGGCGCCCTTGCCGATGTCCGCGCCGAGCGCCCGCAGATACCAGGAGTACAACGGCGTGCCGGTGAACAGCATCAGCGGGCTGAACCTGATGAGTGTCTTGACCGTCCAGAAGCGCAGGTAGCCGGGACTCCACAGCGGGATCTCCCCCGGCTGCCATCGTCCGACGAGTGCCCACTTCGCCAGGATCGGCACCACGGAGAGGACGACGAACACGACGAGCCCGAGCCCGACGGCCCGCGCGTAGCCGTCGACGAGTCCGGTCGCGGCGGCGAGCCAAGTGAATCCCGTGTCCAGGATCCAACCGGAACCGGCGGCGTAGGCGAGGAAGGCCAGGAGCTGGAACACTCCACAGAGGACATACGACGCCGTGGAAGCCCGGCGCGGCTCCTCGGCACGAACGACCGTGACCTGGACCGACGTAGAAACCGACTCGGCGAGACCGCGAACAGTGGGGTTGAGGTAGACGTCTTTCGCCGACAACGGCGCGACGTCGCCGCGTTCCCGGACCAGGGCGCAGAACTTGGCCAGCAGCAGAGAGTCGGCGCCGTAGTCGTCGAAGAAATGTCCCGTCACCGAGATTCGCTCGATCCCGAGTACCCGCCCCAAGGCCTCCGCCAGGTGCAGCTCGGTCTCGGTGGCCGGTGCCACGTAGCCGACGTCGCTCGCGGTTGTTCGCGAGCCGCTGGGTGCCGGGAGATTCTTGCGGTCGGCTTTGCCCGCCGGTGTCAGCGGGATGTGGTCGAGTCGTTCGAGATAGGCGGGCACCATGTAGCCCGGCAGCAGTTCCGCCAGGCGACGGCGTAGCTCTCCGGAATCGATGTCCGCCCTGCCGTGTCGGAGGCTGTAGTAGGCGACGAGTTCGGTCGTGCCGCCGTCGGGATGGTGGGTCTCGACCACCGACTGGGCGATCCCGGGGATCTGGAGCAGTACCGATTCGATCTCGGTCAGCTCGACTCGGTAGCCGCGGATCTTCACCTGGGTATCCGCACGCCCGTGGTATTCGATCTCCCCGTCCGGGGTGATCCGGCCGAGGTCTCCGGTGCGGTAGATGCGGTGGGACGGGTTGTGCCCGATGCCGAGGAAGTCCGGGATGAACGCCCGCTCGGTCAGGTCGGGACGGTTCAGGTACCCCCCGGCGAGGCCGATCCCGGCGATGCCGATCTCCCCCAGTTCGCCCGCGGCCAGTGCCCGCGGCTCGTCCGGATCGAGGATGACGACCGAATACGTGGGCAGCGGCACCCCGATGGTCACCGGCCGGTCCGGCCGCAGCACCGACCACGTCGCGGTGACCGTGGCCTCTGTCGGGCCGTAGACGTTGAGGAACCGCCTTCCCGCTCGGTACCAGCGGCGCACGAGGTCTTCGGGACACGCTTCACCGGACACCAGGAGAAACCGCAGCCGCGGCAGGTCCTCGTCGAGGCTGGCCAGCAGGGTCGGAACGCAGCACAACGCGGTGATCCGGTTCTCCCGCAAGAATTCGAGAAGGTCGTGGCCGACGAGGGCCGCGCCGCCGGGTTTCGGCACGAGCGTCGCGCCGCACAGCAACGGCACCCAGATCTCCTCGACCGAGAAGTCGAACGCGATCGTCATGCCCTGGTACATCCGGTCGGCGCCCCGGATGCCGTAGACGTCGGCCGCGACGCTGACGAAGTTGCAGATCGAGGCATGGTCGATCGTCACGCCTTTCGGCCGCCCTGTCGAACCGGACGTGTAGACGACGTAACAGAGTTCGTCCGCCGGAGCGCCCTTCTCGGCCACGATGAGCCGCTCACCCGGAAGGGCGGCGATCCGGTCCGCGTCCTCGTCGAGGCAGACCAGCTCGACGCTGCCCGGATCGAACCGGTCACGCAGACCGGAGATCGACACCACCAGCCGGACATCGGCGTCGCGGACGATGTACGCCAGTCGGTCGTCCGGGAAACCCGCGTCCAAGGGCACGTACGCCGCGTTGGCCTTGAGCACGGCCAGCATCGCGACGTAGGGATGAACAGGTTCGTCGAAGAGCAGCCCGATCCGATCGCCGGGCCGCACTCCGCGCGCTCGAAGGTGGCGGGCGAGACGATTGGCCCGCTCGTCCAGTCCGGCGAAGGTGAGCTTCGTGTCCCCGGCGTCCACCGCGAGGCGATCTCCGAGGCCTTCTGCGCGCAGCCGGTCGCAAAGCCGCTCGTACAACTGCTCGAGCCGATCACCGGCCTGCCATCGAACCCGCTGTTCGTGGCCGTCGCAGGTCAGGACCAGGCCATCGGTGGTGAACAGGCCCGACGGCTGTCCGTACGGGCTCATGTCCTGTCCTCCGCCAAGCCGAACGAGTCATGAAGGGCGCGGACCGTCATGTCGATGGCGTCTGCGGGGATCACTGCGGTGAGCCGCGACTGCGACGTCGTCAACGACGGCACCGTGACCCGGTGGTCGGCGAGGACTCGCAGCAACTCGGGCAGGAACCCGGGGTGGTCGAGCAGCGCGGTGCCGACCACGGAGACCGAGCCGAGCTCGTCGAAAACCGAGGAGCGGGCGTCCAGCTCCATCGCGAGTTCGGCGATCGGCAGGCGAGGCTTCGAACCCCGGACGGTGAACCGGAGTTCGCCGGGATCGGGCCAGCTCAAGTTGTCCGGTCTCACCCCGCACCTCGCGAGCATCGTGAGCACGCGGGCGTACCGATCCGGGCCGTCGGCGGAAACCTCGACCCTGACCAGCCGCACCTCGCGTTCGTGTGCGATGCCGATGACCCGGGGAGTGCCTTCCAGGGACGGTTCCTCCTCCGTGACGACGGTGGACGGGCCGGGGTCCGAGGAGTGCATCACCCGCACCGCCAGCCCGTGGCGGCGCGCGAGCTCGACGGATCTGGGATGCAGCACGCGGGCGCCGAGCCCGGCGAGCTCGGCCATGGTGTCGTAGGAGATCGTCCGGACGGGACGCGTTTCCGGGACGATCCTGGGGTCGGCCGTGCGAACGCCGTGGACGTCGGTGCGGATCTCGCATTCGGCACCGCCGAGCGCGGCCGCGAGCGCGACCGCGGTGGTGTCGGAACCGCCCCTGCCCAGGGTCAGCAGCTCGCCGTCGGCGTTCCGTCCCTGGAAACCCGCGACCACGACGACCTGCGATTCACTCAGCCGTGTGAGGATCTTGCCGGGGTCGACCCGCACGATGGTCCCGGCCCCGGGTTCGCCGGTCACCTCGATTCCCGCCTGGTCACCGGACAACGACACGGCCCGCACCCCGCGCTCGGCCAGCGCCATGGCGATCACCGACGCGGAGACCTGTTCGCCTGTCGCCATCAGCTGGTCGAGTTCTCGAGGATGCGGTGGCTCGGCGAACTCTCCGGCCAAGGCGATCAGCCTGTCCGTGGTGTCCCCCATCGCCGATACGACCAGGACCAACCGGTTCCCCGCTTCGGCGATCGCGGCCACTTCGGCGGCCACGTCGCTCACCATTGCCGGCGTGGCCAGCGAGGAGCCACCGTATTTCCGTATGACCGGCCCTTCGCTTCGCGTCTTCCGTAAAGGCAGGTCCAGGCTGAGCTCGAGGTCCGGAGAAGAATTCACCAGTTTCCTTAGTGGATCGCCGCGGCGGCCGGGTTCGAATTCGGACAATCAGCCCGCAACGAATATTCTTCACGCAGGGCGGGATCTACGACATCGGCGTCGAAGTCCCCGCCAGAGAGGACTTCCGTGACTCAGTCTGCGCGGTCGGGCTGTCAGGAATGGAAAGTAGTGCGAGGAACTTTGAACGGGTACCTCCGTAAGTACGAAAGACCGGTCGTCCATTTCTCGCAGGTCATAACCTGACAGCATCGCGCAACGTTATAGCTGCGAACAGCCGAGTTCGATGGAATCGGGCCGAAAGAATGACGTATTCCCATTGCCTTCGAAATTCGAAAGTGCGACCGCGGCAAGGAACGAATCTTCCCCTTCCCTGGAAGTCGCGGGATCCTTTTACGTGTTCGCAGCCGTCGAGGGAATGCCCAACCGTCCATCGTGGACTTCGACGATCCTGTCCACCGCGGCGAGGTGGACTCGGTCGTGGGTGACCAGGACGGTGGCGGTGGCCCGCTGGCGGGTGAGGCGGGTGATCAGCTCGATGACCGCGGCGCCACGGTCGTGGTCGAGGGCGCTCGTCGGTTCGTCGACCAGCAGCACGGTGGGTTCGTTCATCAGCGCACGCGCGATGTTCACCCGTTGCCGTTGCCCACCGGAGAGCTGATGCGGGCGCCGTCCGGCCTGCGGGGCGAGCCCGACGGCGTCGAGCAGGTCCATCGCCACACCCCGTGCCGCCGCCGGGGAGCGGCCGTCGATCCGGGCCATGACCTGAAGTTGTTCGGCCGCCGTGAGGGAGGGCAGCAGATTCGGTTGCTGGAAGACGATCCCGATCTTGCGGCGGCGAAGTTCGGTGAGTTCGGCGCGAGACCGGCCGGTGGTCACCGTGTCGTCGATCGTGACGGTCCCGCTGTCCGGGCTGATGAGTGTGGCGGCGACGGCGAGCAGGCTGGACTTGCCGGAACCGGAGGGCCCGGCGACAGCGGTGAGCGCGCCGGAGGGGACGTCCAGCGTGACGTTGTCGAGTGCGGTGAGGCGGGAGTCGCCGTCGGGATAGGTGAGGGTGATGCCGGTCAAGTTCAAACTCATCGGGCACTCCCGAGTGCGGTCAGCGGGTCGACGGAGGTGATACGGCGGACGGAAAGCGCGGCCCCCAGCGCGCCGAGCAGGATCATCACGGCGGCCGGGACGAGAACGGTGGCGGGTGTCAGCAGGAAGGGCACGGCGGAGCCGCCGACGACCGCCCCCAAGCCGACGGCCAGTCCGGTTCCGACGGCGGTGCCGCCGACGAGTAGTACGACAGCCTGGCCGAGCGCGTCCTTCAACAGGAAGGCCGTACTCGCTCCGAGCGCCTTGAGAACGGCGATATCGCCGCTGCGCTGGATGGTCCAGACGGTGAAGAAGGCGCCGATCACGAGGGCGGAGATGGCGAACAGGAAGCCGCGCATCAGTTGAAGTGAACCGTTTTCGGAGGTGTAGGAGCCGATCGCGGACAACGAGTCGCTCTTCGAAACCGTCTGGGTGCCGGCGGCGCGGTCGGTGGCCGCGAGATCGGCATCGGCGGTGGTGTTCAGCGCGAGCACGGTCGCACTCGGCTCGCCGCCCGAGGGCGGCGCCGTCTTCGCCCAGACGTCGAGGGCCGCCCACACCACCGGGGTGTGACTGAACCAGGCGTCCCCGGTCACGGCGCCGACCGTCAGCGGACGTCCGGCCACGGTGATGGTGTCCCCGCTTCGCACGCCCAAGTCTTCGGCGGCGGACGTCGACAGCACCACCGAATCACCGGTGATCCTCCCGCCGTCCGGGGCGAGTGCCGAACCGGTCCGCACGCCGAACACGGAGATCCCGGCGCTGCGGTTCCCCGCGGTGGCCTTGGTGGTGGCGATGCCCAGGGGTTCGGCGCCGGTGACGCCCGGGGTCTCGGCCCAGCGCTGTCGTTGTGTCTCGGTGACAGCGGAGTTGGCGTAGGAAAGGCTCTGCCCGTCACCGGGAGCGGCGAAGACGATCTTGTCCGCGGGCAAGCCGGTGATCGCGGAGATGTTCTGCTCGCCCAACCCCGCGGTGAGCCCGGATAACAGGCCGACCAGCAGGGTGATCAGCACGACGACGGCACCCATCAGGGCGAACCGCCCCTTGGCGAATCTCAGGTCTCTCCAGGCGACGAACACGGTTCTGGTCTGTCCTCTCCGGCAGGTGGGCTGGGTACCTCTCCACGATCGCCGCCGGGACCGGCGAGGACATCTGGCCGGAGATGGCACTTCGTCCGTCGGAAGACGGCACGCCGCCTCTACCTTTGGATAGAGGCGCTCGCCGAACTTGCTCCGTAATCTGGACGCATTGTGATCACCACGCCTGCTTTGACCCCGACCAGCCGGGTGCTGACCTGGTGTCTGCACCTGCTGTTCGCCGCGCTGCTCGCGTTGGCGGCCACGCGGGCGGTGGCCGGCGGCTCGGCCCACGCGGTGGCCGTCGTCGCGACGGCGCTGGTGTGCGGTGTGGTGTACGCGGCCGGGCCGCTCCTGCCCCGCGTCAGGTCGTCACGGCAGGCTGCCCTGTGGTGGCTGATCGCCGTGGGCATCGTGTGGCTGGTCCTGTTGGCGCTGACCGCCGACGGTGTCTGGCTCGCCTTCCCGCTGTATTTCCTGCAGTTGCATCTGCTCCCGCGCCGTCAAGGTCTGTTCGCGGTGATCGCGACCGCGTTGGCCGCCATCGCCGCGTTCGCCGCCCACCAGGGTTCCTTCGTCCCGGCGGCGGCGATCGGGCCGGCACTCGGCGCCGCCGTCGCGGTCGCCGTCGTATGGGGATACCAGGCGCTGTACCGCGAAAGTGAACAACGCCGCGACCTGATCGAGGAGCTCACCGCCACCCGTGCCGACCTCGCCGAGGCACAGCACGCGGCAGGAGTGCTCGCCGAGCGGGAGCGGCTTGCCCACGAAATCCACGACACCCTCGCCCAAGGGCTGTCGAGCATTCAACTCCTGTTGCGGGCCGCCGAGAGAACTCTCCCCGACACCGCCGGGAACGCCGCCCGGTATGTCGAGCAGGCACGTCAAGCGGCCGCGGACAACCTCGCCGAAGCCCGCCGCTTCGTCGTCGCCCTGTCCCCTCCCGCGCTCGACGACACCACACTGGCCGACGCGCTGGAACGGCTCTGCGCCACCACGAGCGCCCGGCACCGGCTCATCGCACGCTTCCGCCTCGCCGGGGCTCCCGTTCCGCTGCCGACCGCGCACGAGGTCACGTTGCTGCGCATCGGCCAGGCGGCCCTCGCGAACACAGTCCGGCACGCCGACGCGTCCACCGCCGAGATCACCTTGAGCTACCTCGGGGAACACGCCACCCTCGAGGTCGTCGACGACGGCATCGGCTTCCACCCGGAGCACAGCGGCTTCGGGCTCAGCGCGATGCGCACGCGGACCGAAGCACTGGACGGAACGCTCACCGTCGAGTCCTCCCCCGGCCACGGCACGACCCTGTCCGTGCGGCTGCCCGTCGATTCGGAGGAACGCCCGTGACCTCACCCCCGATCCGGCTGCTCCTGGCCGACGACCACCCCATCGTCCGGGCGGGACTGCGCGCCTTGCTGGAAACCGAACCCGGTCTCGTCGTCACGGCCGAAGCCGCGACCGCGGAGGAAGCGGTGGCTCGCGCCGCCGAGGGCGACATCGACGTCGTGCTGATGGATCTGCGGTTCGGCCCCGGCATGACCGGGGCCGAAGCCACCGCGGTGATCACCGCGCGGCCGGACGCACCTCGCGTCCTGATCGTCACCACCTTCGACACCGACGCCGACACGCTGCCCGCCATCGAAGCGGGTGCCACCGGCTATCTCCTCAAAGACGCCCCTCCCGAAAACCTGGCGGCCGCCGTGCGCACCGCCGCCGCCGGACGCACCACACTCGCCCCGACCGTGGCCGACCGGCTCATGAACCGGATGCGGATGCCCTCGGCCGCGCTGACGCTGCGCGAGATCGAAGTACTGGTCCTGGTCGCCGACGGTCTGTCCAACCGGGCCATCGCCGAGCGGCTCCACCTGACCGAAGGAACCGTGAAGTCCCACCTGGCCCGCAGCTACTCCAAACTCGGCGTGGACTCGCGCACCGCCGCCGTCGCCACCGCGACCGATCTCGGCCTCATCCGCCGGTGAACGTCTCGCGAGTCCCGCGGATTCCGGCTGCGGTTTGATCTCGGGCCCGGTCCGTGAAGGCCTCCTTGAGGGACTCTGGGTCCCTCAAGGAGGCCTTCACGGACTCGATGATCGCCACATATGCCCCACCTGCACCAGCAGTCACAGCGGTTGCGCGTGAAGGCCCCCTTCCCTCGGCTCAGCCGAGGAAACTCGACCTTCACACCTTGCCGAGTACATGAAGGCCGGGCAAGAGGGCACCGGTACCGACCGGTCAGGGCTCGTGAGTGGTAAGGACGGTCAGAGCCAAGGTTGTCTTAGGTACCTACGGCGGGTGAGCCGGTCTCGCGAGTCTGTGAAGGACTCCAGTCAGGCGCTCACGTAAGTGGTCGCGGTCGTCGGGATGTCGTGAAGGGCACCTTTGAGACGATGAAGGTCTCAAAGGTGCCCTTCACGACATAAGAGCTCGGCGCCGGGACCATCGGAAGCGCTGAAGGAGCCGTCCGCTCATCCTCGCGTCTCGTGAGCGGTAAGAACGGTTAGAACCTTCCTTACCACTCACGAGTGGGTCAGTGCCCGAGGACGCCGCTCACCTCGTTCGGCGTTCCCGGAATCGTGCCGGTCGCGGTCTTCGTGCCCGAGGCGAGGTCCACCGAGTGGATCTCCTTCTTGCCAGGATCGGTGACGTAGGCGGTTCCGCCCCGGACGAAGATCGCCGGACGCGGCTGCTGCCACTCGATCGGTTCCTGCCAGGTTCCGAGGACGGCGATCTTCCGCGTCACGGCACCGCTCACCGGGTCGATGACGTGGATTTGACCGTCGGTGCCCAGCACCAGCGCCTCGCCCTGCGGGCCGCGGGCCAGCGACCGGAAGGTGTAGCTGGTCCCGATGTCGACGTGCTTGAGCGTCGCCTTCTCAGTGTCGATCAGGGAAATCCGGGTCGGGCGTTCGAGCTCGGCCGCTTCGTCGACCTTGTAGTCGCCCAAGGTGATCGGGGAGACGTCCGAGCCCGCCTGGTTCCCGATGCGGCCGTAGGGATCCGGGCTGGTCACCTTGGTGATGGCACCGTTGCGGTAGATCAGCACACCGGTCTGGCATCCGACCACGACCGCTTCGCCACGCGCGGCGGCTTCACCGTGCACGCCGGGGCACTGCTCGTTGCGGGCGATCTCCTTCTTGTCCTTGTCCAGCACCACGATTCCGGATCGCTTGTCCTTGTTCCCGACGGTGGTGACCAGCTCGCCGTTCGCGAGTTCGACGGCCACGCCGTGATGCGCTTCCGGCGTCTTGTGCTTCGGCGCGGGCAAGGCCGCGGTGCCGATCGTCTTCGGGTCGAAGACCGTCACCTCGCCGGTCCCGTCGGCGAACAGCACCGTCTTGCCCGCGTGCCGGACGACGTGTCCCGGCTTGGCCGCCTTCACCTCGTTGTCCGTCAGCACGGCACCGACGGCGTCCAGGACCCGGAACCCGGTGGAGGTCGAGACAAGCAGGTGCCGGTCGTTCCCGGCGGGGTTGAGCCGGTTGAAGCCCTCCAGCGGAAGGTTCTTGGCCTCCTTCAAGGTCTTCCCGTCGAGGAGGACGATGCCACCGTCATAGGTGACAGCCACGGGATCGGCGACGACCGGTGCCGGAGCCGCGCCCTTCCCGGCCTCCGCCGCCGGCTGTTCGGTCGCACAGGCGGCGAGCGCGAGCGTGCTCGCCGTCGTCGCCATCAGCGCGAGGTATCGGGTTTTCCGTGCCATTTCACTGTGCCTTTCGTCTGTTCCGATCAGGAACGGGTCAAACCGGTGGTGATCGATTCGGTGTTGGCGCGCATCATTTCCAGATAGGTGGCCGCGCCCTGGCCTGGTTCACTGAGCGACTCCGAGAACAACGGGGCCACCTGGACATGCAGCCCGGCTTGCTCGGCGAGCACCCGCGCGAGCCGGTCCGGTTGCGAGGAATCGGCGAAGATCACCGGAACCCCCGCCGCACGGACGGTGTCGGCGAGTGCTTTCAGATCCGAGGAACTGGGGGAAGCGAGTGTGGTCCCGCCGGGGATCACCGCGCCGACGACGTCGAAGCCGAACCGCTGGGCCAGGTACCCGAACACGTGGTGATTCGTGACCAGCTTCCGGCGTTCGCGCGGAATCCTGCCGAACTTCTCGGCCATCATGGCGTCGAGCGCCTCGATCTCGCCGCGATAGCGTTCGGCGTTGGCGCGGATCACCGCTTCGTCGACGCCGTCGACATGCGCGACGACCTCGTCGGCGATCGTCTTCACCGTGTCGCGCACCCGTGCCGGATCCGTCCAGAAATGGGGGTCCGGCTTGTTGTCGGCGTAGCTGATCGGGTTCGCCCGCTCCCCGGCGGGCAGCGACGGCACACCGTTTTCCTCGGCTGTGCGGACGGTGCGCAGCATGCCCTCTTCGAGTCCCAGTCCGTTGTAGACGATCAGTCCGGCGCGCTCGACCTGGGCCGCCTGCTGTGCGGAGATGCCGAAGGAATGCGGATCGGCGTTCGGCTTCATCAACACGGTCACTTCGGCCTGATCGCCGACGATGGCGCGGGTGATGTCGCCGAGGATGTTCGTCGTGACGACGACCGACTTGCCGCCGCCGGCGGAGCATCCGGCCGCCGCCAGCAGCGCCACCGCGAACAGGGCGAGCGCCAGCCGCCTCATCGGCCGGTCTCCACGATGTGACCCGCCTTGCCGCCGACCTTCAGGGTCCGGGCGCGACGGAGGTTGTCGTTGTAGTCGATCTCGTACACCTCCGCCGAAAGCGGGTTGTTGAGATAGGCACGGGTCGTATCGACCTGGATCGTGGGAGCTTCGGCGGCGGCCGCTTCGGGCGTCAGGAGCGGGATCGCCGCCTGTTCCTTCCCTGTCCCGTCGAAGGAGCGCAGCTTTCCGTCACGGGACAGCACCAGCAGCGGGCCGCCCTCCCCGACGGCGTTCACCGCGGCGACCGGTCCGGTCTCGACGTACTGCCAGCTGCGGCGCGCGACGTCCAGCGACCACACGGCGGACTCCCCCGCCCGCGCCGCGAGCGTGGAGCCACCTGGCCGGTGGAAGAACGCGGTGGCGCGTTCCTGCGCCGTGACACTGCGCGGGTACGGGATCTTCACCCCGGCGAACGCACCGTCCTTTTCGGTCACGAGCAAAGCGCCGTCCGCGCAACCGAAGACGACACCGCGCCGGGTCACCGCCTGCCCTTGCAGGTCAGGGCACGGTTGATCGATCTCCGCCACGGTCTTGCCCTGACGGTCATGGACGCGCACTCCGCGACCGAGCGGCTTTCCGGCGTCGGCCACCGTGGCGACGATGTGCTCGCCATAAGGGATCGCGATCCCGGCGTGCGGTTCGCGCGTGATCTTCCCCAGTTCGGTCACGGACCCCTTGTCGAGCGCGGCCCGATCGAGCAACGTCGTCGTACCGTCCGAATAGGACAGGGCGGAAACGGCGGGATCGCTGTAGGCCGACAAAAGCTGTTTGCCCGGTGCCACGCCGATGTCCCGGACCTTCGCCCGGTAGTAGTGGACGTGGTCACCGTGGTCGACCATCCAGGAACCGCTGTCGATCACCCGGATGGTGCCGTCGCGAGCGGTCAGGTAGCCGAAGCGGCCATCGCTGGTCACGGCCTGCACGCCGTCGACTCGTCCGACTTCGTGCACCTCCTCGGTGATGAGGTCCACGACGCGGACCGCGCCGGTGTCCGTGTCGGCGACGATCAGCCGTGACTGCGCCTCGGCCGCTTCTTCGGCGCCTTCGACATAGCCGTGCGGGACTTCCGCGGTCACCTCCTTCGGCTGCTCCGCGCCGCACGCCGCCAGGGTCAGCGCCGCGACGACCGCCGTCACTGCTTTCAGTTTCATCGTGAGCACTCGATCTCCGGTGTCAGGGAACGGAATCGCTGTCGTACGAAGGACAGGAACGCGGAAAGGAAGAACAGGAGGACCGCGCCGGCGGCGATGGTCGCGCCCGCCGCGGTGCCCCAATGCCAGGACACGAGCAGGCCGCCGACCGTGGCGGCGACGCCGAGCAACGCCGCGATGAGCATGATCGTGGTGATCCGCCGCGACCAGAAGAGCGCCGCCGCGGCCGGTGCGATGAGCAGGCCGAACACCAGCAGCGTCCCCACCACGCGGAACGACGCGACGATCGTCAACGTCACCAGCCCGAGCAGGACCGCGTTGGCCAGACGTGGCCGAAGCCCCAGCGTGTGCGCTTTGCGGACATCGAAGGTGAGCGCCGTGAACGAGCGGTGTCCCGCCAGTGCCACCACCCCCACGACGAGCAGGGTGATCGCGAGGCCCACCAGGTCGCCGGATCCGACGGCGAGCACGTCACCGAACAGGAATCCGGTGAGATCCACCGCGAACGACCGCGAGTGCGACACGATGATCACGCCGCTCGCGAGCATGCCGACGAAGAGCAGCCCGATGGTGGTGTCCTCGGACAGCCGCCGCGAACGCCCGAGCGCCGTGACGCCGAGCGCCATCACCCCGGCGCTGATCGCGGCGCCGATCAGCAGGTTCACACCGGTCAGCGAGGCGATCGCCACGCCGGGCAACATGCCGTGCGACATCGCGTCGCCGATGAAGGCCATGCCGCGCAACACCACCCAGGTACCCACGACGGCGCACACCGCCGAAACGAGCACTCCCGCCACCAGCGCACGCTGCACGAACGACACCTCGAAGGGGATCAACAACCACTCCACGCGTCACACTATAGTGGTAATGATTGTCATTATCTGAAAGAGGGTGGGATGACCCCGGACACAACGGCACTCACGATCGACCGCGCGCACGCGCACTACGGGCCCCGCGAAGTGCTGCGCGGGATCACGGCTCAGGTGCCGTCGGCCCGGCTCACCGCCGTCGCCGGCGCGAACGGCGCGGGCAAGTCGTCGCTGCTCAACCTCGTCGCGGGTGTCCTGCCGCCGACCAGCGGTTCGGTGACCCGGCGGAATCCGGGGCGCGTCGCCTACGTGACCCAGCAGAGCGAGGTGTCACGATCGCTGCCGATCACCGTGCGCGCCACCGTGACGATGGGACGCTGGGCGCACCGCGGTCACTGGCGACGACTGTCCAAGGTGGACCGGCAGATCGTCGGAGAGTGCTTGGAGCGGCTGGAGATCACGTCGATCGCGGACCGGTTGATCGGCACCCTCTCCGGCGGGCAGCGTCAACGGGCACTGGTGGCGCAGGGGCTGGCCCAGCAAGCCGGACTGTTGCTGCTCGACGAGCCATCGGCCGGTCTCGATCTGCACGCCCGCGGCCTGATCGACGAAGCCCTGCGTGCCACCGTCGCCGAGGGCACGACGATCCTGCGTGTCACGCACGACCTCGAGGTGGCGGGCCGGGCCGATCACTGTCTGCTGCTGCAGGACGGCCGCCTCGTCGGCGAAGGCGCGCCGGCTTCGGTGCTGACCCCGGAGCGCGTGGCGGAAGCGTGGGGCCTGCCTGCCCACATCCAATCGCCCGCTTTCGCGCCGGAGGCCGCCGATTCTCGCTAGGGTGGTCCGCCGAGTGAAGGGGGCACCGGTGGAAGAGACGTGGCGGCGCATCATGGCCTTGTTGTCCGAACACGCGCCGGTCACCGCGCGGGAGATCCGGCCCCCGGCGCCGGTCTCGGACCTCGATCATCTCCGAAACCGCGTCGGCTTCGAACTCCCACCCGAGCTGCTCGCCTGGTGGGCACTCATGGACGGCGTCGACGACCAGCGCGTCCGCGGAGCTGGGTACCTGATTCCGAAGGGCTACCTGCCTCTTTCGGTGACGCGAGCCGAGGACGAGTACGCCAGGCAGTCGCAGTACCCCGACCCGGACTGCTGCACCGCCGAAGGAACGCACCGCAAGAAGGCAGGACAGGACGGATTCCCGTTCTGCACAGCCATTCTCCCCATCGGCCGGGCCATCGACGGAGGCCTGCTGTGCGTCGACCTCCGGCCGGGCGAGCACCACGGTTGCGTCATGGAGTGGTACGCCAGCGACGGGATCTACTGGTCCGACTGGGCGTGCGTGACCGAGATCCTCGACGAGATCGCCGAGCGGCTCGACAACTACGTCCACGACCGTGAACTGCCCTACCGCGAACGGCATCCCGTCATCAGCGAAGGCGAGCTCAGCTGGCCTTGACCCGCGAAAGCCACCTCGCGGTGACGTCGAGTGCTTCCCGCGCGGTACTCCCGAACCCGTGCCCCGCGCCGGCAAGAGAGTGCCAATCCGTCGCGGGTCGCGCGAGAGCGGTCTCCCGCGCGATGTCGTGGGAGACGTGCTCGTCCCCCGAACCGTGGACGACGAGCGCGGGCATCGTGGACGCCAGGAAGCCGCCACGCGGGTCGAGACGAGCGAACTCCTCGAACAGCGCGGCCCCGAGCTTGAACCGTCCTTCGATGTCCAGGAACCCGTTCTCTGCCAACGAAGTCCGGTCCGAGTACAGGACAACACCCCGGGGCAGCTCCGGCTCCAGGAAGGTCCGCCGCAGGTCGAGCACCGGCTGCCAGAGCACGATCCGACACACGGGTAGCGACACCAGTGACAGTGTCGTGCTCACCGCGCCGAAACTCGAAGCCACGACCGAGACGGGTCCGTCCGCCGATTCCACCACAGCACGCAGATCGAGAAGTTCGCCCGCGATGGTCATGTCCCTCGGCCGGCCCTCACTGCGGCCGTGTCCGCGAAACGAGAACCGCAGCACCGCGAATCCCGCCGCGGTGAGCCTCGGGGCCAGCGCGGTGAAGAGTCCATTCTCCTCGAGGTCCGCGGTGATCCCGTGGACGAGCACGACGGTCTCCGGGCCGCCTTCGTGCCGGACGTGGTCGAGCCGGAGCCCGTCGGACGTCGTGATCACAGGTACAGCACCGCCGTGAGCACCATGCCGCCCAAACCGACCAACCAGGTGTAGGGCAACGTCGAGACCATCGCGCGCTCAGGCCGGACACCGGCGTACTGCGACGCCCACACCGTCTGGGTGCTGGTGGGATCGGAGACGCTGAACACCTGGTTGTAGGACGCCATCAGCCCGACGACGGCCGGAAGCGGATAGATCCCGCCGGTCACCAGCACGCCCGCGACACCTGCGCCGAGCCCGAACACGTTGAGCGGGCCGCGGAACAGGCAGAGCGGGACGAGGGCGGCGAAGACCACGACGAACCACACCGCGCCGGACGGGCTGATCGCCGCCACGATCGGTGTCAGCGCGCCCTTCGCGCCGGGAAGTTTCACCGCGGCGAGAAGCATCCCGATCGCCACGAACAGCGCGATCGGCGGCGCCGCGACGTCGAAAGCCTTGTACAGCGAACGCAGACCGCGTCCGCTGAGCTCGCCCCATTTGGTCGTCGTCACCAGTGCGTAGACCACGCCCGCCAGGAGGGACGGCACGATCGGCACCGCGAACCCGAGGGCGAGGACGATCGGCAGGAGTGGCGCCAGGAGCGCGTACCAGGGCGCGTCGCCGCGTCGGACGCGAGCCTTCGGCCTGTCCAGTTTCACCGCCCACGTGTGCCGGGCGCCGCGCCGCGTCTGGATGAGGACGTACGCGATGCCCACGACGAGCGCCAGCGGGAACAGTTTGATCATGATCGACTTGACGTCGGAGACCGGCGAGCCCAGCGCGTCGGACAGGAACTGCCACACGGCGAGTTCGAGCGGCGAACCGGCGGAAATGCCCATCAGCACCGTGCCGCCCGCGGCCACCGGGCTGACGCCGACGGCGATCATGGCAGGGATGCCGACGACACCGGCGAGCATGGCCGCCGGAGCGGAGCCGGTGATGCTGCCGCACAGGATCGACACGGCGAACACGCCGAGCGCGACGACCGACGGCCGTTCACCGCCGAACTCGACGATCTTGCGCACGAGCGTGCCGGCGATACCGGTCTCGTCCATGAGCGTGCCGAGCCAGGATCCGAGCAGGACGGCGATCATCGTGGACGCCAGCGTCGCGGAGCCGGTTTGGAGCACGCCGGTCAGGATGCTGTCCTTCGCGCCGGCCAGCGGCGCCCCGGCGAGTACGGCGATGCCGAGCGCCAGCAGCACCAGCGCGAACGCGGTGGGCAGCACCCGGGTGAGCATGAGCACCACGCCCACCGCCATCAGGACGAGAATCGCGATACCCATGGTCAGTTCCCTCCCGCGAGCGCGGTGGTGATGAGCAGCGGGCTGACGGCCAGACCGCTGCGGTGATGGGCGAACCGGTGCGCGGCGATCTCCTCCGCACCGGCGACGTGTCCGCGCAGCCGCAGCGGGCCGAGCCGGATCGCCAGATGACCGAGCCGTCGGTTCAGCTCGCGCACGTCGAGCCGATGGTGCGCGAGTTCGTGTGCCACGGCGGCACTGCGCAGTGCTTCGCGGGTGACCGGCCATCCGCGTGCCTGTGCCAGTTCTTCCACCCGGCGCAAGGCCTCGGTGTACACCACGACGGTGCCGCGCTGATGCTCGGCGAGCAGCAGTACATGGTCGCCGACGCCGCCTTCCCGTTCCACGACCTCGATGTCGCCGGAATCGCTCCCGGCGGCCAGCTCGTCGCCGTAGGCCAGCGCGATCTCCGCCCAGGTGCGCAGCTGTTCGTCGGAACGGTTCTCGTGGGTGGGCGTCGCCCGCAGCAGGCAGACGGCCAGATCGACGTCACTCATCGACGGTCCTGGATGATCATGACGACCGGCTCGTCACTCGCCCGGGTCTTCAGCTCGGCTCCGGCGAGTGCGAGCAGCTGGTCCCTGTCGAGCACCCCGGACAGATCCGCGATCTTGGGTCCCACGAGCAACCAGACCGCCGGTGCGCGGGAACCGCCGTCGCCGTAGCGGGTGTGCTGATCGGCGAGCGTGGCCAGCCGCCCTTGAGCGGCACCGGCGTCGGAGGTCTCGACGACGGCCCCGGCACCGTGCAGCCGGATCACGCCTTCGCCATCGACGACCCGTACGTGCCGGACCGGCTTCGTGAACCGGCCGAACAGGCCCTGGCGCCGGGCGGACGCGGCGAACACGCGATGGTGCGCGGTGGCCGCGACGTGCCTCAACCCGTCACGCCCGACACCGATGCTGCGCGCGACCGCGGCACCGACCGTCTCCTCGTCCACTGTGGACGCTCGATCCTTCGTGCGCAGTTCGGTGGCGCCCGTGGCCACCGCCCGCACCAGGTTGCGCTGCGGGTCCACCGTGACGTCGACCTCGACACCGGCCGGATCGGCGCCCTGCGCGACGACCGCGGCCTCGGCTTCCGTCCGCACGGCGAGGATGTCGGCGTTGGAGGGACTGGGCACGATCCGCTCGACCGACTCCCGGACCAGCGCCAGCGCCGCGCCGAGCGGGCTGATCACCTCGGCGTGCGCGGCGATCCGCCACTCGTGCCCGGAATCCTCGCCGAGGAACGGGGTGACCGCGGCGGCACCGCCTCCGCCGCCGACCAGGGTCGGCCGGTCCAGCCGGTACTCCCGGATCAGCTCGTCGACGACCGCGCGCACCGGCTTCACCGCCTGGCGCAACACCGCCCGCGCGGCTTCCTCGGCCGAAATGCCCAGGGCCGCGGCGAGTGGTGCCATCGCCAAGTGCGCGGATTCCGCCTCGGAACGCGCGTAGGAGTCGGCAGGCACGACACCGAGCGCGTTGGCGGCGCACGTCAAGGTGAGTGCGTACCGCTTGCCGTCGGCCACCTCCAGCGCCACGTAGTCGTTCGGATCGTCCGGCCGTGGAGAAACGGCGACCAATTTCGCTCCGGCCAAGGCCGACGCCGGCGCGAAACACGCGTACGGCAGGCCCGCGATATGCGCGCTGCGTGGCCCGACGTCGGTCACCGCGCGTCCGGAGAACCGGATCAGGGAACCGCCCCCGATGCCGATCGTGCGCACGTCGAGCGCGGGCAGGTAGGTTTCGTGCCCGCCGAGGTGGGCGTGACGCACCAGCACCCGGCCGCGGCGGACCACGCTGATGTCGGTGGACGTACCACCCGTCTCGAGGAACAGCCCTTCGCTGAGCTTCTCCCCCATCAGCGCCCCCGCCACTCCCGCGGCAGGTCCGGAAAGCGCCGTCAGCAGCGGACGGCGCCGCATCTCCGGCAGCGACATGACCCCGCCGTCGCCGCGGACCACCATCAACGGCGCGGTCACGCCCGCCCGGCGCACACTCGCCTCGACCAGGTCGGCGGTCGACACCATGCGCGGCATGATCCCCGCGTTCAGCACGGCGGTGCGAGCCCGCTTCGTGAGGCCGTAGAGGCCGGTGATCTCGTGCGTGGCCGTGGCGAGCAGACCGCGGTCCCGCGCGGCGGCCGCCACCGTCCGCTCCCCTTCCGGATCGTCCACACTGAACGGTTCGACGGCGACGACCACCTCAGCCCCTTGACGGACCAGGTCCTCGACGGCCGCGCCCGCGTCGGAGAGGTCACGCACCGGCGCGAACCGCACCGGGAGTTTCCGCCCGGGCGCCAGTTCCGTCTTCGCGAACGCTCCCAGCCTTCGCGTGGCGAAGGCGTCGAAACCGGTCCCGACCCCGGCGATCCCGACCGTCGCCACGTCACCTTCCAGCAGCGCGTTGGTCGCCTGGGTGGTGCCGTGCGCGAGGAACGAGACGTCCTCCGCGCCTATGCCGACGTCGGCGCGGAGTTTCTCCAGCGCCTCGAGGATGCCGTGGGCGACACCGTCTTCGTGGTCGTGGCTGGTCGGGACCTTGACCTGGCCGAGCAGCTCGAACGTACGCGCGTCGACGGCGACCGCGTCGGTGAACGTGCCACCGACGTCGATGCCGACGCGAACCGGAGTGGGCTGGGACGACTCGGACCTCACTGTCCGCACCTCCTGGGGAATGGGTCAGTAACCGCGGACTTCCGGCCAGCGCCGTTCGACACCGGCGCGGTCCAGCACCCGGGCGAACTCCTCGAACCGCGCCGGCTCCTCGCGGACCGCGTGTGGTTCGCCGCCTCCGCGCAGTGCGAACCCGGCGAGGTGGCCGGCGACCTCGCCGACGTTCCACTCCACGGGGTGCAGCCGGTGGCAGCCGTTGGTGATGTGGGTCGTGCCGATGTTCTTGCCCGCCGGCAACAGGTTCCGCATCCGCCGGGGCAGCAGCGCGCCGAGCGGCAGCTCGAACGGCACGCTCGGGACGTCGACGTAGGTGTCCCCCGCCGTGGACGGATGCAGGTCGATCCGGTAGCTGCCGACGCCGACGGAATCCTCGCGGCGTTTGCGGCCCGTGGGCCCGAGCACGTCGAGTGAGACGTCCTGCTCGACGATCGTCGTGACGGCCAGGATCCGCCGTGCTTCACGCACATAGGCGGCTTTGGCCAGGCCGTCTTCCGTGTCGACGATGTCCCGGCGGAGTTTCAGCCCGGGGAAACCGGTGCCACCGTCGAGCCTCGGCGCCTCGGTCTGCAACCAGTACAGCACCGACAACGAGAGCTGTTTGGCCTCGTGATGCGCCAGCGCCACGTCCTCGGCGGTGCTCACGCCGTCGATCTCGACCGCGGGCCGCAGCCAGTAGTCGTTGAGCGGCCAGTTCACCAGCGTGACGTCCGAGTCGAACGCGCCCGGCCGGTGCAGTTTCCTGGCGAGGATCCGGCGGAAGCCCCACAGTTCCTTGTCACCGGCGTCGGCGCTCTGGTCCGCGCTCACCGCCAGCGGATCGGTGTCCGGGTTCGGGGCGAAGGTGCGGCCGACCGGCGCCAGCGAACGCGGATCCGGGGCGAGGAAGCCGAGCAACGGGCCCGGCCAGAAGTCCGGCTGGTATTCGCGCCAGAAGCCGAACATCTCCGGCCGGTCGATCGTGTGGTCCTCACCCGCGTGGTGCGACAGGGCGAAGCAGTAGGTGATCCCTTGGAGATTGCCGGGATCGGCCTGCTCAGGGGCGTGAGGTTCGCCGTGGTCGGACTGGGCTTCGGCACCGATGGCGAACTCGGTGCCCGTGAGCGGCAGTAGGTCGCCGTTCTCGGTCGCGTCGAGCACGTACTCCGCGCGCACCGTGGTGCGCTCCCCGCCCGGCCCCTCGAAGGTGACGGCGTCGACCCGGTCGCCGCTCACCTCCGCCGCGACCGGCCGATGCCTCAGCAAGACGGTCAGCCGCCCGGCGGCCCGGTGGGGTGCCAGCATCGCCTCCAGTACGGCGAGCGCCACCCGCGGTTCGTGGCACAGCTTGCTCACCCTGCCTGCTCCGGGGTTCAAGTCGGCCAACGCGGCCGCCTCGGCACGCAACGGGTAGTGCCGCCGGTAGTAATCGCGCACGCCCTCGCGGAAAGCGCGATAGGTGGCCGTACCGCCGAAGCGTTCGATCCACGGGTTCTCGTCCGGGGGAACCGCCTGTGCGGTGAACTGACCGCCGAGCCAGTCGGTCTCCTCGGTCAGCACGACGTGATGCCCCGCCGAGGCGGCGGCCAGCGCGGCGGCGACGCCGCCCACCCCGCCGCCCGCGACGAGTATCTCGGTGCCGAGTTCGAACATGGTTGGTCCTATCGGGATCGAGGTGGGCCGACCTGTACGCCGTCCACCTGTGGGCATCGCAGCAACTGCTGCGGCGCGGTCGTCTTTTCGGTCACGAGGTCGACCAGCAGCCGCACCGCGCGTCTGCCCATCTCCCGCATGGGGACCTCGAAACCGCTCACGGCCGGCGGTCCGCCGAGCACCGCCAGCGAAAGATCGTCCGGAGTGGAGAGTCCGGCCATGTCGACGGCACGCTGGACCGCCCGGTACGCCGTGCCGGTGTCGGTTCCCTCCACCACCACGGCGGTGACCCCGTCGTCGACCCAGCCACGCACGGTCGTCGCGGTCAACTCCATGCCCTGTAACCGGACGACGCCGGTATGTGGGGCCGCTCGCAGCACTCCACGCTGCCGGTCCTCCGACGACGGCGCCTCGTCGGCCTCGCGCACATAGCGGATCTCGCGGTGGCCGAGATCGAGCAGTCGCCGTAGCACCAGCGCCGACGCGGTCACGTAATCCGCGCCGATGTAAGGGATCCGGCCACCGAGTTCCGGACGCCGTCCGATGTAGACCAACGGGAACCCGTCGTCCACCAGCCGCGACACCGGCCCCTCCGGCACATGCCTGCCGAAGAACAGACAGCCGTCGGCCAGCCGGGTGCGGCGGATCGCGGCCTCCTGGCGGGCACCCGGTCCGCTGGTGCCGGTGAACAGGATCAGGTCCTGGCCGAGATTGGCCGCCTCTTCCTCCACACCGGACAGAATCGGGTGGTAGGTATCCGTTTCGTCGGTAGGGAACGCACTCCGGAACGTGTAGAGGCCGAGCAGGTTCGACCGTGACCGGGCGAGCCGGGTGGCCACCGGATGCGGCACGTAGCCGAGATCCTGAGCCACTTCCATCACCCTCCGCCGGGTCGACTCGGCCATCCGCACGGAACGGTTCCCGCCGAGCACCACGGAAACGGTCGCCTGTGACACCCCGGCGATGCGGGCGATGTCCGCCTGCCGCGGCGGACGGCGTCCTGATGCCATTCCGTCTCCTCCAGGTGTGCTAATGCGGTTTAGCCGAGCATCTGTGCGAGATCCGGCGAAATCAAGGAAACGGGCCGATCCTGTCCGGTGTCGCCATTGAGCAGGACTAATACGTATTAGCGCCTTGACGGTGCACGGGGCGCTCCGAATGGTTGGACGAGCACGTCAACGCCGACGAGAGGGAGTGTCCGCATGACCGAACTGTCCCGCCGCGCTGCTCTGCGCGGAGCCGCCGGAGTAGGCCTCGGCCTGGCCGCGATACCCGTTCTGGGTGCCGGATCCGCGGTCGCGGCACCGGCCGGATTCCCGGAGTACCGCTACCTGCGCACCGCGTTCGACAAGAGCAAGCTGAAGTACAACCCCACCGGCGAACTGATCTTCCCGTGCATCCGCGGTGTCGCGGGCCGGGTCGCGAACCCGTTGGGCCGCTACTACCTGTACTACGCGCCGCACGACGCTCCGGGTGGGATCTGCCTTTCCTACGCGGACAGCCTCGAAGGTCCCTTCACCGAATACCCGGGCAACCCGATCGTCAAGAGGACCTGGAATCCGCACTACGACGTCTCACACGTCTCGTCGTCGCACGTGCTGTGGAACGAGGACGCACGCGAACTGTGGCTGTACTTCCACGGTGAGAACACCACGACCCGGCTCGCCCGGTCGAAGGACGGCATCCACTTCACCTACGACAAGGTCGTGCTCTCCACCGCGATGCTGCCCGCCGGCACCACGGAGACCTCCTACGCGCGGGTGTTCCGCCACAGCCTGCCTTCGCGCGGCGCGAAGTTCGTGATGGTCTTCATGATCAACGACAGGAGCAACCATCGTTCGATCGGCTGGGGCTGGTCCGCCGACGGACGGAACTGGACGTTCTCGCAGACCCCGCTGATCCGTCCCGAAGAAGTCGGTGCGAGCAACATCGGCGCCCCGACCATCGCCGAACGTGGCGGCTCGACCTACGTCATCTACCACGAGAACATCGAAGCCGGCGGCAACATGCTCATCACCGAGGTCGGCACCGATTTCGGCAAGCGCGAACACCTCGGCGTCTTCCATGCCCCGATGTCGGGCGCGCCGGACAACGGGCGCTGCGCGGCTCCTTCGTTCGGGACCATGGACGGGAAGGAGTACATGTTCTACGAAGGCGGCGCGAGGCTGGACGGCTCGATCGCGATCGCCCGCGCGGTCTGATTTCCGAGCAACACCGCGACGGCCTCACGCGCCTGCCGGGCCGGAGCCGGGTCACCGCTGATGCCCGCCGTCACGATCGCCCCCTCGGCGAGCAGGTACACCGGCTCGGCCATGGCCGACCCCGCGGCCAGCACCCAGGTCTCGATCTGCTCGTGGAACGCCTGTTTGTGTGCTCGCACCTCGGCAAGGACCGCGTCGGAGGCAGGACCGACCTCGCCGTGGGCGTTGATCCAGGCGCAACCGCGGAAACCGGGTTCGGCGAACCAGCAGCCAAGCCAGTCGAAGATCGACAGCACCCGCTCGCGGGGGTCCTGGACCTGCTCCACGTGGGCGGCCAAGCTCCCCCGCCACCGCTGATCACGCCGTTTGAGCATCGCCACCACGAGGTCGTCCTTGGCTTCGAAGAACCGGTAGATCCGCTTCAGCGACAGGCCGGACGCAGCGCGGAGCTGGTCCATGCCGACCGCCTGGATGCCGTTCTCGTAGAAGAGTTCCTCGGCGGCGTCTAGCAGGGCTTCGCGGTCCACGCGGTTCTGCTCGTCGGTGACGGCGGCCGGCATCGGGACTCCCTTGACGTTGAGAACGGTCGTTCCCTATCGTAGGCGCCAGACGTAGAGAACGCCCGTTCTCAACATGAGGAGGCCGAAGATGCCAGAAGATCGCCCGCCCTACCCGCCGTTCACGCGGGAGACGGCGCTGCGCAAGGTCCAAGCGGCCGAGGACGGCTGGAACACCCGCGATCCCCGCCGGGTGGCGACGGCGTACACGCCGGACTCCGTCTGGCGGAACCGGGACACGTTCGTCCGCGGCCGCGAGGAGATCGTCACGTTCCTGACCGCGAAGTGGGAGCGGGAACTGGACTACGCGCTACGCAAGAACCTCTGGGCGTTCACCGACGACCGGATCGCCGTCCGGTTCCAGTACGAATGGCATGACCACGCCGGTCAGCGGTGGCGCAGCTACGGCAACGAACTGTGGGAGTTCGACGAGCACGGGCTCATGAGCCGTCGCGAGGCGAGCATCAACGACGTGGCCATCTCCGAGAGCGAGCGGCGCATCCGCGGCCCGCGCCCGAAGGAGGAACACGGAACCGACTTCCCACTCCGGTGAGGCACCTCGCCGATCAGTCCACGATCGCGGCGATCTCCCACAATCCCAAGGACTTGTCGGCATAGGACCCGCCCTCTTCGGTACACCCTTCGACCAGCACGGCCAGCGGCTCCGGGAACCCGAACGGTTCCCTGCACAGGTTCAGCGGCCGCCAGTCACCCGTCGTGATGTCGGTGTTGGTGCCCAGCTCGGTGAAGGTCGTGGTCAGCAGGTACCGGGAGCCGCTTCGCCTGAGATTTCGCAGCGCCCGCTCGATGTCGGCGAAACTCAAGTGCACCAGGCAATCCCGGCACAGCACGAGGTCTGCCGACGGCAGCGGATCACCGGTCAGATCGAGCACCCGGAACTCGTGGACCGGATCGTCGTGGAACCGCGCGGCGTTCATCTCGATCAGGTCGGGGACGATGTCGGCGCCGATGTACCGGTCGAGGTCGAGGTCCACTTCACTGAGCCAGCCATAGTCCCCGCACGGGAGGTCGAGCAGGGTGCGCACCCCGAAACGATCGAGGAGGCCGGGCAGCCGGTCGCTCAGTTCCCGCGTCTGGACCGACTCGGAACCCGGCCCGGAGACCGACGAGGAACTCCACAACCGGGAGCGGAAAATGTAGGTGAAACGATCCTGGGTCCCCATGGTTTCGAGCTCTTCGGCGACCCGCCGGAAGTTGCGCTGCGCTGTGGTGATCGGTCGTTCGTCCACCCCTGGATGGTAGATCGATTCTCACGATTTGCCGGAAGACGGCATCAGCGCGTTCTCCTCGTGGTCGAGTTCGGTTTGCAGGATCCGCAGGCTGGCATCGGGCAACCGGCCGGCGTCACGCCAGCGAAGGAGCTCTTCCCGCTGCGCCTCGATGATGCTGTGCCGGGCGCGGACGGCCGCCTCGTATCCCGGAGCCCGGGGCGTGAGCGGGTTGTCCTCGAGGTAGGCCAGCCGCGCCCGGTAGCGCCGCTGACGGCTTTGAAGGTTCTTGCGCAGCGCCGCCACCGCCTCGTCCGGCACGTCGTCCTCTTCGACGAGCTGGTCCAGACGAGCGAGCGCCGCGTCCACGGCGGCGCTGCGTGCCTGATTACGCAGCCGGGCCTGATCCTGGACGTCGGCGCGCAGGCCGAGCCGTTTCAGGAGTGGCCCGAAAGTCACCCCTTGGCCAACGAGCGTCACCAAGACCACCAGGAATGCCGAAAACAGCAGCAGATCGCGCGCGGGGAACGGACTGCCGTCCGCGGTCACGACGGGGATCGCGAACGCGGCCGCGAGCGTGATCACCCCTCGGGTGCCCGCCCAGCTCAAGCCCGCGATCTCTTTGACCGTCAGCGCCCGCTCCGCTGCCTCCCCCGTTTCGTCCGCGCTGCCGAGCCGGGCGTGCAGCCGCCGCGGGAAGAGTTGGGTCAGCACCAGCCACAGCGGCCGGACCAGCAGGACCGCGCCCACGGTGACCACCGCGGTCAAGACCACCGAACCGGCCGGGTAGCCACCGAGCCCGGCGATGACGGCGGGCAACTGCTGGCCGATGAGCAGGAAGACGAATCCTTCCAGGAGGTAGTTGACCAGGCTCCACACCGCGCCCGTCTGCAACCTGCTCGCTCCCGTCTGGAGGCGGGGCGTCTGATGTCCGACGATCAACCCGGCCACCACGACGGCCAGGACACCCGAACCGTGGATGGTCTCGCCGAGCACGTAGGCGGTGAACGGCGTCGCCAGCGAGACCGCGTTCGCCGACAGGGGATCCGCCAGGACGCGGCGGGACAACCGCACCAGGAACGCCACGACCACACCGACCAGCAGGCCACCGATCGTGGCCAAGGCGAATTCGCCGGTCGCGAGCCCGAACGAGAAACTGCCGCCGACCGCGACAGCGAGCGCCATCTTGTAGACCGTCAGCGCCGTGGCGTCGTTGAGCAGCCCCTCGCCCTCGATCAGGGTCGACAGCTTCGCGGGCAGCCCGACCCGGCGGCCGACGGCCAGCGCCGCCACCGGATCCGGCGGCGCCACCGCCGCACCGAGCGCGATCGCGGCCGCGAGCGGGATCGCCGGGACGAGCCAGGTCAGCAACCCGCCGACCGCGAAGGCCGTCGCCAGCACCAGCAGGACCGAGAGACTGACGACCGAGCGCAACCTGCTGCGGATCGCCAGCAGACTCGAACCGAGCGCGGCGTTGTACAGCAACGGCGGAAGGATGACGTCGAGAACGAACTCTGGTTCCAAATGCAGATTCGGCCCGGGGAGCAAGGCGTAGACGAGCCCGACGACGGTCAGCAGCACCGGATCCGGCAAGCCGATCCGGTGACTGATCGCGCTCACCACGACGATGACGCCCAGCATGACCAGCACGAATCCGATTGCACCCAGCATGCCCCTTGTTCTACCTGACGGAAAAACCCGGCCGCGCGCGTGTCGTCCATCCAGTCACGCGTGTCGTCCGTCTGATCACACGTGCCGTCCCGTCAACCACTAGCCCCAGCAGCACGATGGCGCGTGAAGGCCTTCCCAAGTACGTGAAGGACCCCTTCACGTACTTCGTGCGACCACCGACACCGACCGTGCCACCTTTGCCTTACCCCTCGATAACACCCACGAGCCCCGGAGCAGACCGATGACCGAATGGGACGTCGAAAGAGACCAGCTGTTGAAGGCGAATGCCGGTGCACTGGCCGGGACCGCGCTGTCGAACGTCGTGCGCGAGTACCCGCACCACGAGAGCCACTGGCATCTCGAAGGCGTGCCCATCCTCTCCCCGCGCCTGTCGCATCCGTGCTTCTACGGCAGTTTCGACTGGCATTCCTGTGTGGAGATGTTCTGGGTGCTCGTACGTCTGCTGCGCCACCACGCCGAACTCGTACCGGCCGAGGAGATCCGCGAGTGCCTCGACCAACACCTGACCGTCGACGCCCTCGCGGGTGAGGTCGCCTACTTCGCCCCCGAGGAACACCGCACCACCCAACGGCCGTACGGCTGGTCCGCGCTGCTGGAACTCGCTTTCGAAACCGCCACCTGGGACGACCCGGATGCCGCACGCTGGTCAGCCGCGTTACAAGAGTTGAGCGCGGTCTTCGTGACCCGCTACCTCGGCTGGCTGCCGCGCACCACGTACCCGATCCGGTACGGGGTGCACGACAACGGCGCGTTCGGGTTGTCCCGCGCCCTGCCCTACGCCTGTCACCTCGCCGAGCAGGGCGACTCACGACTGCGCGACGTCATCGTCGAGACCGCCTGGCGCTGGTTCGGATCCGACCACGACTACCCGGGTGCTTGGGAACCGTCCGGAGCCGACTTCCTGTCCCCCGCCCTCGCCGAAGCCGAACTCATGTCCCGCCTGCTGCCCGCGACCGAATTCGCCGAATGGCTGGACAGGTTCCTGCCCGGCATCGCCGAGCGGAAACCCTCGTCACTTTTCACTCCGGCGACCGTGACCGATCCTTCCGACGGGCAGATCGCCCACCTGCACGGCCTCAATCTGCATCGCGCCTGGTGCTGGCACCGTCTCGCGTGCACCCTCCCCGAGGGCGACGACCGGATCCCCGCCATACTCGGGACCACGCACGCGCACACCCATGCCTCACTTTCACAGACCACCGGCGGTGCCTACATGGTCGAACACTTCCTGGCCTACTACGCACTCCTGCTGCTTGGTTGAGCCGGCGATGACCTGGTCGTTCCCGCGAATCACCATCGGCGCCGAACGCCGGCTGCTCGAAGCCATGCTGGACCGCAACCGGGCCGAACTGGTCGGTTCGGTGCGCGGTTTGTCGGAAGCCGACTCCCGACGGCGGCTCGTCGCGTCGATGACCACACCGATCGGCCTGCTCAAACACGCGGCGGTCGCCGAACGGATCTGGTTCCACCACGTCCTCGGCGGCGTGCCCGAGAACGAATGTGACGGTGACACGACGCCGGGCGACGCCAGTTTCGTCGTCGGGGACCACGAGACGCTGGCCGAGGTGATCGCCGAGTTCGAGCGCGCCAGTGCGCGTTCCCGCGTGATCGCCGCGGACTTCGACCTCGACGAGATCAAGACGCATCCCCGCGTCGGCGACGTGAGCCTGCGGTTCGTCCATTTGCTCTTGATCGAGGATTTCGCGCGGCACGCCGGGCACGGCGACATCCTCCGCGAACAGATCCTGTCCGAGGGGTGACCACCCGGTCAGACCAGTCACTCGCTGTTGGTGAGCCGAGTGAGGTCACAACAGGTGGCGGGACGACCGATCGAGTGAACCCACCGTGAGCACGGATGCTCGGGTTTGGCTGAAATTGACCGTAACCCGCTCTTGCGATCAGCATTCTGCATAGTGCCAAATCGTCGCGCACGACGACGAATATTCGGTACTCCACCTGCGAAGATCAGCTCGGCGGCAGATCGCGCCACGACCTGGCTCGACACCGGAAAGGCAAGTCGCCGGGCCGTCGAGGCCTCTCGACGTCATTGGGCCATTCGGCGCCACCCGCTACTTTTAGTAGTTTTCTGGGTCACCCAGACCGTTGAGCGACGCGTGCATACCGTTCAGCGCGACACACGCTGTACGACTGAACGGTCACAGTCCGCTTTCGCCAAGATGTTCTCAGCCGCACCGGTAAAGAACCGGTAACGCACGCGTGGCCCCCTGCTGTAACAGGAGGCCACGCGGATGTCCATTCGCCCGCTCGCTAGAACAAGGACAGGACAGCCGTGACCATACAGCCTGATAACGCGAAGACACCAGACAACGGTCCGCCCCGACGGGTCAAAGTCGTCATCGAGCACGTCGAAAAGCCGGCGCGGCGGGTCGCCACCTCCGCGGAAATGCTCCGCGCGGCGCGGCCTCTCCTGAGGAGCCCCGGGCGCCACCGCAAGGAGCAGACCAGGGACAGCTGGCTCTGCCTGGCGATGACGGTTCTCGCCGGCTGGGCGCCGACGCTGCGGATGTGTCTCCTCCTGGCGATCGGCGGCGGGATCGTCGTCGGCGTCATCAAGATCAGCACACCGGAGATCGGCGCTTCGGCGGGGACCTTCGTCGGTCTTCTGACCCTCTTCGGCGCCTGGATTGTCAAAGCCCGCCAAGGAAAACACCGGCGCGAGCCGAGTCTGTAGCCCGAACCCACGCCCCGTGCCGGTCGCGTCGCCGGCACGGGGCTTCGACATAGTCGGAAATTCTCCACATCCGGCCGGCGACCTCCGGTTGAATGATCGCGAAGTCCCGACATGTGAGGAGATCTCGTGCGGACAGCTAGAAGACTGGGGGCCGTGGCCGTTTCGGTGCTGGCAGCGGCCACGGCATTGAGCAGCCCGGCGTCGGCGGGCACCGTGCAGTCGTTCCACACCACGCTCGACCCCGCTTCGGTGCGGGAGTCGGTGCGTTACCTGGTCGAGAACTACCAGGTCGACGAACAGGAGGCGATACGCCGTCTGGAATTGCAGACCGACGGTGTCAAGCTGGACGAGCTGCTGCGCCGCGATCGCGGCGCCGAGTACGGCGGCATGTGGCTCGACCAGGAAAAGGGACAGCTGGTCGTGGCGATGACCGAGCCCGCGGCCGCCGAACCGTATCTGCGGGCGATGCCCGCCCGTTCCGACGTTCGCACACAACGGGTCCAGCACTCGTTGCAGCAGCTCACGGCGGCGAAGGAACGCGTCGCCGCGAAGGTCGGCGCCGGGCCGGAAGCCGTCTACCTTCCGGCGGTGAGCGAGTCCGAGAACCGGGTCGTGCTGTGGGAACGCGGCTGGGTGGCACAGGAGAAGGCGGCCATGCGCGCCGTCGCCGCCGAAGTCGACACCGCTCGCACGGCCGCGGCGGCGGAATCCGGCATGGTCGTGTCGCGCGTGCTGGCGAATCCCAACGCGCTCTCCACGCCGAACGTGGACTTGGGTTTCTGTCATCCGCTTTACTGCACCGGTTACGGCCCGATGCGCGGCGGAATCCGGCTGGATATGAAGCGGGACAACGGCACCTGGGGCGGCTGCACCAGCGGTTTCAACCTGCGGTCCACCGGCGGCGGTTTCCCCGGCAAGGGCTGGGTGCTGACCGCGGGACACTGCATGCGGACGAAGACCAACAACACGCCGACTCAGCACAACGGCAACGATGTGCTGCAGCAGCACGGCATCGAGAAGAGCTCGTACCCGTACGACTACGCGGCCTTGCCGTACGTCAACGACGCGGCGGCGACGAACTGGCTCGAAGGCCAGACCGGCCGCAACCGGGTGCTGAAGTACTGCCGCAACGGTGGCATGGACAGCAACGGTGACACCCCGTGCGGCGCGCAGGCCACCTCGGTCGACGAGTACATCACCGGCGCGCACAAGCTCGCCGACATCAAGGCGGGCTGGGTCGTCTGCGCCTCGGGGACCGCGTCGAGCGCGGTGAACTACCCCGATTCCGTGGACAGCGGCGCGGGCGCCGGCTACCTGGTCGGAACCCGCTGCGGTCGTGTCCTGTCCACGGACGTCGGCATCAACACCGACCTGTGCGCCCGTCCCGGCGACAGCGGCGGACCGCTGTTCAGCCAGGCCGATCACGCGGCGCTGGGCATCCTGGTCGGCAACCAGCAGTCCCGGTCGGGCTCCTGCCAGGCCGGTGAGCTGAACAACTACGCGCCGATCGAGACGATCACCACCGATCTCAGCGAGCGGATCGCGAGCCAGGGGTCGAAGTTCGCGGTGATCACCACTCCGAACGGCTGATCCTCAAGTACGTGAAGAGGCCCCCTTCGTCGCGAGACGCGATGAAGGGGGCCTCTTCACGTAACTTCTCAGGACGTCAGCAACGGACCCTCGTACCGCAACGAGTCATCCTCGCCGTACACCCGGACCGTCAACTCCGGCGGCTCCCACGGCGCGAACACTTCGTCGACCGTCTGGGGCACCGGCCCCAGGTCGACGTCCACCGCGAAGGTATGAGCCACGATGTCGGCTCCGACGACGGCGCCACCCGCATCGGCGACCTCCAGGCGGCTCACCCCGGCGTCGATCGCCCCGAGAACACCCGGCCTGCTGCTCCAGACCGCGAATCCGCGCTCGGTGGTGTCACTTCCGTACCCTCTGCTCATGATGTTGAACAGCGTGCTCTCTCCCTCCCGGAAGACGCACTCCGCCTCGGCGCCCGAATCGTTGTAGGCCAGCAGCCGCCCGTTCGCGCTGCCCGCCAAGAGCCGTGCGCCGGTGTGCCATCCGGCGTGTGACACCGCCTCCGTCGAGCCCGCGGTCTCCGCCGACCGATACAGCTCACTGAGGGCCGTCAACTCCGCTATCCACTGCTCGACTTCTTCATCCCTTGCTGGGGCCACTACGCGTGAACTCTCCTTTCCGACTGTCCACAATGGTCACCATTGAGGCTGACACACCCGGATGTCGATCACATCGGGGTTTCCCCGGAGATCGCTGGGGCCCGCTGCACGGTTCCGTGCAACCGACAGGCGTTAGGCCGGGCAGAGCAATCTCACGGCTTTCCCGTCATGGGGGTTTTGGTCGCACGTCGGAGTGTCGCCGGGGCAATCCCGGCGACACTCCGACGCAGAGGGGTACGGCTGATGACCGCGCAGCGCACGATCATGGACGAGATCGGCGAAATCGGTGTCTGGCTGACGGGCGAATTCGGCGGCCGCGTGTCCTCGACCATGATCAGCCGGGTGCTCAACGCGAGCAAACGCGACCTCGAAGGACGTATCGACCCCGAGGAACTGGGTGAGATGTTCTACACCCTCTGCCGGTTCCGGCTCCAGCGGATCGTGGCCGCCGACCAGCGGATCACCGTCAAGCTCCCCTGACGTTCACGGTGACGGTCTTGAGCTCGACGTACAGAGCGAGGGCCCGCGGCACCGTATTCACGGCCGAGGCCACTGGCCTTGAAGCCACCGAAGGGGCCGTCGAACCCGATAGATGCACCGTCGACGTGACCGTGCCGGTGCGGATCCGCCGTACGACGGCGAGCGCACGACCCTCGTCGGCCGACCAGACACCGCCGGAGAGCCCGTACTCCGAGTCGTTGGCGATGCGGACCGCTCTGCTGATCCAGCCCCTCCATCTGCCTCGAAGGAGGACATGGCCGCTCCGCGTGCGGCGGATCTGCTCGTCGACCCCTTCCTGGGTGGAGTTGGTGCGAGCTAGCGTCCGCCCTGCCCATGAGGATTCCGTCGCGTCAAGTGCCCGCTTCGCGACGATGGCGCGCTCACATCCTGCTTCTTGACGCCTTCGATCGGGGCGGGGACCTCCGGCGCCCGAGAAGTGGATCGGTGGCGGTTCACCCGATCAACGATCCCGGGCAGCGTCGTGCCGGACCAGAGCGTGAATGAGGCGTGAGTTAGGCGTGAATGTGGCGCACGGTTCCCTGAACAGGCTTTTCACAGACGATGCCGCCCACTAGGAACTTCGTCACCCGCTCCCCCCATGGAGCGGCGATGTCACGCTGAGTGTGCGATGGTGACGACATGGCCGCTTCGCGCAGACGATTCCCCGTGTCCTGGACCACCGTCATGCCGGTCCTCGCCATCGTCGTCCTGGTGCTGAGCTGGGGCCGCGAACTGGGCCCCGTGCCGGTGGTCGTCGTCGCGCTGGCGCTCGGCGGGACCGTGCTGGCCGCGGTCCACCACGCCGAAGTGGTCGCGCATCGCGTCGGCGAACCCTTCGGCTCGCTGGTGCTGGCGATCGCGGTCACGGTCATCGAAGTCGCGCTGATCGTGACGATGATGTCCTCCGGCGGCCCCGAGGCAGGCACACTGGCCCGTGACACCGTGTTCGCCGCGGTCATGATCACGATGAACGGCATCGCCGGCATTTCGCTCATGGTCGGCGCTCGCCGCACCGGCGAGACGCATTTCAACCCGGAGGGCAGCGGCGGTGCGCTCGCCACCGTGGCGACGCTCGCCACCGTCAGCCTCGTCCTGCCGACGTTCACCACCAGCACCCCCGGCCCTGCCTTCAACGGCACGCAGCTGACCTTCGCCGCTGTCGCCTCACTGCTGCTCTACGGCCTTTTCGTGCTCACCCAGACGGTGCGTCACCGTGACTTCTTCCTACCGGTCGACAGCGAGGGTTCTGTCAAGGAGGAGGAACACGCGGAACCGCCGACCGACAAGGCGGCGCTGACCAGCCTCGGGTTGCTGCTGGTGGCGCTGGTCGCCGTCGTCGGACTGGCGAAGGTCGAATCACCGGCGATCGAAGCGGGGGTCAGGGCGGCGGGCTTCCCGCAGTCGTTCGTCGGCGTCGTGATCGCCATGCTGGTCCTGCTGCCGGAGACCCTGGCCGCGTCCCGGGCCGCCCGACGCGACCGGATGCAGACCAGCCTCAACCTCGCCTACGGTTCGGCGATCGCGAGCATCGGGCTCACCATCCCGACCATCGCGCTGGCGTCGATCTGGCTGGACGGGCCGTTGATGCTGGGCCTCGGCGCCACACATATCGTGCTGCTGGCGCTGACGATCGCGGTCAGCGTGCTCACCGTCGTCCCCGGCCGCGCGACCCGGCTGCAGGGCGGGGTGCACCTGGTCCTGCTGGCCTCGTTCCTGGTCCTCGCCGTCAATCCGTGACACGAGTCCTCTTCGGACGGTGTTCTGTCGGTGGTCGCGGGTAATCTCTGCCCGGTGAACGCTCGGGACCGCATCCAAGAACTCGCCGATCAGATCGTCGTCCTTCGCGACGCCTACTACCGGGGCTCGCCGAAGGTGTCCGACGCCGACTACGACGCGATCGAAGACGAATTGCGCGGCCTCATCGAGGCCAACCCCGAGCTGACCCCGGATCCGAACCCGCTCGACCAGGTCGGCGCGCCCGCCATCCTGCACGCGCCCATCCGGCACTCGCGCCCGATGTTGTCGCTGGAGAAGGCGACCAAGCCTGAGCAGGTCGCGGCGTTCTTCACCCGCTTCCCGGGGCAGTCGGTGGTCGTCATGCCCAAACTCGACGGCCTGTCGCTGGCCCTGGTCTACGAGAACGGGCGGCTCGCCAGGGCCGTCACCCGCGGCGACGGGACCACCGGTGACGACGTGACCATGCTGGTGCGGGCGCTTACCGACGGCGTCCCGGACAAGGTCGACGCACCAGGCCGGGTCGAGGTCCGCGGCGAGGCCGTCATGCTGCGTTCCACTTTCGCCGCCTACAATAAGGTCCACCCGGACAAACCGCTGATCAACCCGCGGAACGCCGCCGCCGGAACGCTGCGTGCCAAGGACCCGGCCACCGTCGCCGAGCGGCGCCTCCAGTTCTTCGCCTTCGACCTCTCCACCGAACCCGACAGCGCCGAAACCGATCTCGACGGCGCGCTGAGGACGCTCGGGTTCGCCGCCGCCGACATGCGGCACTGCGAAGACGCCGATGCGGCGCAGGCCGTCATCACGACCATCGAGCAGCAGCGCAACGACCTCGATTACGACCTCGACGGTGCCGTGCTGCGCCTGGCCGATCGCGACGCCTACGCGGCCGCCGGAACCCGGTCCAGCTCACCGCGCGGCGCACTCGCGTTCAAATTCGCCGCGGAGGAGAAGACCACGGTGCTCGCCGACGTGGTCTGGGATGTCGGCAAGACCGGCAAGATCGCTCCCGTCGCGTGGCTGGAGCCGGTGTTCGTCGGCGGGACCACCGTCACCCGGGCGACACTGGCCAACCAGGAGGTCATCCGCGCCCGCGGCATCAAGATCGGCGACACCGTGCTGGTGCGCCGCGCCGGCGACGTGATCCCGTTCGTGGCGGGTGTCCTCGACGCCACCAAGCGCACGGGCGAGGAGCTGGAGATCGTGCCGCCGTCGGTGTGCCCCTCGTGCGAAGAACCGCTGACCGAACAGGGCAACAGTCGCGAGCTGTTCTGCACCAACGTCGCCTGCCCCGCACAGACCGTCCGGCGGCTGATCCACTGGGCGTCGCGTGCCGCCGCGGACATCGACGCGATCGGCGGGGTCTGGATCGAGCGGCTCGCCGAGGCCGGGATTCTCGAACACCCGTCGGACTTCTACCGGCTCACCAAGGAAACACTGCTGGAGTTCGACCGCATCGGCGAGATCTCCGCGACCCGCATGATCGAGTCCATCGACAAGAGCCGCGCCGTCGGTCTGCGCCGGGCGCTGATCGGGCTGGCGATCCCGATGGCCTCCGAAGGCACCGCCGCGCGCCTGTGCCGCGCGGGATTCGGTTCGCTGGAAGACGTCGCCGACGCGGGCGAAGAGGGCCTCGTCGCCGTGGAGGACATCGGCCCGAAGGTCGCCGCGTCCCTGATCGAGCACCTCACCCGACTGCGCCCGGAACTCGAGCGGCTGCGGGAGGCCGACGTCTCACTGGACGTGCGCGAAGAGGACCTTCCGCCGGTCGTCGCGGCCGGCGCGCCGCTGGCAGGCAAGACGGTCGTGGTCACCGGATCGATCAGCGACCCCCGTTCCGGAGAGAAGGTGCCGCGCCCCACCTTCCAGCGGTTATGCGAAAAGGCGGGCGCGAGCATCGCGTCGTCGGTCTCGGCGAACACGGACCTGCTCATCACCGGCGCCGACGTCGGGGCGAGCAAGCTGACGAAGGCCGAAAAGCTCGAAGTCGAGGTCGTGGACCAGGGCGTCATCTGGCAGCAGTTGATCGAGGCGGGCGTCGTTTAGCAGGAATCTCGTGAGTGGTAAGGACGGTTCTGGCCAAGGGTGTCCTATTGAGGGGTAGGGCAAAGGTGGCGTGAATGGGGTCGCCAAGGAGCCTGAAGCGCTCTTGACCGTCCATAAAGGACGCCAACCAGGCAACGGTGTCCATTTGGGTACTTCGCGTGGGGGTCGTGAGTGGCAATGAGGGTTCTAACCGTCATTGCCACTCACGACCCCCACGCGAAACCGTTCATATAGGCATCAACCAGACATTTCACCACTCGAAAATGTCCCTTGTGGACACTCAAGGGCGCGGCTGGCACCCGTAGTCGGTCCAGAGCCACGATACGAAGGCCTCCTGCCCACCTCGAAGCCATCGAAGGGCCCTTCCCTCGGCTCAGCCGAGGAAACCCGACCTTCACACCGTGCCGAGGTACATGAAGGACCCCTTCACTGCGACAGGCGCAAGGAAGGGGTCCTTCATGTACTCAAGAGGGCAAGAACACTGGTACGAGCCGGTCAAACCCTCGTTACCCCGCGGGCTTCGTCCGGTACCGCGGGCTCGTCGAGTGCCATTCGAAACCGCCGCCCATCCATCCCCGTAACCCGCGTAGGAACCGTTGCAGTTCAAGGGAAGGCACAGCGCTCAGCTTCTCGTGCGCCGCCTGGAAGTCCCGGACGACGTCGTTGTGCAGTTCGACGGTGATCGCCGTGGCCTCTTCGATCGAGCATTTCCGGTCGTCGGCGATCAGCAGGACCGCGTTGCAGGGCGGCGACTCATCCTCCAGGTCCTTGGCGACCGAGTGCACGTCGTTGACCAGCACGGACGCCGTGCCCGCTTGGATCGCCGCCTCACGGACCCGCGGGTCGTAGTAGAGGTTCGACGTCAGTTCGTAGCCGCCGAGGACGTCGATCAACGTCATCGACGTGTAGAAGCTGTCGTGCTGCCGGGCCGCGAGGTACTCCCAGGCGGGCGGGGATTTCCCGCTGTGGCGCCATGCCGCGTAGGCACTCCAGCTCACGAACATCGCGAAGGTCGAATAGCAGACCCGTTGGACCTGCGCGGCGGTCCCGGCTTGCCGCAGGAAGTCCGTCCCCGAGTTGAGGGCCACCAGAACCCGGTCGTTTCGCAGCGTTTCGTCGAGGTCGCGGCTGAATTCGCCCAGTGACGGCACCGGGTCCATGGCGGCCATCGCGAGCGCGAGCTTCGGCGGCAGCTCCGCCGGCACCGCACCGAGCGAGGTGTCATCGGCGTAGAGGTCGTCGGCCGCCCACCAGGCGGCGTTGAGCCGCGCGGAGATCAGCAGTTTGTCGGGATCCTCGCAGTCCGGGTGGGCGAGCATGACGAGCCTGCCGAAACCCGCCTTCCCGATCTGCTCGCATTCCTCCTCGCCGAACCCACACTCCCCCGCCCACAGGATCAGCCGTCGGTCGACCTCCTCGGCTAGCGGATCGTTGATGCGTTCGGTGACGGGGCAGTACAACGGCGGCGCGGACCCGTCGCCCCACGGCCGGTACGCGTACGCCGGGTCGAGAGCGGGTTCCCCCGGCGGCGGAGTTTCCTCCACCGCCTGGGGAACAGCGGTCAATCGGGCCACCAGCCGAGCGGCTGACGTGCCCAGTCCGCTCGGACCGGCCAGTAGTGTGGCGAGCGCACCCTGTTCGGTCATCGCTTACTCCGATGGTCTCGCGGGATCAGACGCGGTCCGCGGCGATCAGCAGGTAGTGGAAACTGCCTTCGCGATAGGCGTCCAGGAACGGGCCCTCGATCCCGGTCGCCACCGAGGACTTCGCCCGCAGTTCCCAGTACGGGATCGTGTCCGGCGTCAGGTCCACCACCGAGATCGGCACCAGGTCGTTGGCCGTCATGGCCTTGAAGTACTGGCTGCGCGGATGGATGTTGCAGGTGTAGTGCTGGTCGATCTGCGCGACGGCCTTGGACCGGCCACCGGTCACGTCGTTGTAGCAGCCGGTGATGGTGACGTAGCGCCCGCCGAACTCCAGCTGTCGCGCGTGCTCGGCGAAGAGCTCGTGGAGGTCCACGTACATGGTGCTTTCGTTGTTCCAGATCGCCTTGCGCGAACCGGTTTCGAAGCCGGTGTCGAGCATGTTCCGGAAGTGGTAGCGCACCCGGTCGGCGACGCCCCTGATGTCCGCCTGGTGATTGGCGAACTCGACCTGCTTCTCCGAGATCGAGATCCCGTCGACGTGGCAGCCGAACCGCGCGTTGGCCATGATGCTGGACCCGCCGCGCCCGCAGCCGGCGTCGAGGAGCCGGTCGTCCGGTTTGACGTCGCCGAGGTGATCGAGCAGGACGTCCGCCTGCGCGGTCTCCAGTCGGTGCATTTCGGCGATGATCCGCTCGTCACGGGTGTTCTCGGGGCCTTCCAGCACCGACCAGTCGACCTCGCCGATCCCGTAATGGTGGTGATAGAGCCCGTCCACATCGCCAAGACGCAGGTTGACCGGGTCCTTCTCCTTGTTCCAGTACGACGCCACCGACTTCTGGTATTCGGTGCGCAGCACCTTTGCGGGAGCGGGGGTACGGGCGATGGTCACGTGTGTGGTCCTTTCTGAAGCATTGTTGTTCGTCGTCGTGGCCGGCCGGGGCGTCAACGCGCGACCTCGACGTTTTCCAGAACGCCGAGCGCGTCGGGCACGAGCACGGCGGCGGAGTAGTAGGTGCTGACCAGGTAGTTGGCGACGGCCTGTTCGTTGATGCCCTCGAAGCGCACGTTCAGACCCGGCTCGTATTCGTCGGGAAGGCCGGTCTGGTGCAGCCCGATCACGCCGTTGTCCTCCACGCCGGTCCGCATGGCGAGGATCGAGGACGTGCCGCTTTCGGTGATCGGGATCTTGTCGCAGGGCAGGATCGGCACCCCGCGCCACGCGTTGACCACCTTGCCGTCGACCGTGGTGCCTTCCGGATACAGGCTGCGGCGCGTGCATTCCCTGCCGAACGCGGCGATCGCGCGCGGATGGGCGAGGAAGAACTTCGTCTTGCGGCGACGGCTGACGAGTTCGTCCATGTCGTCCGGCGTCGGCGGGCCCGACCGGGTCTGGAACCGCGATTTGAGATCGGCGTTGTGCAGCAGCCCGAACTCGCGGTTGTTGATCAGGTCGTGTTCCTGCCGCTCCCGCAGCGCCGACACGGCCAGCCGGAGTTGCTCGTCGAACTGGTCCATCGGCCCGTTGTAGAGATCGGTCACCCGCGTGTGCACCCGCAGCGCCGTCTGCGCGACGGCCAGGTCGTACTCGCGTGGCGAGATCTCGTAGTCGGCGAAGGTGCCCGGCAGCAGCGGCTCGCCGTCGTGCCCTGACGACATCCCGATCTCGGCCTCGCCCTTGGCGTTCTGTGGCTTTCCCTTGTGCGCCAGCATGTCCTGCACGTGGCGGCGCATCGCCTCGGACCGGCCGTTGAGGTCGGCGAAGTCATCGGCGCGCAGGGTCAGCACGATGACCGGGGTGACGGCCTTGACGGTGAACGGCCAGTTCCGGTCGATGCCGGCGAGCATTTCGTCACCGAAGTGGTCGCCATCGGCCATGCTCCCGATGGTGGCTTCGGTGCCGTACTCACCGGGCGCCACCTTGGCGACCTTGCCGTGCGCGACCAGCACGACCTCGTCGAGCGGCGAACCGTGGCTGACGATGGTCTCGCCGGGCCGGTACTCGTGCTGCACGAACCGGTCGGCGAGCGCGGTGAGGGTGTCCTCGTCGTCGAAACCGCGCAGCAGCGCCAATTCCGCGAGTTCCTGCGGGACGACCCGCACCTCGGTGCCGACGTTGGTGAAGGTCACCCGCCCGTCACCGATGGCGTAGGTCAGCCGCCGGTTGACCCGGTACGTGCCGCCGTTCGCCTCGACCCAAGGCAGCATCTTCAGCAGCCACCGCGGCGTGATGCTCTGCATCTGCGGCCGCGTCTTGGTGGTCGTCGCCAGGTTCCGCGCGGCGGCGGGGCCGAGACTGAGCCGCCGGTCGGCCTCCGGCGTCATGGCGGTCATCCTTCGCGGCCGAGTTCGGCGGCTTCGAGGACGGCGAGCGCGTCCGGTACGAGCACGGCGGCGGAGTAGTAGGTGCTGACCAGGTAGGAGATGATCGCCTGCTCCGAGATGCCCATGAACCGGACGTTCAGCCCGGGCTCGTATTCGTCCGGCAGGCCGATCTGACGCAGGCCGACCACGCCCTGGCTCTTCTCGCCGGTGCGCATCAACAACACGGAACTCGTGCTGGTCTGGCTCACCGGGATCTTGTTGCACGGCAGGATCGGGACCCCGCGCCACGACGGCACCTTGTGCCCGCCGAGATCGGCGCCGGTCGGGTAGATGCCGCGTTTGCTGCACTCGCGGCTGAACGCGGCGATCGTGCGCGGATGCGCGAGGAAGAAGCCGGGTTCCTTCCACACCAAGGCGAGCAGGTCGTCGAAGTCGTCCGGAGTGGGCGGACCGGTGCGTGTCGCGATGCGCTGGGTGAAGTCGGCGTTGTGGAGCAGGCCGAAGTCCGAGTTGTTGATCATTTCGTACTCTTGGCGCTCGCGCAGCGCCTCGATGGTCAGCCGCAACTGCTGCTCGGTCTGGTCCATCGGCTGGTTGTAGAGGTCGGAGACGCGGCTGTGGACCCGGAGCACGGTCTGGGCGACGCTCAGTTCGTATTCGCGCGGCGAGGTCTCGTAGTCGACGAAGGTGCCAGGCAGCAGCGGCTCGCCGTCGTGTCCGGACGAGATGTCGATCTCGGCCTCGCCGAAGTCGTTGGCACGCCCGGAGTCCTGCGTCGCCTGCTCGATCTGGGCCTGCAGCGATTCGGACTGTTCCAGTACGCGCTCGAAGTCCTGGCGGGCCAAGGTGAGCACCGTGCAGGCGGTGGCCGCTTTGGCGGTGAACTCCCAGATGCCGTCGTCGGCGACGAGGGCCTGCGCGCCGAAGTAGTCGCCGTCCTTGACCACGCCGAGCGCGGTCTCGTCACCGTACGGGCCGGGGCCGGTCTTGGTGATCTTGCCGTGCGCGATCAGGAAGACCCGATCGGCCCGGTGGCCGAATTCGACGAGTACGTCGCCTGCCGCCACCTCCTGCTGTTCGAAGCGGCGGGCGAGTTCGGCGAGTACTTCTTCGTCGTCGTATCCCTTGAGCGGCTTCAGTTCTCCCAGTTCCGCCGGGATCACCCTCACCTCGGCGCCGGCCTTCGAGAAGGTCACCCGCCCGTCGCCGACCGCGTAATTGAGCCGCCGGTTGACCCGGTAGGCGCCGCCGTTCACCTGAACCCATTCGAGCATTTTCAGCAGCCAGCGGGACGAAATTCCCTGCATCTGCGGAACGGATTTGGTCGTGGTCGCCAGGTTGCGCGCGGCGGCCCGGCCCAAGCTCAGCTGCGGATTTTCCGGCCCCTGGACACCTTCGGCGGCAGTGCCCGATTCGGTGACGGTCACAGCAAGGTCCACCCTTCGATAGTCGTGCGAACAAACAAGAACCACAAGTCGCGGCGTGCCGGTCGTACCCCGAAGTGCGGCCCCGCAGGATCAACATAGCAAGGTGTTTTTCCCGCACAAGCGCACTTTCAGGTAATGCGCCAACGCCACCCGAATGCCGCTTTTCCCATTGCGCAGTAACACTTTTGCCGACGTTACTCGACACTTTAAAGCCGCCACGCAATCGGTCCACCGATTGTTCATAGGTGTTATGCGAAGCCGCGCCGGAACTCCCGGGTGTACCCGCAATGCGGCCGTTGGAGTGGACGCGCGGAACTCTTTCGGGTCGCCTCCGCGCCCGTGTTCGGCGACAACTTGACCGACAGCGACAAAACAGAGGGTCGCGTTCGGACACTCCGTCGTGTCACGGTTCAGCCCCCTTGCCGACATGTCAGCGGTGACTGTACTGTCTTGCCTGTGCTGACATGTGAGACCCAGGGCGCAGCGCTCGCCCGGCTCGGCCGTGCCCTGGCCGACCCGAACCGCTGCCGGATCCTGGTCGCCCTGCTCGACGGAGTGAGTTATCCCGGCAGGTTGGCCGACGAGCTCGGCTTGAGCCGCTCGAACGTGTCGAACCACCTGGCCTGCCTGCGTGGCTGCGGACTGGTCGTGGCCACCTATGAGGGCAGGCAGGTCCGCTACTCGCTGGCGGACGCGCATCTGGCCCGCGCACTGCGGGAACTGGTCCAGGTCGTACTCGCCGTCGACACCGCCGAGCCCTGTGTGGACGACGCCGCCCTTCAGGTGCTCCGATGAGTTCCTGCGCGGACGGCTGCTGCGCCACGAAGTCCACAGTGGACCCGGATCGTCGTGTGGTGCTGTCGCGCCGGGTCCGGCTCCTGGTCGCCGCGACGATCACCTACAACGTCATCGAGGCGGTCGTCGCCATCTCCGCGGGAACCATCGCCTCCTCGACCGCCCTGATCGGCTTCGGCCTGGACTCGATCATCGAAGTCGCGTCCGCCACGGCCGTCGCGTGGCAGTTCTCCGGCAAGGACCCCGAAGCCCGCGAACGCACCGCGCTCAAGGTCATCGCGGTGTCGTTCTTCGCGCTGGCCGCGTACGTCGCCGTCGAATCGGTACGCACCCTGTTCGGTGCCGACCACGCCGAGCACTCCCCCGTCGGCATCGTGCTGGCGGCGGTCTCGCTGCTCGTGATGCCTTTCCTGTCCTACGCCCAGCGTCGCGCCGGGCGCGAACTCGGCTCCGCGAGCGCCGTCGCCGACTCGAAGCAGACCTTGCTCTGCACCTATCTTTCCGGTGTGCTGCTCGTCGGGTTGCTGCTCAACAGCCTCTTCGGCTGGTACTGGGCCGATCCGCTGGTCGCGCTCGTCATCGCCGCGGTCGCGATCAAGGAAGGCCGCGAGGCCTGGCGCGGCGAGCACTGCTGCTGAAAGGACCGTCATGACCCGGCCCGCACGATGGAACCGTTACTGGGACGGCAAATCCCAGAACTACGACCGGGAGATGCAGTTCCTGGACCGCAAGCTCTTCGGCGATTCCCGCGCGTGGGCCTGCGGCCAGGCCACCGGCGACGTCCTCGAAGTCGCCGTCGGGACCGGCCTGAACCTGCCGCTCTACCCCGAAGGCGTCACGCTCACCGGCATCGACCTCAGTGACGGCATGCTCGCCATCGCCCGCGGCCGCGCCGAACGCCTCGACCATCCGGTGACGCTGCGGCGGGCCGACGCGCACGACCTGCCCTTCGACGCCGATTCGTTCGACACCGTGGTCTGCACGCTCGGGCTGTGCGCCATCCCGGACGACGGCAAGGCGTTGCGGGAAATGGCCAGGGTCCTGCGGCCGGGTGGCAGGCTCATCCTGCTCGACCACATCGCGAGTTCGTCGCGTGCCGTGCGCGGTCTGCAGTGGCTCGCCGAACGGGTCACCGTGCCGATGGCGGGCGAACACTTCCTCCGGCGCCCGCTCGACAAGATCGGCGGCCTCGGCCTGGCCGTGGAGCGCCGGGAACGGTTCAAACTCGGGCTGGTGGAACGGCTCGTCGCCCGCAAATGAGCCGTGTCATCGGAATTTCATCGACGCGGTCGATCATGGTGACGTGACCTACCCTCAGCAACAGCCACCCATCTGGCAGCAGTACCCCGTCGCGCCGCCCAAGAAGGGCCCGAAGACCGGACTGATCGCCGGGATCGCGGCCGCGGCGCTCGTCGTCACCGGCGGGGCGATCGCGGTGACCGTCGCGATCACCACCGGCGGCAGCACCCCCGGTGACAGCGCCGCCGGGGGCAGCGCGCCCGAGGTCGATCCCGACCCGTTCTCCGCGCAGGCCGGAGACTGCATCTCGGCCGACGAGGACGCCGGGAGCAACGGTGCGTTCAGCGCCAGCGCCGTCCGGGTCCACTGTTCGGACAGCGCGGCCAACTACTCGGTGATGGCACAGCTTTCGTCCGGATCCGGTTCGGACTGCGCGTCCGTGCCGGGTTACGAGTACGGCAACCCCGTCGTCTACGACTTCAAGTCGGGACAGCCAAGGGAACTTTGCGTCATGCCGAAGGGCTGACGGTTTCCCAGGCCGCTTCGATCATCCGGAAGATCTCGTCGACCGCGGCCTCGGGATCGGCCGCCTCCCTGCCGATCGAATAGGCGTCGATCACGAACCGCGCGATCGTGCGACAGGCCGTCGTCGACCGGGCCAGGGCCGGATCTGCAGCGATGGCCGCCGCCAGCGATTCGGCGTGGCGCAGCCGCATCGAGTCCTCGTACTCCCGCAACGCCGGCGATTCGTCGATCATGCGCCGGATCGGAGCGGCGCCGTCCGCCGTGCAATGCCGCACCATCGCGTGGATCTCGCGGCGCAACGCGGGGACGAGGGGCTCGTGCGGGGCCCGTGCGGTGACCGCCCGCGTGAGACCTTGCTCGAAGTCCGCGTCCTGTTCGAACACCAGGGCCTCTTTCGAGGCGAAGTGGGAGAACAGCGTGGTGACGGCGACGTCCGCCTCCGCGGCCACCTCGCGGATGCCCACCGCGTCGTATCCACGTTCCAAGAAGAGCCGGAGAGCGGTGTCGGCGATCTTCTGGCGGGTCGCGGCCTTCTTGCGCTCACGACGTCCGGTCGGCACGGTCATGCGGTGACGCTATCAGATCCAAAACACTAACGGTTTCAAACACCTAACCGTTAGTGCTACGGTCGGTCGCATGAAGAAAGTGATCTTTACCGAGTTCGGTGGTCCGGAAGTTCTGCAGGTCGTCGAGGCCGAGGATCCGCACGCCGGTCCCGGCCAGCTGCGTATCGCCGTGCGGGCGGCGGGAGTGAACCCTGTCGATTGGCGTGTGCGTGAGGGGCAGGTCCTCGGTGCCCATCCGACCGTGCTGCCGTCCGGCGTGGGCCTGGACGCCGCCGGCGTGGTGGACGAGGTCGGCGAGGGTGTGGTCGATGTCAAAATCGGGGACTCGGTATTCGGCGAGGGTTCGAACACCTACGCCGAGTTCGCCGTGCTGACGGCGTGGGCCGTGATGCCCGGGGGACTCACGTTCGAGGAGGCCGCCGGATACCCCTCCGTGGTCGAGACCGCACTGCGCCTCATCCGCGAAGTGGGCGTGCGACCCGGCGAGACACTGCTGGTCAGCGGTGCGTCCGGCGGGGTCGGTTCGGCGGTGCTGCAGCTCGCCCGCGAGCGCGGCATAGCGGTGATCGGCACGGCAGGCGCCGCGAACCAGGACTATCTGCGCGGCCTGGGCGCGGTCGCCACGACCTACGGGGAGGGCTGGGTGGAGCGAGTGCGGCGGCTCGGCCGGGTCGACGCGGCTCTCGACCTGGCCGGGTCGGGCGTCATCGCCGAACTGGTCGAGCTGACGGGCGATCCGGACAAGGTGCTCACCATCGCCGATCTCAGTGCGCCCCAGCTCGGCGTCCGGTTCTCCGGAGTGGCCGGGAGCGTGCCGGACGCGCTGGCCGAAGCCGTCGACCTCATCTCACGGGGCAAACTGCACATCCCGGTCGAGAAGTCCTACTCACTGGCCGATGCCGCGGCGGCCCACGTCGACAGCCACGCCGGGCACACCCGCGGCCGCCGGGTCATCGTCGTCTGAGCCGGTTCAGGCGGTGGTCGCGGGAAGGACCACGACGCCGTCGTCATCGGCGTAGAGCGTGTCGCCGGGAGTGAAGGTCACTCCCCCGAAACCGACCGGGACGTCGACAGCGCCGACGCCCGCCTTGGAACTTTTGCGCGGGTTGGTGCCGAGCGCCTTCACTCCGAGCGGAAGCCCGGCGAGCTCGGCGCTGTCACGGACCGCGCCGTTGACGACCACGCCCGCCCAGCCGTTGTCCACGGCGGACTTCGCGATCATGTCGCCGGTCAGCGCGCTGTGCAGCGAGCCGCCGCCGTCGACCACCAGGACACCGCCGTCACCGGGGGTGGCCAGCAGTTTCTTGACCAGGCCGTTGTCCTCGTGGCAGGAGACCGTCCGGATCGGGCCCGAGAACGTCCGGTGCCCGCCGAACTGGCGGAACTGGGTGTCGCAGACGCGCAGCCGGTCGCCGTGTTCGTCGACGAGGTCGGCGGTGGTGAAGGAATCGATCACGCGCTGGAGTTTCTCACGTCGCCTCGGGAGAGAACACCGAGTCCAGCACGTGGGTGAGGATGGCGGCGGGGTCGGCCGCGGGCGCGACCGCCTGACGCAGGGCGAGCCCGATGCCCAGGGCGCCCAGCATCACGACGGCCTCATGGAGTGGCAGGGCGGGTTCGAGGCGGAGCCGTTTCGCGTGTTCGGCGAGCAGGGCGACGACCTCATCGTCGTGGCGCTGCTGGATGGCGGCGACAAGGGCGGCGGTTTCGGGCTGCTGTGCCGTCGCGGCGAGCACTTCCGCGGCCGCCGCGCTCCATTTGGCGGCATCCTTGTCCACCACGTCGACCGGAGCCAGTGCCGCGATCACGTCGTCCCGGCCGGTGGCGAGGGCAAGGGTCCTCCGCAACTCCGCGAGGTGACTTTCCGCGCCGGCTTCGATGATCGCCAGCCACAGCCCTTCCTTGCCGCCGAAGTGCTTGTAGACGGCACCGCGGGTGTACCCGGCGTCGGCCGCGATCTCCTCGACCGTCGCCGCCAGGAAGCCGCGCCGCAGGAAGACCTCCCGACCGGCCTCCAGCAAGTGTTCGTGGGTGCGCCGCTGCTGTTCGGCCCGCGTCAGCCTGGTCATCGCCCGCCAATTCAGTAACAGAACGTTTCTGGATACACGATGTTACTGTATCGTCCGGTGCATGGAGTTCCTGGCACCCGTGGCCGCGTTTCTCAGCCTTCCCCTCTTCCTGGCCGGATTCGCTTGGTACGCGGCGCGTGCCCGACGGGCGGGCGTCAGCCAGTCGCTGTTGGCGCCGATCGAGGAGATCTGGGACCCGATCTCGCACAAGACCAACATCGAGATCCAGATCGAGGCCGAACGGAGCCCGGAGACGCCATCGCCCGGAGACCCGCCCGAGCTGAAGTGGCGGCTCTAACCAGGGGCAAGGCAAATGTGGCTTATGGGTCGCGCGCTCTCCGGTCGGGTGCCTTACCCCTCAACAACCTCAGTAGCCGACGGTGAAATGCCGGTCCTGGCCCGGATTCTCGAGTTCGTCCACGACGGCGACGGCGAGGTCCTCCGCCGAGATCCCGGACGAACCGTCCTCCGCGGTGACGATGGTCGTCGTGCCCCGCCGATAGGCCCCGGTCCGGACACCGGGCTCCAGCATCGCGGGCGGACTGAGGTACACCCAATCGCCCGTGTGGGCCTCGCAGGCCTGGAGCTGACTCAGACTGGCCGAGGCGATGGTCCGCCACGCCGGCGGCACGAACGCCGGATCGTCGATCACCAGCCCGCCGGACGGCGACCGCAACGGTCCGGCGCCGCCGACGACCAGGACACGCCTGCCCGCCGCGGCGTCGAGCAGGGCCGTGACCGTGGCGGCGACGGCGTCTTCCGTGCCGGGCGCGGGTCTCGTCGCGCCCACGACGGCGTCGACTCCCCCGAAAACCGCGCTCATGTGGCTGACGTCGGTGACGTCGCCGCGTACGACGTCGACGTCCGGATGCGGGGATTCCGGTGCAGTGCGGCGAAAGACGGCTGTGACGTGGTGTCCGCGCGAAACGGCCTCGGTGACGATCCGGGAGCCTGCCATTCCCGACGCTCCGACAACGGCGATCTTCATCGGACGATGCCTTCCATCTTGGTCTTCGGGGTGATCTGGCCGGCCACGATCGAGGCAAGGGCGAGGGCGAAACCGGCAAGCTGGACCGGGCCGAGCGACTGACCGAGCAGCACGGCGCCGAGCACCGCGGCGACCATCGGCGAGAGCAGGCCGAGGACCGCGACCGACGTGACCGGCAGGGACGTGATGCCGCGGAACCACAGGACGTAGGCGAGCAGGCCGCCGATCAGGCCGAGCCAGAGGTAACCGAGAGCCGCGTCCAGGTCGATGGCGGGCGGGGCGCCTTCGAACAGGAAGGTCACCGGCAGCAGGAACAACCCGCCCGCGGTGAGCTGCCACGAGGCGAACGCGGTCGGCCCGACGTCGGCCGGACGTCCCCATCGTTTGGTGAGGGTGACGCCGAGCGCCATGGTGCCGGCGCCACCGAGTCCGGCGATGACCCCGACGAGGTCGAAACCCGCGGCGGGGCCGATCACGACCAGGCCGACACCGACGATTCCGACGATCCCCCAGGCGAACCGCCACGCGGACGGGCTCTGCCGCAGCACCGCCACGGCGAGGATCGCGACGAGGAGCGGCTGGGCGGCGCCGAGGGTGGCGGCGACCCCGCCGGGCAGCCGTTCGGCGGCGACGAACAGCAGCGGGAAGAACATCCCGATGTTGAGGCCGCCGAGCGCCGCGGCCTTCAGCCACCATGTGCCGCGCGGGAGGGTGCGGGTGATGGCGAGCGCGATCAGTCCCGCGGGCAGGGCGCGCATGAGTCCGGCGAACAGCGGATGTCCTGGCGGGAGGAGTTCGGTGGTGACCACGTAGGTCGTTCCCCAGACCATGGGAGCGAAGGCGGTCAGCGCGGTACCGGCGAGACCGGCGGCGAGGGGTGTGGTCGTCAGCGTTTTCACGCTTCTCAGCTTCGACGCCGACGATCAATGAGTCCAACACATGTTTGTCACTTGATCCATCGTGATTCAAGATGGATCCATGGAGCTTCAGCAGATGCGCTACGTCCTGGCGGTGGCGGAGACGAACAGCTTCACGCGCGCCGCGGAACGCTGTCTGGTCGTGCAGTCGGCGCTGAGTCACCAGATCGCGCGGCTGGAGCGTGAACTCGGCGCGCGGCTGTTCGAGCGCACGAGCCGCCGAGTGCGGCTGACCGCAGCGGGCGAAGCTTTCCTGCCCGCTGCCCGGCAATGTCTCGAGGCCGCCGAACGGGCCGGTTCGGAGGTCGCCGCGGCCGTCGGCGAGATCCGCGGACGACTCACCGTCGGCGTCATCCCGACCGTCGCGGCGGTCGACGTCCCGGCGGCGCTGCACACCTTCCGCGGCCGGTATCCCCACGTCCGGATCGGACTGCGGGTCGGGGCGAGCGAAAAGCTGGTGGAGCAGATCAGGGACGGGGCGATCGAGGTCGCGTTCCTCGGCCTCCCGGTGTCCGACCGGCCCCAAGGCGTGGCCACCTGCGAACTGGGCCGCGACGACCTCATCGCCGTGGTGGCGCCGGGGCATCCTCTCGCCGTCGAGTCCGAAGTGGACCTGAAGCGGCTTTCGACCGAGGTCTTCGTCGATTTCCCCGCCGGATCGGCGGGACGGGCCCAGACGGATCAGGCCTTCGCCGCGGCGGGGATCACGCGGGAGGTGGCCTTCGAGGTGACGGCCGCCGATTTCATGGCGCGGCTCATCCATCAGGGACTGGGTGTGGCGCTGCTGCCGTCGAAGTACGTGCCGAGCCTGACCGACGTCGTCACCGTGCCGGTGCGGGACGCGCCCGCGCGGATCGAGCACCTCGTCTGGAACCGCTCCACGGTCACTCCGGCCGCGAAAGCGTTCCTGGACGTACTGGGCGTGGCGCAGGCCAACGGTGTCGAACGGGTCGTTCCGTGAAGGCCTCCTTGAGGGACCCAGAGTCCCTCAAGGAGGCCTTCACGGACCGGCGATGCGCGCCGTGAGTCAGGCGACTACTCGCGCCCTTCCTTGATGATCTCGTAAAGGCTGGTCCACGAGCTGCGCCCGTGTCCCGCGGCGATCGCCCGGTCGTAGTGCGACTTGATCGCCTCCGGCAGGACGACGTCGATCCCGGCGTCCCGGCTGGCCTGCACGATGTGGTCGGCGGACGCGCCCATCATCGTCACGTTGGCTTCGTCGCCAGGGTGCTCGCCCTTCTCGACCTGCTCCGCGGCGGCTTCCAGGTAGAAGCCCATCATCGCGAAGTTCTCCTTGGCGTACGGGAGGAACTTCGCGATCGGCACCCCGGCCGAGCGGATGAGCGCGGTCGCGTGCAGGAACACCGAAAGCGCGTTCAGGAAGATGTCCAGCTGCGCCTGGTAGAACAGCTGCGCCAGCCGGACGTCTTCGCCGAGGAAGTCCGGCCGCCCGATCAGCGCCAGGATCTCCCGGTACTTCTCGAACACGTCGGTGGGACCGCTGTAGAAGACGTACGCCTCCTCCTTGCCCACCAGCGGGGCCGGCACCATGACGCCACCCGCGAGGAACTGCCCGCCGCGGGCCTTGACCCAGTCGGCTGCTTCGCGGGTCTTCTCCGGGGTGTCCGAGCTGAGGTTGACGATCACCTTGCCCGCCAAGGCGTCTTCGGCCTTGCCGAGGATGTCGTACATCGCCGCGTAGTCGGTGAGACTCAGCAGCACCAGTTCCGACGCCGCCACCGCTTCCGCCGGTGTCCCGGCTCGCACGGCACCCGCGGCGACGAGGTCGTCCGCACGGGCGGCGGTGCGGTTCCAGACGGTCACTCCGTGGCCGTTCTCCAGGAGTACGCGGACCATGGCCTGTCCCATCGGGCCGAGCCCGATCAGTGTGATCATTGTGTTTTCCTTACTTCTTGAGGAGTTCGATGACGCCGATGAGGTCTTCGGTGCCGTGTCCGTCGGCGACTCGTTTGTCCATCAGCGGCTGGAGCGGCGTGAGCAACTCGGCGCTGATGCCCTGGTCCTCCGCCGCCTGCGCCAGGTTGGGGTAGGCGGCGGCCTGCATCCCGATGTTCGACACGACGTCGGTCAGGTAGTCGCCGTCGTCGATCTGTTCGGCCGCGCGCTCCAGGAAGCCGCTCATCGCGTCGATCCAGCCGCGGAGCAGCGGCGCGAATTCACGCGCCTTGACCCCCGCCGAGCCGACGAGCGCGTACGCCTGGATGACGCCGATGAAGTACCCGTACATCCCGCTGAGCAGCGCGATGTCGTGCAGTGGTGCCAGCCCGGGGTCGGCGCCGAGGTAGTTGACGCCGCCGAAGGTGTCGAGCGCGGTGCGAGCATGGCCGAAGACGGTGCCCGATCCGCTGTAGAAGATGAACGCCGCGGGAGTGCCGATCATCGGCGGGACCGCCATGATCCCGCCGTCCAGGTACTCCGCGCCCAGGTCTTCGGCCCAGGCGGCCATTTCGCGTGCCTGGCCGGGGGTGCCGTTGGTCAGGTTGATCAGCTGCCGTCCCGCGAGCTCGGCCGCGACCGGGTCCAGGACCTCGTGCACCGAGTCGTAGTCGAGCAGGCAGGCGATCACGATGTTGTTCGCCGCGAGAGCCTCCGAGATGGTCGAAGCGACCGAAGCTCCCTTCGCCGCCACCGCCTCGGCGCGGCTCGTGGTCCGGTTCCACGCGGTGACCGGATGTCCCGCGGCCAGTAGTGCCTCTACGAGCGCGGTTCCCATCGCGCCCAGCCCCAGTACCGTCACCGGGGTCTTGCCGTGTTCGCTCATGGGACCACCGTGACGCCGCCCGCGCACGGAACGCTGCGGGTCCACGCACGGTCTTGTCGGTGGTCCGCGCTAACGTCGGTTTCGTGCGTTTCGGAGTACTGGGACCGCTCGCCGCGTGGACGACCGCGGGCGAGCCCGTCGTCGTGCCCGAGGCCAAGGTCCGCCTCCTGCTCGCCGCGCTGCTCAGCCGGGAGGGCAGGGCGGCGTCGGTGTCGTCGTTGACGGACGATCTGTGGGGCGAGCATCCGCCGGGCAATCCGGGCAACACACTGCAGACCAAGGTCTCCCAGCTGCGCCGCACGCTGGATCGGGCCGAGCCGGGTGCCAGGGAGATCGTGACGCATCAACCGACCGGGTACGTCCTTGCCGTCGAGGCCGGTGACCTGGACGTCCACCGGTTCCGCGCGCTCACCGCCCGCGCGCGTGACACCGTCGATCCGCGCGCGCGTGCCGCGCTGCTGGCGGACGCGCTGGCCTTGTGGCGAGGCCACGCGTATGCCGGATTCGAGGACGAACTCTTCGCCGTGGCCGCGGCACAGCGGCTGGAGGAGGAAAGGCTGCTCGCCGAAGAGGACAGAGCCGAAGCCCGGCTCACGCTCGGCGAACACGGCCTCCTGACCGGGGAACTGGCGGCCCTGGTGTCGCGGCATCCGTTGCGCGAGCGGCTCCGCGGCCTGCTGATGCGCACCTTGTACGCCGCCGGGCGGCACAGCGAAGCGCTGGAGTCCTACGCCGAGCTCCGGGCTCGTCTGCGTGACGAGTCCGGTCTCGAACCGGGACCGGACCTCGCGGCCCTCCACCAGGCGATCCTCACCCGCAGTCCGGACCTCGAACCCGTCCGCGCCGCCGAGCCGGTGCGCGGGAACCTGCCGGAGTCACTCACCGAACTGATCGGCCGCACCACGGCGGTCAAGGAGGTCGGCGCGCTCGTCACCGACACGCGGCTGGTCACCCTCACCGGTCCCGGTGGCGTGGGAAAGACCAGGCTCGCCATCGAGGCCGCCTCGAAGCACGCGATGGCCGACGGCACCTGGCTCGTCGAGCTCGCGGGCCTGGACAACGTCGAGTGCCCGACGTGCCCGCCCGAAGACCTCGTCGCCGTCGTCCTGGCGGCCGTGCTGGACCTCCGCGAGGAGGCCACGTCGGCGAAGTCGGTTACGCAGTCGCTGGCCGATGCCTTGCGAGACAAGGAAATCCTGCTAGTCCTCGACAACTGCGAACAGGTCGTCGAACCGGTCGCGGCGCTGGTGGAACGGCTGCTCGCGGCGGCGCCGCGGCTGCGTGTGCTCGCCACCAGCCAGGAACCGCTCGGATTGCCCGGCGAGAACGTCTGGGCGGTGCCGCCGCTCGAACTGCCCGAGCAGGCGGATTTCGCCGCCGTGCGGGAATCGAGCGCCGTCCGGCTGTTCACCGCCCGTGCCGCGGCGGCCGCTCCGGGGTTCACGCTGGACGCCGAGAACGCGGCCGTCGTCACCCGCATCTGCCGCACGCTCGACGGCATCCCGCTGGCGCTCGAACTCGCCGCCACCCGGGTCCGGACGCTCGGTGTGCACGAACTCCTCGCCCGCCTCGACGACCGGTTCGGCCTGCTGTCCTCGGGCAGGCGGGGCGGGCCGCGCCGCCAGCAGACGCTCCGCGCGATGATCGACTGGAGCTGGAGCCTGCTGAGCGAGCCCGAGCAGATCGTGCTGCGCAGGCTCGCCGTCCACGCCGAAGGCTGCGGGCTCGACGCGGCCGAGTCGGTTTGCTCGGGCGGCGGAATCGCCGCCGCCGACGTCATGGACCTGGTGTCCCGGCTCGTCGACAGGTCGCTCGTGGTCAGCAGGCCGGGCAGATCCGGCGAACCGCGGTTCCGGCTGCTGGAGTCCGTTTCGGCGTACGCCTTGGAACACGCCGAACGGGCGGGCGAACTCGACGAACTGTCCTTACGGCATGCCCGTTTCCACGTCGAACTGGCCGAACGCGGTGACACGGGGCTGCGTGGGAAGGAGCAGCGGCGCTGGCTCGACAGGCTGGACGCCGAGGGCGCCAACACCCGGCGTGCGCTGGAAACGCTGCTGAGGCTGGGAGAACACCGGCTCGCGTTGCGGCTCGTGAACGCGACGACCTGGTTCTGGTTCCTCCGTGGACGGCTCAGCGAGGCCCGTCGCTCGCTGAACCTGGTACTCGACACGAAGATCGACACCGGCGACGAGTACGCGCAGGCTCTCGGCTGGTGCACCGGCATCGCCGTCCTCGACGGCACCTGCACCGAGGGCGCGGCGGAGGACACCGTGTGGGGCATCGCCGATTCTGTCGCGCGGGCACGGACGCTGTGGTTCCTCGGCTACGCGTGGTCCACGATCGGCGACCTGTGCCGGGCGGAGAAGCTCACCCTCGGCGCGCTGGAAACCGCCCGCGACATCGGCGAAGACTGGAGCGCCGCGGCCGCGCTGAGCGACAGGGCAACCCATCTGATCGCCGGTGGGGACCTCACCGGCGCCGGCCGGATCGCCGCTCAGAGCGCTGGGGTCTTCGATGGGCTCGGCGAACGCTGGGGCTGGCTTCAAGCGTCGTTCGTCGTCGGTGTGCTGGCGTCGATAGCCGGGAATTACGACCACGCCGCCCGTGTCCATCGGGAAAGCCTTCGCCGCGCGGAGGAACTCGAGCTGTGGCCGGAGGTCGCCTACAACCTGTCATGGCTGGGCCGGACGGCACTGCTCACGGGCGACTTCGAAGGGGCGAAGGAGTTCCATGAGCGGGCCAGGACGTTGGCCGTCGAACACAGTTTCAAACCCGGCGAGGTCTATGCCGAGACAGGGCTCGCACTCGGCGAGCGACGTCAGGGGCTGTTCGAGGAGGCCGAACAGCGCCTGCTGTCCGTACTGGACTGGCATCGCCGCGTGGAGTCCGAAGCGGGCAGCACGCTCATCCTCGCCGAGCTCGGGTTCATCGCCGAGCAACGCGGAGACACGGCGAAGGCGAAGCGGCTCCAGCTGGACGGCCTCGTGATCGCCCGTCACAGCGAGGATCCCCGTGCGATCGCCCTCGGTCTGGAAGGTCTGGCCGGGGCGGAGGCAGCAGCCGGCTCGTATCGCGCGGCCGCGCGGCTGCTGGGTGCCGCGGCGGCTTCGCGGCGATCGGTGGGCGCTCCCCTGCCGAAGGGGGAACGTGGCGACGTCGACAGGATCACCGGCGTCGTGATGGCGGCGCTCGGAGAAACCGCATTCTCGGCGGAGAACGCGGTGGGTGAGCGGACACCGATCGATCAGTTGGTGACGGACAGTCAGTAGGCGCGCACCCGTATCACCACAATGGACCAGGCCTTACTTCACGTCAGCAACAAACGGTGATTTCTTTCTGTCGCCAAAGCCCCCCGACCGGTAGCGTGCGTAGCCATGCGGGTGAGGTGGGGGGCTCCCGGCGGGCCCAGGGTGACAATGCCGTGGCGAGCGGCTCCGAGGGCGGCACTGACCAGTCCTCTGACTTTGATCATCGCCGCGGTGACCGCCTTACTCGCCTGTTTCCTCGGCACCGCCGCCATCCTGCAGGCTTCGGCCGCGGGCGGTGCCGCGGTGACGTACCAGTCCGGCATCGCGTGCCCGGACTACTACGGTCCCGTCTTCAGCAAGGACACCGTCCCCGCCGCGGTCGCTCCGCAGGTCGTCGACTCGGTCCGCCGCAACGCTCCGGCGCACGGTTTCGCCGCGCCGGTCACCTCCCGGTACACGCCGTACCTCACCGGCACCGAGTTCAACGGCGACCCGAACTACAAGGTCGTTCTCGCCCACCGGGATCAGGCTCTTCCCGGCCATCTCGACCTGACGGACGGGTCGGCGGGCGCCGGATTCTGGCTCGGCACCGTCGTGGCCGGGGCCGAAGGGATCAAAACCGGGACCACGCCGAGCGTCCGCGGCACCCCGTTGCCCCCGGTGACCGGGTTGTACCGCGACCTCGCCGACCCGGCGCCGCGCTGGTGGTGCTCGCAGCAGCGGAACGCCGTCGTCAGCAGGCTCGCCAACGACCCGCTCGACTCGGTCATGTTCGCCACCGACGGGAAGACCTTCGACGACACGGTCCGCGCACTGGGCATCCCGGTGATCAAGACGCTGCACCTGTCGTTCTACGAGGCTCCTCCCAAGACCGTGAGCGAGGCCGAAGACCTGCAGGAACGTTCGAAGGCCCTCATTGCCGCGGTCAAGGCGGATCTGGGTGCCCGAGGCCTCGGTGACGCGATCGTCGGCTCGCTGCCGTTCGAGCGTTCGGTGGAGATCAGCAACCAGGCCGAATCGAATGTCCTGATCTCGATCCTGCCGCTGGCGGCCATCAGCATCCTGGTCGGCTGCGCGGGGATCGGCACCGTCGCGTTGCAGTGGTACCAGCGGCGGCACCCGCAGCTGAGGTTGCTGTCCGCCCGGGGCAGCGGCCCGGGTGCGTTGGGCCTGCTCGCGGTCGCCGAACTCGGGCTCCCCATCGTCGCCGGTGGAGCCGCGGGCGGGGTCCTCGCACGGCTGTTGCTCGGGGTGTACGGACCACCAGGTGAACTGGACGACGGGGCGATGGTGTGGGGGTCGCTCGTCGCGGCCGCGATTCTGCTCGTTTCGCTCGCGCTGCTCGCCGGGGTGATCGCGCTCCGCACCCATCGGGAGTTCGAACTCGGCCGCGTCCGCTCGGGAGGTCGCCGGCGGGTGAAGTTCCTGGCGTTCTTCCCGTGGGAACTGCTCACCGCCGGGGTCGCCCTGCTCGGCTGGAACCGGCTGGTCGACTACAGCAAGGGATCCCGGATCGGCAACCCGCTCCCCCAGGTCGACCCGCTGGCGCTCACGTACCCGGTGTTCGTCGTGCTCACCGTCGGGCTCGTCGCCGCACGGCTGGCCTGGCTCGCCTTGCACGCGTCGCATCGCGCGCGGCTGTGGTCCCGGCCGGCGCTGCAACTGGCCATCCGACGGCTCGCCAGCGCCCGCGCGCCGGTTACCGGCGTGCTCGTGATCGGCACGCTGGCGATCGGGACACTGGCGACCGGGATCGGTATCGCCCGCGGCCAGGAAGAGGCGCTGCAAACGAAGTCGGCCATTTTCGTCGGGGCGGAGACGAGGGTCGACACCGAAAGCGTCGTCGGCACCGGACAGGTCCGGCTGCCTGCCTCGGTCGCCGACAGCACCACGATCGTCGGCGAACTGACCGGCACCGGCAATGTCGTGCTGGTCGTGGACCCGCGGACGTTCCGGCGCGCCGCCACGCTCGGCCCGCTCGACGGCGCCGAGGTCGACCGGTTGCTGAGCGGCCTGTCCAGCGCCGGCGCCGGTGTCCCGGCGATCAGGATCGGCAGCGACGCCGCCCGGAAGACCGCGCTGCCCGCCGGCCTCGGGGACGCCAGGGAGATCGGCGAACTGCCGATGTTCCCGATCATCGGCACCAAGGCCGGGTACGTGATCTCCCGGGATTCGCTCGGCGCCGCACAGCTGCGCGGCGTGCCCAAGTGGAGCGTGCTGTCCAGCTCGTCGATGACCCAGGTGACCGAGGCGCTGAGCTCCGTGGGGGTGGCGACGGCGGTCAACCGCGTCACCCGTGAGTCCGCACTCGACGCGCTCCCGTTCTACGTCGTGTCCTGGACGTTCTCGTTCATGGCCCTGCTCGGCGCCGTGCTCGGGGTGGTGGCGGTGCTGTCGCTGCTGGTCGCGGTCGAAGTCCGCCGACGCCAGAACGCGCTGGCCGGGGCGCTGGTGCTGCGGATGGGGATGCGGCCGCGTGCCCTGATGGCGAGTCATCTGATGGAACTGGGCGCGCTCAGCGGGCTCGCCGTGGTCATCGGTGTCGTCTGCGGTGTGTCGGTCGCGGGGCTTTCGGTGCCACGCTTCGATCCGGCGACCTTTCTCCCGCCGCAGTCGGCGCTGCCGGACCCGACCCCGCTCGCTTTGACCGTTCTCGCCGTCGGTGTGCTCGTCGTGGCGCTGGCGGGCTGGATCGCGATGCGCTCGGTGCGCACCGCCCGGACCGCGGAGTTGATCCGTGCCTGAGAAACCCATCTTCCGGCTGCGCGGGATCGGCGTCGACTACCAGACCCCGGCGGGCACCGTCACCGGTGTCGACGACGTCACCATCGACATCCCCGCGCGCGGGATCACCGTGCTGGCGGGGCCGTCCGGCTCCGGCAAGTCCACCCTGCTGCGGACGCTCGGCCTGTTCGAGCAGCCCGTGCGGGGCACGATCTCCTTCCAGGGCACCGAAACCGGCAAGCTTCGGCATCGCGACCGGCGAGCGCTACGGCGAAACCACCTCGGCCTGGTGTTCCAGAACCCGACCGACAACCTGCTCGCGTACCTGAGCGTCGCCGACAATCTCCGCGCGGCGGCGGAGTCGGCGGGGACCGAATGCCTGCCCGACGACATCCTCGATCAGCTCGGTCTCGGCGGGACCGGCAGCTGGCGGATCTCGGCACTGTCGGGCGGGCAGCAGCAGCGGCTCGCGTTCGGCTGCACCCTGGCTCGCCGCTCCACCGTCGTCCTCGCCGACGAGCCGACGTCCCAGTTGGACGAAGGGTCCGCCGACCGGGTGCTCGACACCCTGAAGTACCTGGCGGGCCAGGATTTCGCCGTCATCGTCGCCTCGCACGACGACCGGCTCATCGAACTCGGCAGCCGGGTCGCCCGGATGCACAAGGGCAGACTGGAAAAAGTCGAAGAACGGGAGGTCGTGCCGTGACGGCGGAACCCGCCCTCGAGGCCGTCGGGTTACGCCGCCGGTTCCCCCACCCCAGCGGCGACGTCGAAGTCCTGCGCGGGCTCGAACTGCGCGTGGCCGCGGGCGAACTGGTCACCGTCTCCGGCCGGTCCGGTTCCGGCAAGAGCGCGCTGCTGGCGCTGCTGTGCGGCTTCGACTCGCCTGATTCCGGCAGTGTCCTGCTGGACGGCATCCCGATAGCGGGCGCGCCGCCGTGGCATACGTGCGCCGTCCTGCCGCAAGCACTCGGCCTCGCGAACGAACTGACGATCGCGGAGAACGTGGCGCTGCCCTTGCGGCTCCGCTCCGACGTCCCCAAACCCAGCGCGAAGGACATCCACGCGCGGGTTTCGGGACTGCTGGAGGAACTCGGGATCGGTGAACTCGGCGACCGCTACCCGCTCGAGGTCTCGTTCGGGCAGCAGCAGCGGGTCGCGCTCGCCAGGGCGGTCAGCGGGCGGCCGCGGGTCCTGCTCACTGACGAACCCACAGCGCATCTGGACGCCGGGAGCACGCCGCGGGTGCTTCGGCTGCTGCGGCGATGCGCCGAGGAGGGCGCCGCGGTCATCGTGGCGACGCACGACGAGGACGTGCACCGGATCGCGGACCGGCGGGTCCGCCTGCTGGACGGCGTTCTTTCCTGACCGGTTATTGAGCGGTGTCGTGTCAGACGGTCGGTCAGCGTTTCCTCGGGAGGTTGTGAGTCGCTCTGGCGAGTTCTCTCTAGGTGCCCGCCCCAGGTACATGATGGCCCCCTTCCTGTACCTAGGCGCAAGGATGGGGTCCTTCATGTACTTGGGAAGGGGCCTTCACGCGCTGCCTTCGCGGCTGCTGGGACTGCTAAGGAGCGACAGGACCCGCCTTCCCGTACAGGTCGTTCCCGGCCCAGTGCACGATGTCCTGCGAAGGCCGCGATGGCGGGACCGGCACGAAGTTCGCGGCGTCGTCGACGCTTCCGGTGCCGTCGTACTTGGCCTGCAGCGGGTACGGGAACACCGGCCGGGTGCGGAAGACCTTGCCGTCCGCGTCGCGGCCGGTGGCGATGGTGCGGTCCGGTGCGGTGCCGCGTTCGACCCAGGACACCAGTTCCTTCAGCGGGTCGTACTCGGTCAGCTTGTCGCCGGTCGCGCAGTGGTACAGGCCGGGCACCATGAACAGCCGCGCCCAGCTCTGCGTCGCCGCGGGGCCGCCGTTGGCGCGGGTGAGCCGCTGGTAGTAGTCGATGCTGCCCGCGGCGGGGATCGCCTGGTCGGCCCAGCCGTGCCAGATCACGAGTTTCCCGCCCGCACGGCGGAATTCGCGCAGGTCCGTCGACATCGCGTTGGAGCGGATGCCTTCCGGGGTCAGCCGGTCGAATTCGCGTGCGGTGAAGGCGAATTTCTCGACGGACGAATGCGGTGTCCCGATCGGGTAGGCCATGTACTTCAGGTAGTTGTCGGCGAGCGCCTGCGCGAAGGGGACGCCGCCGGTTTCCGGTGACGGGATGATCCAGCCGTACCAGGAGAGCTCGGAGCCGACGGTCTGGCCGCCCGGGTACAGCTTGCGGCCGCGTTCGTCGGTCGGCGGCGCGTAGATCTTCTTGGTCGCCTGGACCTGTGCCGCGGTGAGGCAGCCTGCGTTGTCGGTGCCCGGCGGGCAGGCGATGGTGGCCGGGTCGAAGCGGCAGGTGCGCGGGTCGTCGATGGCACCGTCGCCGAGGCCGTCGGACTTGTCGCATGTGGACAGTGCGGCGGCGTGCAGGGCCGGGAGTTTGTCGGCGGTCAGGATCGGCTTGCCGTCGGCACCGGTGTTCACCTTCGCGAGCCAGGTCTGGTAGACGCCGAGCAGCGGGCCCCAGTATCCGGCGGGCGCGCCGGCGACGATGCCGTCGAAGTCGTGAGGGTAGCGCTGGGCCAGCAGGAGCGCCTCGCGGCCGCCGTCGGAGCAGCCGCTGAAGTAGGACTTCTTCGGCGGAGCGCCGTAGAACGCCGCGATCAGTCGCTTGGACGCCTTCGAGACCACGTGCGGCGCACGGAATGCGAAGTCGTCACGGGCGGCCTGGTCGTTCTCGGCCCACTTGCCGTCGTCGACCACCGAAGGGGTCTTGCCGACATGACCGTCGTCGGTGGCCGCGACCGCGACGTCACCGCCGTGCGGGAGGCCGCAGTCGGCGAACGGCGGCGTGTTGACCACGCCGCAGAACCCGCCGCAGCCGAACTGCAGGTACCGGCCCGCGTAGGTCTTGGTCGGCAGCCGGAGCTGGAACCGCACCGCCGGTTCGACGTAGCCGCGGACGTCGCAGTTCTCCGGTTCGGTCGCCGTCGCCGGCACCACGGTCGCGGTCTTGACGTGCGTGACCGCGCCGGGAAGGTCGTAGGTCCGCACGAGATCGGCGCAGGTGCGCACCGGGCGGAAGGTCGTTTCGCCGGCGGTGGCCGCCGGAGCCGTGAGTATCGAGCCCGCCGTGACGAGCGCTGCCACGCCGAGCATGGACAACCGCCGCATTTCCCCACCCCAGTTTCCGGATCGGCTTCAGTTGGCTCATTCACCCTGGCCCCGCTCCCGTCCGTTGTCCACCAGGTTTGGAGACATCCGGGTTGTCCACTTCGGGTCAGGTTTGTCCGGGTGTCTTGACATCGATGTCACAACCGAGTTTTTCTCTCTTGGCGTCACCGGTCCCCCTGCGAGAAAGCATTGGTGCAACGATGCCCCGAAGCGTCAGACCTTGGGTCTGCAGCCTTCTGAGTGCCACGGTCGTGGCGTCCGGGCTGGTAGCCCTCCCCGCCACCGCCGCGGCCGAAGAGGCCCCACCGGACTTCTACTCCTCGTTCGAGCGGGGTGAACCGGAGCCGACGTGGAGCGACACCGTCGACATCGACCCGTCGGGCAAGCCGAAGGCCTTCGGCGTCGACGGCGCGAACGCCACCACCATCCCCGGTGACATCCGCGGCAAGGTCACCGAGACCTCCGCCAACAGCGAGAACACCCCCAACGAGGGGGTTTCGAACCTCGTCGACGGCTCGACCGACACCAAGTGGCTGGCCTGGACGCCGACCGGCTGGGCGCAGGTCACGCTGTCCGAGCCGACGTCGATCACGCGGTACGCGCTGTCCTCGGCGAACGACTTCGACAACCGCAACCCGCAGGACTGGACGCTGCAGGGTTCCGCCGACGGCCGGACCTGGACCGAGCTGGACAAGCAGACCGGGCAGAAGTTCAGCGAGCCGTTCCAGACGAAGGAGTACCGCCTCGCGGCCGGGAGTGCCGCGTACAAGTACTTCCGGCTCGATGTCACCAAGAACAACGGCGGCCCGATCATGCAGCTTTCGGAGCTGCTGCTGGCCAACGAGGACCCGGCCCCGCCGGCGCTGCCGAACATGCGCAGCTTCGCCGACAGCGGTCCGGGCAGCGGCTACACCAGCAAGAACCGGGTGGGCTTCACCGGCCTGCGGGCGTTCCGCTACTCCGGCAGCCACAAGGCGCAGGGGCACGGCTGGTCGTACAACAAGATCTTCGACGTCGACATCCCGGTGGCGGCGACCTCGGAGCTGTCGTACAAGGTGCAGCCGGAGTTCATCCGCGGCGACCTCAAGTACCCGAGCACGAACGTCGCGGTGGACCTGGCGTTCACCGACGGCACGTACCTGAGCCAGCTCGGCGCGGTCGACCAGTACGGTTTCGGGCTCTCGCCGCAGGGCCAGGGCGCGAGCAAGGTGCTCTACACCAACCAGTGGAATCTGGTGCGCTCGCAGATCGGCGTGGTCGCGAAGGGCAAGACGATCGACCGGGTCCTGGTCGGCTACGACAACGCCGACGGGCCGGGTTCGCTGCAGGGCTGGCTGGACGACATCAAGGTCTCGGCGACGCCGACGCCGCCGGCGAGCCTTCGCCCGTCCGACAACGTGCTGACCACGCGCGGCTCGCTGTCGAACGGGTCGTTCTCGCGGGGCAACAACATGCCCGCGACCGCCGTGCCGCACGGGTTCAACTTCTGGATCCCGACGACCGACGCGGGCACGTTGAGCTGGATGTACTCCTATCACTCGCGCAACAACGAGCAGAACCTCCCGGCGCTGCAGGCGTTCTCCGCGAGCCACGCGCCGAGTCCGTGGATGGCGGACCGGCAGACCTTCCAGTTCCTGCCCTCGACCGCGTCCGGGGTGCCGAATCCCGACCGTGAGGCGCGGAAGCTGCCGTTCAAGCACTCGAACGAGACCGCGCGGGCGCACTACTACGGCGTCGACTTCGAGAACGGGATCAAGACCGAGGTGGCGCCGACCGATCACGCGGCGCTGTACCGCTTCAAGTTCCCCGGCGCGGACTCGAACCTGATCTTCGACAACGTCAACAACAACGGCGGGCTCACCCTCGACCCGGCAGGCCGGGCGATCACCGGGTACAGCGACGTGAAGAGCGGGCTGTCCGCCGGTGCGACCCGGATGTTCGTCTACGCCACCTTCGACAAGCCGGTGACCGCCGGTTCGAAGCTGTCGACCGGTTCGGGTGACCAGAAGCGGGACAACGTCCTCGGCTATCTGAAGTTCGACGCGGGTGCCGACAAGACGGTGAACATGCGGATCGCGACCTCGCTGATCAGCGTCGATCAGGCGAAGAAGAACATGGAGCAGGAGCTCGCCCCGAACGCGACGCTCGAGTCGGTCGCCGACACCGCGCAGAAGGCGTGGGACGAGAAGCTCAAGGTCGTCGAGGTCGAGGGCGCGTCGAAGGATCAGCTGATCACGCTGTACTCCAACCTGTACCGCCTGTTCCTGTACCCGAACTCGGGCTTCGAGAACGTCGGCACGGTCGAGAAACCGGTGAAGAAGTACGCGAGCCCGGTGTCGCCGAAGACCGGCCAGGACACTCCGACGCAGACCGGGGCGAAACTGGTCGACGGCGAGTTCTTCGTCAACAACGGGTTCTGGGACACCTATCGCACGGTGTGGTCGGCGTACTCGCTGCTCAGCCCGGAGACCACCGGCAAGCTGGTGGACGGTTTCGTGCAGCAGTACCGCGACGGTGGCTGGATCTCGCGCTGGTCCTCCCCCGGTTACGCGGATCTGATGACCGGGACGAGTTCGGACGCTGCCTTCGCGGACGCTTATCTGAAGGGAGTCAAGGGTTTCGACGTCCAGTCGGCCTACGACTCGGCGATCAAGAACGCCACGGTGACCCCGCCGAACGGCGCGGTCGGCCGCAAGGGCATCGACGAGGGCACGTTCCTCGGGTACGCGCCGAACACCGCGGACCACGGGTTCTCGTGGGCGATCGAGGGCTACGTCAACGACAACGCGATCGCGAACATGTCGAAGAAGCTCTACGACGAGGCTCCGGCGAACGACCCGCGCAAGCAGGAGTACCTGGACAACTACGGGTACTTCACCGAGCGGGCCACGCAGTACGTGAACGTGTTCGACCCGAGTGTCGGCTTCTTCCAGGGCCGTGACGCGGCGGGCAAGTTCACCCGGAGCAAGGAGGAGTTCGACCCGGAGGTCTGGGGTATCGACTACACCGAGACCAACGCGTACGGCATGCGGTTCTCGGTCCCGCAGGACGGGCAGGGCCTGGCGAACCTCTACGGCGGCAAGGCGGGGCTGGCGTCCAAATTGGACGAGTTCTTCGCCAAACCCGAACAGGGGCTCAAGTTCGGCACCTACCCAGGGGTCATCCACGAGATGACCGAGGCGCGGGACGTGCGGATGGGCATGTACGCGCATTCCAACCAGGCCGCGCACCACACGCTCTACATGTACGACTACGCGGGGCAGCCGTCGAAGACGCAGGCGAAGGTCCGCGAAGCGCTGTCCCGGCTGTATGTCGGCAGTGAGCTGGGCCAGGGCTACGGCGGTGACGAGGACAACGGTGAGCAGTCGGCGTGGTGGCTGTTCGGCATGCTGGGCTTCTACCCGCTGCAGGTCGGCAGCTCGGACTACGCGATCGGCTCGCCGCTGTTCACCAAGGCGACCGTGAACCTGCCGGGCGGCAAGAAGATCGTGGTCAACGCACCGAAGAACAGCGCTAAGAACGTCTACGTGCAGGGTCTGAAGGTGAACGGCAAGCCGCAGACCTCGACGTCGCTGGCGCATTCGGCGATCGGAGGAGGCGGGACGCTCGACTTCGACATGGGCCCGAACCCGTCGTCGTGGGGTACCGGCCCGGACGACGCGCCGAAGTCGATCACCAAGGGCGACGCGGTGCCGACGCCGGTGCACGATCTGACCAAGCCGGTCTCCGGTGGGGACGCTGCGTTCTTCGACAACACGTCGCGGACCGAGGCGAAGGTGAAGGCGCCGATCCAGTATCAGGTGCCCTCGACGAATGAGGCGGGTTCGTTCTACACGCTGACTTCAGGCAAGGGCGCGGGCGACGCGAAGAGCTGGGTGCTGAAGGGTTCCTACGACGGGAAGACGTGGGCGGTCGCGGATCAGCGGACCGACCAGACGTTCTCGTGGCGTCAGCAGACCAGGGCGTTCAAGATCGCGAACCCGGCGCACTACGCCCACTACCGGCTCGAGGTCACCGCGACCACGGGCGGGGAGGCGTCGCTGTCGGAGTTCGAGGTGCTGGGCAAACCCGACGCGGCGTGCACGCAGACGATCACGGGCGAGCGCAAGGGACCGCTGACCGTGCGGGACGGGGTGACCTGTGTGGACGGTGCGACGGTGTCCGGTCCGGTGTCGGTGGCGGCGGGCGCGAGCCTGATCGTCCGCGGCGGGACGATCTCCGGTCCGCTGACCGCGAACGGTGCGGCGCAGATCGTGCTGGACCGGACCAAGGTGAACGGTCCGGTGGCGATCTCCGGGGCGACCGGTCCGGTCTCGATCGAACTGACCGAGATCGGCGGGCCGGTGGCGTTGACGGGCAACAAGGGGCCGGTGCTGACCGCGAGCACGATCGGCGGACCTCTGGCGTGCGCGGCCAACTCCCCCGCTCCGACGGACTACGACCTGCAGAACACCGTCCGCGGCCCGGCCGCCGGGCAGTGCGCGAAGCTGTAGTCCTCCGGTAAGTACGTGAAGGCCCCCTTCATTGCGTCTAGCGCCGTGAAGGGGGCCTTCACGTACTTAGGGCGTGTCGCAATTCGTCATCTACTTGCGGCCGCGGAGGATGCCGAAGCCGACGAGAGCCGCTGAAAGCAGGGTGAGTGCGAGACCGGCGTAGGTGATCGCGTGCTGGAAGTCCGCCGATTGCCGAGCCGTCGTCAGCGCGCCGGGGAAGACCAGCGCCAGGATGGTGCCGCTGAGCGCGATGCCGATCCCGATGGTGACCTCGCCGGCGGTGTCGACGAGTGCGGCTCCGATGGTGGTCCGGTTCGACGGCAGGCCACGCATCACGTTGGTGCCCGCCACGACACCGACCACGCGCATACCCGCCGCGACGAGGGCGAGAGCGACGGCGATCCAGACGTAGCCGAGCCCGCCGAACGCGGTGTAGACGGCGAGCCCGCACACGACCGCGCAGGCGCTGAGCCAGGCGGTCTTGGTGAGCCCGACGTGGGTGATCAGCGGGGTGACGAGGGTGCCGCCGGCGATCAGCACGACGACCTGGGGCAGCATCCCGATCGCCGCTTGGGCGGGCGCCCAGCCGAGACCGAACTGCAGGTGCAGCGTCACGAGGTAGCTGAGGCCGGCGGTCGCGAGTCCGGCCGCGGCTTTGAGCGCCAGGCCGCTGGAGACGAGTGGCCGGGCGATGAGCTTCAGATCCAGCAGTGGATGCCGTGCGGTCTTCTGGCGGAAGACGAAGCAGGTTCCGGTGACGAGCGCGGCCGCGGCGACGCCCCAGGGCGGCGCGGAGGCGGTGCCGGCTTCGACGAAGAACGTGGGAGTGAGAAGAGTGAGGATGATCGTCGTGGTCCCCAGCGCGGCGCCGGCGAGGTCGAACGGATCGCGGTGCAGGCCGGCGGGGTCATCGACCGGGATACCCGCCCGGATGCCGAGGAACGCGAGCGCCGCGACGGGCACGTTCACCAGCAGCAATGCTTGCCACGGCGCGAAACCGAGCACGAGGCCACCGGCGGTGGGGCCGATGGCGAGGCCGACCAGGCCCACGGTCGAGATCAGTGTGGTCGCGCGAACGCGCAACACGTCGTCGTCGAACAGGCGGAACGCGAGGGCGAGCGATCCCGGTGTCGTCATCGCGGCCGCGACACCCATGACGGCCCGGACGGCGATGAGCTGCCACGCGACGGTGACGAACATCGTGGCCAGGCTCGCCACGCCGAGCAGTACGAGCCCGGCGAGCATGACCTTGCGCCGTCCGATCCGGTCGGCCAGCGCACCGAAGGCAGGCATCAGCCCGCCGAACACGACGGAATACACGCCGGTCACCCATTGCAGGGTGGTCGTCGAGGCGGAGAGTTCGCGGCCGATGGTCGGCAACGCGACGTTGAGGATCGAGTTGTCGAGCATCTCGAACAGGAATACGGCCGAGAGCCCGGCCAGCGCCGGCCACGCTTCGACCAAGGACCGGCTTTGAACGTGGGTACGCAAAGAAAAACTCCTTCACTAGGAAGGAGTGACGGTTCATTCGATACCGCGTGTGCGTGTGCCGATCGGACAGCACATTTCTACCCCGATACCGTGATCTTACCATCGCTGCTCTGTTCGAGTGGGATGTGTTTCCCGCTACTGCGGGTAAGGAGCGCCGGACGCTAGCGTCGGCTGGGGAGAGCATTCGCGCTTACAGGGGAGATTTTTCTTATGGTGCAAAGAAAATCGTTGCGACCTTTGCTGAGAACCCGGCTCGTTGCCGCGCTCACCGTCGCCGGGTTGATCGCCACCACGGGTACCGCGCTCGCCGACACCAGCGCCGACCGCGCGGTCGTGCAGGAGGCACTGGACCAGATCACCGTGAACGGAGCGCTCGGCGTGCAGGCCAGGGTGACCGACGGCGTCCAGCGGTTCACCGCTCGCTCGGGTAAGGCGGAGCTGGGTTCGAATCGCCCGGTGCCGGAGAACGGCCGGTTCCGCGTCGGCAGCATCACCAAGACGTTCGTGTCGACAGTGCTGTTGCAGATCGCGGGCGAAGGCAAGCTCGACCTGGACGCGCCGGTCGTCCGTTACCTGCCCGGCCGGATCGACGGCCGCATCACGGTCCGCCAGGTCCTGCAGCACACGAGCGGCCTCTACAACTACACCAGCGCGTTACCGCTCGACCCGGACGAATTCGAGCAGATCCGCTACAAACACTGGGCGCCAGAGCAGCTGCTCAAGATCGCCACCGACAAGCCACTCGACTTCGACCCCGGCACCCGGTGGAGCTACTCCAACACCAACTACGTGGTCGCGGGTCTGCTGGTGGAGAAGCTGACCGGCAAGCCGTACGGGAAGGCGGTCGAGCAGAGGATCCTGAAGCCGTTGCACCTCGACGGCACCGAGGTCCCTGGCGACAACGTCGAGATCAAGGGCCCGCACGCCCACGGTTACGTGACCGTGGCGGGCAAGCCGAACGACGTCACCCGCATCAACCCGTCGGTCGCGTGGGCCGCCGGCGAGATCATCTCCACCACGCGTGATCTGGACACGTTCGTCGTGGCGCTCGCGAGCGGCAAGCTGCTCAAGCCCGCGCAACAGCGGGAGCTCAGCAAGACCACCACGGTCAGCCCCGAGTACGGCCTCGGCCTTCAGGTGCAAACCCTGCCGTGCGGCAGCAAGGTGTGGGGACACGGCGGCGGCATCCCCGGCTACTCTTCGCAGCTGCTGACCACACCGGACACCAAGAAGCGGCTGGAGCTCTCGGCCACGAGCGCGCCGACCGGGGGCGACCCCAACCCGGCGCTGCTCAAGCTGCTCGACGAAGTCTTCTGCTGAGATCTTCCGGGGTAGTGCCTGCAGTGGGTCGAGCGTGGAGGATTCAGGACGCTCAACGTCTTGAATCCTCCACGCTCGGGGCGTGTCAGGCGGGAGCGCCCCGCACCGCCAGTTTCTGCACGTCCATGTACAGGCAGCCTGCCGTCGTGGGCTGCGGCGAGCAGGCCCTGCCCGGGTAGAACGACAGCTGGTTGGACGAAACGGTCAGCCGCACGAACAGCACCCCGGTCGCGCTGCCCGGCGCGAGCTGGAGCGCGGTGAGCTTGTTCAGGTCGGCGGGTTTGAAGTCGCCGGTGCCCGCCTTCACCCACGTCGTGCCGTCCACCGAGGTCTCGACGGTGACGTCCTTGGCCGCGGCGGGCGGGTCGTCGCCGCAGACATTGGACGGGTCGATCTCGATGGCGCTGACATTGACCGGTTTGCCGAGTTTGATCGTGACGAATCGCGTCTCGACGGTGCCGTCGGCCCGGACGACCTTGTCGGTCGACCAGCCACCACCGCCGAGCACCGACGACTTCACCAGGTCACCGGGACCGCAGCCGTAGGGCGTGAAGTCCTCGCCGTTGAACGCGGTGACACCGGCACCCGCGTCGGTGGATGCCCAGTTGAACCGCAGTGACCAGTCGACCTTGGTGGTCCCCGAGCGCACCGAGACCGCGCGGGTCTCGCTGTCGGCGCCGCCTCCGGAGGCGTAGACCTTCGGATAGGTACCGGGGAGCACGCCGGAGATGGTGTAGCCGCCGCCGGTGTCGGTGACCGCGGACAGCGAGCCGCCGAATCCGGAGTCGTGCCCGCTGAACCGGACGGCGACGCCGCCGATCGGGGCACCGCTTTCGCGTTCGGTGACCTTGCCGGTCACGGTCCCGGTCGGGGTACCGGCGGGCGGCGGAGTGGAGAAGTCCTCGGCCGGTGCGGTGTCGGCGCCGGTGATCGACGCGGCGAAGTAGCCCATGCCGCGCGCGGCGAAGGTCTTCCACAGTTCGGCGTGTGCGCGGCCGCCGTTGATCACTGTGTCGGCCTGCAGGATCGCGTTCCGCATGTCGAGGAACGACGGCGACGCGGGCGAAAGCTCCATCGCGCGGGTGACCAGCGCCCGCGTCAGCTGCACACCGAGCGCGGAGCGGAGATCCCACAGCGCGCTCGCCCAGATCTCACCGTCGGCGTGCACCTCCGGGAAGCCGACGATCCGGCCGAGGTCGCCGTAGGTGTAACCGCCGGGCCCCGCCCCTGGTGTACCGGGACACTGTGGCGCACCGGCGCCGACCGGGCAGTCCAGCGGCTGGGTGCGGGCGAGGGGGACGCCGTTGCTCACGTAGTCGCCGCCGAGGAGCTCACCGGGCGCCGAGGTGTCCTTGATCGCGTTACGCCCGACGAGGTAGTCGAAGGCGTACCAGTCGCTCCAAGCCTCACCCATCGCACCGGACTGGAAGGAGTTCAGCGTGGAGTTGCCCTGCGCGTCGACGACCAGCCGGTTGGACAGGCCGTGGCCGTACTCGTGGTGGATGATCGTGGCGTCGTCGGCGGAGTTCGCCGCGAGGAACGGGTCGGTGGGGTCCCGGGGGTCGTGGAACAGGAACATCCCCATCGTCGGCGGCTGCCCGTCCGGCGGGGTGCCCATGAACGCGTTGTCGTAGTAGCCCGGTTCCTGCGCGCCCAGCAGGGTGTGGACCTGGACGGCGTCGCCGTCGACCTTCTCGAAGTTGCCCGCCTCGCGGGTGAAGCCGATCGGGAAGGAGGCGAGGTGGTCGTGGAAGCTCCCGACGTAGGCCAGTGCCTGCACGGCGTTCTGTTCGCGGTTCTTCGCCCACGAGCCCGGCGTCTTCGGGTCCCAGGAACACGGCCTCGCCGTCGAGCACGGCGGGCCGACGACGCCGGTGAAGTCGGTGAACCGGTAGCGGTAGGTGCCGTCGGTGTTCGGCCCGATCTCCTCCTGCGGCTGGAATTTCAGGTCGCCGTTGACGTCGGCGGCGACGTGCGCGACGTTGCCGTCCAGCGTCTTGGCGTCAGCGGGCAGCCAGCCCTTCTGGGTCAGGTCGACCTGCTTCTGCGGGCCCGGCTGGGCTTCCCAGGCGAGGCCTTTGGCGCCGGCAGCGTCGTTGACGTCGTTGGCGTGGTTCACCAGGTTCTTGCGGTAGAGCAGCTTGCCGGTGCCGGCGTCGGTCACCTCCTGGAACATCTTGTCCACGGCGGGTTTGGCCAGCGTGTACCAGGCGGGCCGGAGCCCCTCGCCGGTCAGGAAAGCGACCTTTTCGGAGTCCGATGCGGGGGCGGCCAGCGTGGCCACGCCCAGCGACGCGGGAAGATCACGTACGGGCGCCCCGTCCAGCTGGATCAGCCTGCCGTCCTTGGCCACGTGCGCTTTCAAGCCGTTGCCGAACACCGGAACCCCGCCGACGGACTGGGTGAACGACAGGTGGTGGGTGCCTTCGACGTCGACGTAGTCCTTGCGCAGGTTCAGCTTCGCGGTGTCTCCCGCGCTGAGACCGACGAGGCCTTCTTTCTCCCGCAGGTAGTTCAGCACGATGTCGCGGGGTGATTTCCCGCTCGGTCCGGTGAGGAACCCGTCGGTGCGAGCGAGGACGCGGGGTGTGCCGGTCAGCTCGTCGTAGTCGAGCACGGCCTGGTTGCCCAGTTCGGCGCGTGCCTTCGCGACGGAATTCGCCCGTGATGCCGAGAGCCGGTCGTGCGCGCCGAGGACGCGCGGGCTGGTTCTCGCCGTGTCGCGGACATCGATGTCCTTTCCGGATCTGTCCGGTGTGGTGTGCACGGCGCCCGGTGCCGGTGCCGCTCCGGCTTGGGGCGCTGTGACCAGCGCTAATACTGTGATGGCGGTCGCGGCGCACAACGAGGTACGCGAACGCGACGAACGTGACGTCACTCCAGACCCCTCTCTCGGTGGTGACGCAGACGTTCTCTTCGTACCGATACAGTCACAGCCGACGTCAGCGCCGATCAGGTACGGAATTCCCGGTGAGCGGGACCCACGCGCCTGGGCGTCCACAGTGGATTCAGCGGGATTCGTAGGGGAAGATGGACAACGCCACAGAATTCGAGCGGCTGCGCCCTGCCATGTTCGGTCTCGCCTATCGCCTGCTCGGTTCGGCGGCGGAGGCGGAAGACGCCGTTCAGGACGCCTATCCGAAGTGGGCGGGCGCCGAACGCGGGTCGATCGCGTCGCCGCGGGCGTGGCTGGCGAAAGTGGTCACCAACCTCTGCCTGAACCGGCTGACCTCGGCCAGGGCACAGCGAGAGCGGTATATCGGGCCGTGGCTGCCCGAACCGGTCCTGACGTCGGATGACGCGCTCGGTCCGCTGGAGACGGCGGAGCAGCGGGATTCGGTGTCGCTGGCGATGCTGGTGTTGCTGGAACAGCTCAGCCCGGTCGAGCGGGCGGTGTTCGTGTTGAAGGAGGCTTTCGCATACAGCCATCGTGAGATCGCCGAGATCCTCGACGTGTCCGAGGTCAACTCACGTCAGCTGCACAGCCGGGCGCGACGGGCCTTGAACCGGTCGGACGAGCGACGGGCGCCGAACCCGCGACACCTCGAGAAGCTCGTCGAGAGCTTCCTGTCGGCGGCGCGGGACGGCGATCTGCCCGCTTTGGAGAGCTTGCTGACCGCCGATGTCACGGCGTGGTCCGACGGCGGCGGCAACGTCACCGCCGCCCGGCGTCCGGTGCACGGCGCGGCCAAGGTCGCACGGTTGTACGCCGGGATGTTCGCCGGCGTCGGACAGGTGTCGATCGAGATCCTCGAGGTCAACGGCGGTCCGGCGGTGGTCGCGACGGCCGGTGACGTCCTGTACGGCGTCCTCGGGTTCGAGGTGGTGGACGACCGGATCTCGGGGCTCCGCGCGGTCGGGAATCCGGACAAACTGACGTTCCTGTCGGGGCAGTTGTCACATTCCGGGTGGCCGGCCGGTTCTTGAGGGTGGAAGCTCTCGTGAACGGAGGATCAAGGTGACGAACCCGATTCTGGTGACCGGCGGTACCGGCGACCTCGGCCGTGAGGTGGTGCGGCGGCTGGTCGCCGGAGACCGGCCGGTCCGGATCATGAGCCGGCGGCCGCGTCCCGCGGCGGAACCGAACGAGTGGGCGCGGTGCGATCTGAAGACCGGTGCCGGTCTCGCCGAGGCTGTCGACGGTGTCTCGGCGATCATCCATTGCGCGTCGACGCTGGGTCGCGGGGACGAGCTGGTGACCCGGAACCTGGTCGAGGCTGCGCGGCGCGCGGGCGGCCCGCATCTGGTGTACATCTCGATCGTCGGCATCGACGTGATCCGGTTCTTCTACTACGACGAGAAGCTGGCCTCGGAGAAGGTGATCGAGGAGTCCGGTCTGCCGTGGACGGTGCTGCGCGCGACGCAGTTCCACGAGCTCGTCGCGCGGGCGTCGTCGGCGCAGCGGCGGCTGCCGGTGACGGTCATGCCGTCGGGATTCCGGTTCCAGCCGGTCAGCACCGGCGACGTCGCGGACCGGCTGGTCGAGCTGACGTCCGGTGCGCCGTCGGGAAGGGTGCCGGATATGGGTGGTCCCGAGGTGCGGAGCGCCCGTGACCTGGCGGAGGCGTACCAGCGGTCGGTGGGGCGCCGGAAGCCGATCGTGCCGCTGTGGCTGCCGGGCAAGGCGGCGCGGGCGTTCCGGGCTGGCGGCAACCTGACCCCGGAGAACGCGACCGGCGCGGGCACCTTCGAGGAGTTCCTCTCCTCACGCGTGTAGTCCTCTGCACGCGGCACACCGAGCCGGGCTCACGCGTGCGAGTTACGGTGGCCTGGTGACGATCACCGGGTTCTTCTCCTCCTTCGAAACGGGTGATCCGCAGCCGGTGGATCCGGCCTTGCGCGTCGGCACCGGGCCGCGGTCGTCACCGACCGCGAAGACCGGCGTCGGGTTCACCGGCGCGCACGCCCTCCGCTACGAGAACACGCTGCGCGCCACCCTGTTCGAAGTGGACATCGAGGTCACCGGCGACACCGAACTGTCCTATGTGGTCTTCCCCGGAGCCGGGACGGACTACAGCGGCACCTTCGTGGCCCTGGACGTCGAGTTCACCGACGGGACGTCCACCGGGTTCACCGCCGCCGGGCAGGGCATGGACAAGACGCTGTACGTGGACCAGTGGAACCTCGTGCGCCGCAGGCTGGGTGAGTTCGCCGGACGACGGATCGCCCGGATCGTCCTGATCAGCGAACCCCCGGACGGCGAGAGCGCGGGCTGGGTGGACGACGTCCGGATCACCGACCGCGTCATCGAGATCCGCGAGCCGGTGGACCACGTCCGCACCACCCGCGGCACACATTCCAGCGACAAGTTCTCGCGGGGCAACAACTTCCCCGCGACCGCCGTCCCGCACGGCTTCAACTTCTGGACCCCGGTCACCGACGCGAGCGCCACCAACTGGATCTACAGCTACCACCGGCACAACGACGCCGCGAACCGTCCCGCGCTGCAGGCGTTCGCGCTGTCGCATCAGCCGAGCCCGTGGATGGGCGACCGGCACACCTTCCAGGTGATGCCGGGGATCGGCCCGGTCGAGTCCGACCGGGCCCGCCGCGCGCTCGCGTTCTCCCACGACGACGAGATCGACCGGCCGCATCACTACGGTGTCCGGTTCGCCAACGGGATCACCACCGACATCGCCCCGGCGGATCACGCGGCGCTGTTCCGGTTCACCTTCCCGGGTGACCGCGGCTGGCTGCTGTTCGACAACGCCCGCAACCGGGGAGGGCTGCGGCTCGCCCCGGCGAACGGTGTCCTCACCGGTCACACCTGGGTGCGCAGCCGGTTGTCGGCCGGGGCGCGGCGGATGTTCGTCCACGCCGAGTTCGACGTCCACGCCGAAAACGGCGGGAGGATCCGGCGCCCGGTGTGGCGCACGGTGACCGGGTTCCTGGAGTTCGCGGCCGGCGAGGTGACGATGCGGATCGCGACGTCGCTGATCAGCCTCGCGCAGGCCAAGCGGAACCTCGACCGGGAGATCCCCGCCGGAACGACCTTCGAGCAGGTCCGCGATCAAGCCCGCGCGCGGTGGGCCGAGGTGCTGGACCGGGTCGAGATCGAGGGAGCGACCGAGGAGCAGCGCACGACGTTCTACTCCAATCTCTACCGCCTGTTCCTGTATCCGAACTCCGCGCACGAAGACACCCCGAAGGGCGTCCGCCACGCGAGCCCGGTCGTCCGCCGCCTCTGGCCCAGCACGCGCACCCGGACCGGCGCGAAGGTCGTGGACGGCGAGATGTACGTCAACAACGGCTTCTGGGACACCTACCGCACCACCTGGCCCGCGTACGCGCTGCTCACCCCCGGCCGGTGCGGGCGGATGATCGACGGGTTCGTCCAGCAGTACCGCGAAGGCGGCTGGATCTCACGCTGGTCCTCCCCCGGCTACGCCAACCTCATGACCGGCACCAGTTCCGACGTGGCGTTCGCCGACGCGTACCTCAAAGGCGTGCGCGGATTCGACGTCGAGGCCGCCTACGAAGCGGCACTGAAGAACGCGACGGTGACGCCGCGCGGGCAGAGCGTCGGCCGGAAGGGCCTGCACGAGTCGATCTTCCTCGGGTTCACGCCGACGTCGGTCCACGAGGGACTGTCGTGGGCGCTGGAGGGCTGCGTCAACGACTTCGGCCTGGCCAATTTCGCCGAGGCACTCGGACACGACGACGACGCCGCGTACTTCCGGCAGCGCTCGCAGCAGTACGCGAACCACTTCGACCACCTGATCGGGTTCTTCCAGGGCCGCAACCGGGACGGCAGCCGCCACTTCGCCGCCGAGGGCTACGACCCCGAAGCGTGGGGCGGCGACTTCACCGAGACGAACTCCTGGAACACCGCCTTCTCCGTACCCCACGACGGCGCCGGCCTCGCGGCACTGCACGGCGGGGCGGAGGCACTCGAGTCCAAACTGGACACGTTCTTCGCGACGCCGGAGACCGGCCGCAAACCGGGTTCCTACGGTGGGCTGATCCACGAGATGACCGAGGCGCGCGACGTCCGGATGGGACAGTACGGGCATTCCAACCAGCCTTCGCACCACATTCCCTGGATCTACAACCACGCGGGCGCGCCCCCGAAGACGCAGCGGATCGTGCGGGAGGTCCTGCGGCGGCTCTATGTCGGGAGCGACCTCGGCCAGGGCTACCCCGGCGACGAGGACAACGGCGAGATGTCCGCTTGGTACGTCTTCGCCGCACTCGGGTTCTACCCGCTGGCGATGGGCAGCCCCGAGTACGCGATCGGCGCGCCGCTGTTCACGAAGGCGACCGTCCACCTCGAGAACGGGAAGGACCTGGTCGTCGAGGCGCCCGGCAACACCGACGACACCGTGTACGTCCAAGGGCTGACGATCGACGGACGGCCGCACGAGAGCACCACGCTCCCGCATTCCGCGCTGGCCGAGGGCGCGAAACTGGAGTTCACGATGGGCGAGCGGCCGTCGGACTGGGGCCGCTCCCCCGTCGAGCCCGCCGACCCGCGACCGCTCACGGACATCACGGCGGGCGACGGACCGCTGTTCGACGACACCACCAAGACCGAGATCACCTTCCCCGGGCGAGAACCCGTCATCGAGTTCCCCGTCGAGGACGCTTCTCGCGACGTCGTCATGTACACGCTGACCTCGGGAAGCCGCCGGGGTGATCCGCGTTCGTGGGTGCTGGAGGGATCCGACGACGGCGAGCGCTGGACGCTGCTGGACCAGCGTGAGGGCGAGACGTTCCGATGGCGCCGCCAGACGCGGCCGTTCGCCCTCGCCGAGCCGGCACGACACGCCCGATACCGTCTTCGCGTCACCTCGTCCACCGCCCGGCGGGTCACCCTCGCCCAAGGAGAGCTGCTCGCCCGATGATCACCCGCATCACCCAGGCCACGACCGACCGTCTGGTCGCCTCCGATCCCGGCCTGGTCCGGCTCCGGCTCGGCTTCTCGGCCGTCCTCAGCATCGTCGTCGCGGTGCTGGCCATCCTGCCGTTCCACCAGCCGCTCACGGTCACCCTCGTCGCCGCCATCGCCGCGATGACCTCCGCCTTCACCGTCAACGACGAGACCCCCGGGAAGCAGGCGGTGACGCTGGTACTGGGACTGCTGCTCGGTGCGGCGTCACTCACCGCGGCCAGTGTGGGATCGGCGGTGCCGCCGCTGGACAGCGTCGTGTTCGTGCTGCTGATCTTCGTCGCGGTCTACGCCCAGCGGTTCGGTTCGCGCGGGATCGCACTGGGCTCGCTGTCGTTCTTCCTGTTCTTCTTCGCGATGTTCCTGCAGACGCATTTGAAGCAGGTTCCGGCGCTGCTGCTGGCGCTGACCATCGGGATCGCGGCCAACGCGGTGGTCCGGTTCGTCCTGGTGCGCAGGGACACCGACGCGGAGTTCCTCCGGATCCGGCGGGCGTTCCGGGCCAGGCTCGCCGCGGTGGTGAGGGCGGCCGAGGATCACCTCACGGTGGGCGGCAGCGAACGCACCCGCAAGCGGCTCCGCAGGACGAACGCCCGGATGCACGAATCCGTGCTGCTCATCGAGGACACCGCGCCGGAGGTGACCGGCGCGGAATCGGCGAACCGGCTCCGCCGCCGGGCGATCGAGGTCGAACTGGCGGTGCAATGGCTGACGATCACGGTCCAGCGCACCTGTGCCGAAGATCTCGACGAGGACGTCCGGGACGATCTGATCGCACGGATGCGGCGGTTCCGGTCGCTGATCGAACGCGATCCCCGTGAACTGCCGCTGATCAGCGAGACCGAAGAGTTCAGCAAGATGCTGGTGGAAGGCAGCCGGATCGACGAACACGCCGCACCCGGCGACGGCGTCCGCCGCGCGCTCGCCGAACTCGCGCTGGCCGATGTGCGGGCACAGCGGGTCGCCGAGCACGACGTCTCCGATGCCGCCGACGACCCTGAAGATCCCGACGAGGGGAAGTCGGCGGCGTTCGCCTACGACAACCAGACGCGCAGCGCCATCCAGGCCGTGGTGGGCGGCGGACTCGCCGTGCTCGGCGGTGAGCTGGTGTCGAGCCAGCGGTGGTACTGGGCGGTGTTGACGGTCTTCGTGGTGTTCATCGGCTCGTCCACGGCGGGGGCGACCTTCGTCAAGGGCGTCCGGCGGCTCGGCGGCACGCTGATCGGGATCGTCGGCGGGCTGGTGCTGACGCTGCTCGTGTCGGGCAGTGTGCCGGCGACGCTGGCGCTGATCCTGGTGTGCGTGTTCGGCATGGTCTACATGGCGCGGGTGTCGCAGGTGATCATGGCGTTCTTCATCACCAGCATGCTCGGGCTGCTGTACAGCCTGCTGGGCACGTTCAGCATCGAGGTGCTGTGGATCCGGGTCGCGGAGACCGCCGTGGGCGCGGCGGCCGGAGTCCTGGCGGCGGTGGTGATCGTGCCGGTGCGCACGCGGGCGGTGATGCTGGACGACGTCTCGGCGTTGCTGGAAGAGCTGGACGAGTTCGTCGAGAAGGCCGCGGGCCTGCTCTCCGGTGCCGAGAACGTGAGCGTCATCGAGAAGTCGCGCGATCTCGACCGGGCGGTGGACAAGGTCCGCACGACGATCGAGCCGCTCACCCATCCGGTGAATCTCAGCAGCCGCCGCGACTACGGCTGGCATGTGCTCACGACGGTGGAGACCATCGCCTTCCGCGCCCGGCACGTCGCGGCGCGGTCACAGCCAGGGCTGCTGCTCAACGAGGCGGATCGGTTGCTGCTGTACACCGGGCGGATCCGGGAGAACACCTCGGTGCTGAGGAAGGCCATGGGTGATCCGGGCGGACTCGCCCGCGGCACGCTGATCCGCGACGACGGCACGCCGGTGGCCGACCGGATCGACGATCCGCAGGCTCGTTCGGTACTCACCAGTCTCGGACATCTCGACGAGACGGTGATCGCGCTGGGCCGCGTGTTCGGGGTCGAGGCCACCGATCCGGCGCCGTCCGGGAAGTCGTGAGGATGCTCGGTCCGTGGGGTGTCGTGAAGGGCCCCTTTGAGACAATGATCGTCTCAAAGGGGCCCTTCACGACATAAGAGCTCGTGGCTCGTGATCAGTTCTTCGGTTTGGGACAGGACTTCCAGGAGAAGTGGTAGGTGGTCTTGATGGCGCCGTCGGTCGAGTCCATGGTGACGAAGCTGGTGGTCTTCTTCGGATCGGAAGTGCCGACCGCGGCCCGCAATTCCGTGTTGATGTTGAAGTTCCGGTCCTCACCACAAGGTTTGTAGACGATGGCGCCGACTTCGATCTCGTCGGTGAACTGCCAGTTGTCCTCGAACGGGCCCTTCAGGCTGTGGTTCACGAAGGACGTCGGGGAATTGCCCTGGAAGTAGTAGTTGGCTCGCTCCAGCCCGGTCGCTCCCGCGGCCAACGAAGCGAACCCGCGGTAGTCGGTGCCCGCGATGCCGTAGGTGAAGCCCTGCGGCACGTGGACATAGAGGTTGAGCTGACAGTTCTTGCGCAGATCGGTCGGCTTCGCACCGACACCGACCTGGGCGGTGTACTCGCTGTAGGTCACCGTGAACGCGGTGTTGTCCGGAGACACGGAAACAGCCGCGGTACCCGGTCTGCAGCCGGTTCCGTTGACCGTCACGACGTCGATGACTATCTTGTCGGACGGCAACGGAGGCGGCACCCAGGCGTTCGGCGTGACGACCGAGGACAACAGGGTCACGGCAGCGACCAGCACGTTGAGCATGGGATCCTTCCCAAAGCTTCCACACGGCGGAACTGGGCGGATTCGAGGTCAGCGAGACGTTCTTTCCCGGCCCGCCCGCCGATCGGGACGAAAACGGATTCGGTCACCGGACACAGGGGTGACCGCCGAAAATGGGGTCGTCGAGAAGACTCGCCACCGGGCAGGGCCGGCGACGAGCTGTGGAGTCGTCGTTCAGAGCGGCCAAGGTCCTGAACAAGCAGGGGTCGACGGCCTTCTTCCGGACCGGGAAGCAGGCCGTCACCCTGGTGGAGCGGTCAGGAGGCCGGGCAGGTCTTCCACGAGAAGTGGTAGGTGGTCTTGAACGCGCCGTCGGTCGAATCCATCGTGATGAAACTGGTGGTCTTCTTCGGATCCGACGAACCCGCGCCGACCCTCAGCTCCGTGTTCACGTTGAGATTCCGGTCCTCACCGCACGGCTTGTAGATGATGACGCCACCTTCGGCCTCGTCACGGAATTGCCAGTTGTCCGACAACGGCCCATTGACGGGGTGGCTCACCTGCGCGGTCGGCGAATTTCCCTGGAAGTAGTAATTCGCCCGCTGGAGCCCCCTGGCGCCGGATTCGAGCGAAGCGAAACCGCGGTAATCGGCGCTGGCGATGCCGTAGGTGAATCCCTGCGGAATGTGGATATTGAGGTTGAGCTGGCAGTTCTTCCGGAAGTCGGTCGGCTTCGCGCCCACGCCGACCTGGGCGGTGTATTCGCTGTAGGTGACCGTGAAGGAACTGTTGTCCCTGGCGACGGCGACCGCCGACGAACCCGGCGGGCAGCCGGAACCATTCACGGTGACCACGTCGATGACGACCCGGTCGGGCGGGGGTACCGGCGGCGGCGACATGCTGTTCGGCGTTATTATCGACGAGAAAAGCGATACGGCGGCAACCACTGCATTGAGCATGGGGTCCTTCCCGAAAACTTTCACACGGGGCGGGGAACTGGGCGGACTCATGTTAGCGAAACGATCTTCACGATGCCGCCCGCCGATCGGACGCAATTCGCAACGGCAATCGGTTCATGAAATGACATTATGGCCTGTAACCGTTTTCCGGAGCGCGCGAGAACGCCACTCGGACCAGAAAACACCATTCGATTCGCACGATATGAAAAAGGCTTTCGCGGGTACGGCGTTGACGATCCCGGTGAGACAGCGACGGCGCCCGCGGCCACCCACCCACCACCTCGACGCCCGGAGAGCGTGGGCCTGATCACCCGGCGTCGGCATCGATCAAGAAAACAGTGACTGGACGCACCCGAACGGCGACTCGGGACAGGACTAGCATCGCGGTACAAGTCGATGTCGCCTCAAGCTGGAGAACCGCAATGACCCAAGCCCCTGTCAACGTCACCGTCACCGGTGCGGCCGGCCAGATCGGCTACGCGCTGCTCTTCCGCATCGCGTCCGGTCAGCTGCTCGGCCCGGACACCCCGGTGAAGCTGCGGCTCCTGGAGATCCCGCAGGCGGTCAAGGCGGCTGAGGGCACCGCGATGGAACTCGAAGACGGCGCGTTCCCGCTGCTGTCGGGCATCGACATCTTCGACGACCCGAAGCAGGCCTTCGAGGGCGCGAACGTCGCCCTGCTGGTCGGCGCCCGTCCCCGTGCCAAGGGCATGGAGCGCGGCGACCTGCTCGAGGCCAACGGTGGCATCTTCAAGCCGCAGGGTGAGGCCATCAACGCCGGCGCGGCGAGCGACATCAAGGTCCTCGTGGTCGGCAACCCGGCCAACACCAACGCCCTCATCGCCCAGGCGCACGCGCCCGACGTCCCGGCCGACCGCTTCACCGCGATGACCCGCCTCGACCACAACCGCGCCCTCGCGCAGCTGTCGAAGAAGCTGGGCGTGCCGGTGACCGAACTGAAGAAGGTCGCGATCTGGGGCAACCACTCCGCGACCCAGTACCCGTCGATCGCGCACGCCGAGGTGTCCGGCAAGCCCGCGACCGAGGTCATCACCGACCAGCAGTGGCTGGCCGACGACTTCATCCCGACCGTCGCCAAGCGCGGCGCGGCGATCATCGAGGCCCGCGGCCTGTCCTCCGCGGCGTCTGCCGCCTCCGCCGCGATCGACCACGTCTACACCTGGGTCAACGGCACCCCCGAGGGTGACTGGACCTCGGCAGCGGTCGTGTCCGACGGCTCCTACGGCGTGCCGGAGGGCCTGATCTCCTCGTTCCCGGTCACCGCCGCGAACGGCGAGTACAAGATCGTCCAAGGCCTGGAGATCGACGACTTCTCGCGCGCCCGCATCGACGCTTCGGTCAACGAGCTGGCCGAAGAGCGCGACGCGGTGAAGAAGCTCGGCCTCATCTGAGCCTGATCCGCTTCACGAAGGCGGCCGCGTCCCCCGGGACGCGGCCGCCTTTTCGCTGCCGATGATCGTGTCGAGATTCCCGCGGGTGGTCTCCAGCTCGCCGATCGCCGCGTCGATCCGGTCACGCTGCTGCCGCAAGGCGTCGACCAGCTCGGGGCAATCCGGGGTCAACCAGCCGTCCTCGTCGACGATGCACGGCAGGATCTCCAGGATCTGCGCGGTGTTCAGCCCGGCCCCGAGCAGGATCCTGATCCGCCGCACCGCCGCCACGTCGACGTCCCCGTACACGCGATAACCGCTCGGCCGCCGCTCCGGAGCGAGCAGACCCTGCTCCTCGTAGTACCGCAGCGCGCGCTCACTGACGCCGGTCCGCCGCGCGAGTTCCCCGATCCGCATCCGCACTCCAGACTTGACTCTCACGTCAATGTCAAGGTTTAGCTTAGCCGCCATGACCACCGTGACCGTCCTCGGACTCGGCCCCATGGGACACGCCCTCGCCACCGCGTTCACCGCCGCCGACCACCCCACCACCGTCTGGAATCGCACCCCTGGCAAGGAAAACGGCCTCGACGCCACCATCACCACGACCGCGGCGGAGGCGATCGCGGCAAGCCCGCTCGTGATCGTCTGCGTGCGCGACTACGCCGTGGCGCAGTCGATCCTCGACGCCGACGCACTCAAAGGCCGCACGCTCGTGAACCTCAGCGGCGGATCACCACGGCAAGCCCGCGTGATGGCGACGTGGGCCACCGAACACGGCATCGACTACCTCGACGGCGTCATCATGGCGACAACCGACGCGATCGGCGGCCCGAACGCCGCCCTGTTCTTCAGCGGACCCGCCGACGTCTACGAAACACACCGCCCCACACTGGCCGCACTCGGCGAGAACGCCCAGTACGTCGGCGACTCACCCGGCCGCGCCGCCGCGTTCGACGCGGCCCTGCAGGACATGCTCTGGACCGCCATGAGCGGCGTGATCCATATGATCGCGCTCGCCAAAGCGGAGAACATCGGCGCCACCGACATCGCCGCACACGCGAAAGCACTGCTCGGCTTCTTCCCCGACATGATCGACCTGCTCGCCGGGCAAGTCGCCGCCGAAAACTACGCCGGAGACGCGGGCACCCTCGAAGCCACCGCGGCGACCATGGACCACATCCTCGACGCGATCCGCGCCCAAGGCCTCGACAACGGCGTCCTCGCCGCGGCCCGAGCCCAAGTACAGCAAGCGATCGACACCGGCCACGGCTCCGACGGCTTCGCCAGGCTCGCCGCACTCCAGTGAGAGCCAGTGCAAAGGAGGCGTGGTCGGTACCGGGGGTCGTGAGTGGCGATTCGGGTTCTAACCCGAATCGCCACTCACGACCCGGACCGGAACTGCCGCGCCGTGATGCCGTACTGGTTCATCTTCCGGTACAGCGTCGCCCGGCCCATCCCGAGCTTCTCCGCCGCACCGACCACAGTGGACCCCGGCTCGGCGAGACAACGCACGATCTCGTCCCGCTCCATCGCCTGCAACCGGCTCAACCGATGCCCCACTCCGGAGAACACCTCCGCCGGCAGATGCTGCGTGTCGACCACGTCCGACCGTGACGCCGCCTCCCGCACCACCCGGCGCAGCTGCTTGGCGTTCTCCGGCCAATCGCAGGCTGCCAGCGCCCGCACCGCGGCCGGGGTGAACACGACCTCACGACCCCGGTCACGGCGCGCGAAATGATGCGCCAGCGGGAGCACGTCATCCGGCCGGAACCGCAACGGCGGCACCTCGACCACGACCTCCACCAGCGGGGCCAACGCCTCCGGAAGCGCACCGGCGTCCGCCGCGGTGAGCACGAACGGTGGCGGCTCCCCCTCCCGCCGAGCCTCGGCGAACAACCCGGCCAACTCGGCGGCCGCCCACGCCGGAAGCGTGTCCACCCCCGAGACGATCACACACGTCCCGTCCTTGACCAGCTCAGGAGTCCACAACGTCAGCCACGTGTCGACGTCGTCCGGCGCGGGCGGGCGCGCGTTCAGCACCCGATCCCTCGGCCGCAACGCCCGCCGCGCGGCCGACGCGAGCGCCGTCTTCCCCGCCCCGGCCTCACCGACGACAGCGGCCACCCGCCCGCGGCTCAACGCCGAACGCACCTCATCGAGCGCATCCGACCAGCCCGGCGACAGACTCGGGGCATCAGCCGGATCGAACCGGTCGGAGTGCACCCGGAACACCTCACCACGCGGCGCCGGCCGCGGAGTCCGCCCCGACGCCCGCGCCAGCATCAACGCCGCCGTGTTCCCGGCCGCAGCCTGCGCCAACGCCAGCAGCAACTCCGAAGACTGATCCGACCACGTCGTCAGGTTCACACTCCCGGCCAGCGCACCGGTCAACGGATCCAGCACCGGCACCGCCGCACACGTATACCCCCGCAAACCCGTGCAGTAGTGCTCCGCCGCCCGCACCAGCGTCGGCGCGCGATCGGCCAGCGCCAACCCCAGCCCGTTCGTCCCCGCGTTGCTCTCCGCGAAGTAGAACCCCGGCGCCAGGTGGACCCGATCCAACGACCGCACGATCGACGCGTCCGTGCACAACCTGCTCAGCACCAGCCCCTCACTGTCGGTGATCATCAGGCTGACCGGCTCGTTCGCCAGCGTCGCCTGCAACCCCCGCAGCACCTCGTTGCCGCACTCGTACAACAGCGAACCGGTGTCCAGCGAACCGGTGAACACCGGCCGCACCTCGTCCTCGGGCGCGCCGTACCGGGCGCTGCGCTGCCAAGACGCCCGCAACCGCGGCGCGATCACCGCGTTCGCGCTCTCCACATCGACCTCCCGGGACGCCACAGTGCGTTCGGACTTCCGCCAAGCGTACGTCCACGGCCACCGGCACACAGGACCGTCGGTGTCTCAAACTGAGACACCGAGCGCCTCCCTGACCTGCGCCGACACCCCTACCGTTCACCCCCAACGTGCCAACGGCGGTCACGAACGCGGAGGAAACCCATGTACACCAAGGACGGCGAGAGCTACTTCATCGTGGACGCGCACGTCGCGCTCTGGGACGCCCGGCCGGAGAACCAGGCCAACATCCACGGCAAACAGTTCATCGACTGCTTCTACGACTACCACCGCAACCTCAGCCCCGAATCCGAGCTCTGGCCCTACGAGGACTACCTCTACTACGGCGGCGAACGCCTGATGAAGGACCTCTTCGAAGACGGCTACGTCGACCACGCCATCTTCCAGCCCGCCCACCTCGGCGCCTTCTACAAAACCGGCTTCGGCCAGACCGAAGAAGCCTTCGCCCTCACCAAGCAACACCCCGACAAACTCACCTACAACCACTGCTTCGACCCACGCCTCGAACAGGCAGGTCTCGACCAGCTCCGCCGCGACGCCGAACGCTTCGGCCTCAAAGGCGTCAAGCTCTACACCGCGGAATGGCGGGACGACTCCCGCGGCTACAAACTCGACGACCCCTGGTGCCGCCGCTACCTGGAAACCTGCCTCGAACTCGGCATCCGCAACATCCACATCCACAAGGGCCCCACCATCCGCCCCCTCGACCGCGACGCCTTCGACGTCGCCGACGTCGACAAGGTCGCCACCGACTACACCGACCTCAACTTCGTCGTCGAACACTGCGGACTCCCCCGGCTCGAAGACTTCTGCTGGATCGCCACCCAGGAACCCAACGTCCACGCAGGCCTCGCCGTCGCGATGCCCTTCATCCACACCCGCCCGCGCTACTTCGCCCAGATCATCGGCGAACTCCTCTACTGGCTCGACGAAGACCGCATCCAGTTCTCCAGCGACTACGCGCTCTGGACCCCGAAATGGCTGGTCGAACGGTTCGTCGACTTCCAGATCCCCGAGGACATGACCGAGTACGCGCCACTGACCACCGACCAGAAACGCAAGATCCTCGGCCTCAACGCCGCCGCGATGTACGACCTCCCGGTGCCCGAGGAACTCCAGGTCCGGCGCATCGAAACCCAAGCCGTCTCGGTGGCCTGACATGCGCGAACACGACGCCTACACCGCACTCCACGCCGTCTTCGACCCCGAACTCGACGAACCCATCACCGACCTCGGCTTCGTCCGCTCCCTCACCGTCGACGGAACCGAGGTCACCGTCCACCTGAGGCTCCCGACGTCGTTCTGCTCACCGAACTTCGCCTACCTCATGGCCTCCGACGCCAAAGACGTCCTCACCGCGCTCGACGGCGTATCCCGGGTCCACGTCGTCCTCGACGACCACCACGACTCCGACCTCATCAACCGCGGCCTCGCCGCCGACGCCGGATACCGCGGCACCTTCGGCGACGAAGCCGAACAGGACCTCGACGAACTCCGGCTCACCTTCCGCCGCAAAGCCTGCACCGCGGCCATGGAACGCGCCCTCACCCGGCTCCTGCGCGAAAACCGTGAGCTGACCGAGGACGGGCTCCACGACATCACGCTCGGCGACCTTCCCGACCATCGCACCACCCACGCACTCCTGCGCCGGCGAGCCGCACTCGGACTCGACACCGCACCGGAAGCGCCTGTCCTCGTCGACGACCACGGAAAGCCCTACCCCCGCGAAGAAGTCCCACTACGGCTGCGCTTCGCCCGCTCCGTCCGCATCTCGATCGACGGCAACGCCCACTTCTGCCGTGGCCTGCTCCGCACCCGGTACCCGGAATCCGCCGCCGACCAGACACCCCGAACCCAGGAGGTCCACGCATCGTGAAAGCGATCCAGGTCATCGGTTACCACGAAAAGCTCCAGCTGACCGAGGTCGCCGAACCCGAACCGACCGGCCCCTACGACGTCATCGTCCGCATCGGCGGCGCCGGCGTCTGCCGCACCGACCTCCACATCCTCGAAGGCCAATGGGCCGAGAAATCCGGCGTCACCCTGCCGTACACGATCGGCCACGAAAACGCCGGCTGGGTACACGCCGTCGGCAGCGCGGTGACGAACGTGGCCGAAGGCGACAAGGTCATCGTCCACCCCCTCATCACCTGCGGCCTCTGCCGCGCCTGCCGCTCCGGCGACGACGTCCACTGCGCCCAGTCGCAGTTCCCCGGCATCGACACCGCCGGCGGCTACGCGGAGTACCTCAAGACCTCCGCCCGCAGCGTCGTCCGCATCGACGACTCCCTCGAACCCGCCGACGTCGCCGCCCTCGCCGACGCGGGCCTCACCGCGTACCACGCCGCGGCGAAAGCCTCCCGCAGGCTCCGGCCCGGCGACCGCTGCGTCGTCATCGGCGCCGGCGGCCTCGGCCACATCGGCATCCAGGTCCTCAAAGCCCTCACCGCCGCCGAGCTCATCGTCGTCGACCGCAACCCCGACGCCCTCGAACTCGCCGTCACCATCGGCGCCGACCACGGCGTCATCGCCGACGGCACCCAGATCGACCAGGTCCTCGACCTCACCGGCGGCGAAGGCGCCGAAACCGTGATCGACTTCGTCGGCGAAGGCGGCGCCACGACGGACGGCCTCGCCATGCTGCGCCGCGCGGGCGACTACCACGTCGTCGGCTACGGCGAGAACATCGACGTCCCCACCATCGACGTCATCTCCGCCGAGATCAACCTGATCGGCAACCTCGTCGGCTCCTACACCGACCTCTGCGAACTCATGGTCCTCGCCGCACAGGGCCGCGTGAAACTCCACACCGCGCGCTACCCCCTCGAGGAGTTCCAAACCGCGCTCGACGACCTCGACGCGGGGCGCATCCGGGGCAGGGCGATCCTCGTTCCCTGACAACGTTCCGATGTGGCGGTGGAGGATTCGGGACACTCACTGTCCCGAATCCTCCACCCAGACAAGCCCCGGCTCGCTCTATGCGGGTTTTGATCTTGTAGTTGAAGTTGATCTTGCCTGCTGCCGTGCCGAATAGGTCGTTATACACTTCAAAGCGACCAAGTCAGTCCGGCTGAGCCTGCCGCTTGCGGTAAGCGCGCTGCTGACAAGCCCGTGAGCAGTAGTCTCGCGGCCTGCCCCGCCCTCCCCCGTCCAGCGGATTACCGCAGATGACACACTCCCCTCCCCTGGTTTCGTCACGCATTACCTCACTCCCCTGACCGTCGACGAGCGCCTGGACGCCGTCGAGGGTGCGCCGCAATCCGAAGTCGAAGGGGTCGAGCGGCACGTCCATTCCCCCGGCCTTCCACAGTCGCTCCAGCGCCGGATAGCCGTCCAGGCGCTCGAAGAGGGACTCGCGCTCGCTCCACCAGCGCTCATGGGACACACCTGTGCGCCGCTGGAGTTCGGCGGTCTCCCCCGCTTGACGCGCGACGGACTCGACGAATCCACCCACCAGGTTCACCACCGCGATCACCTGCGCCGGCGCCAGGCCGCTCCGAGACGCCACATCGAGCGCGTGGTCGTATCCGGCCATGATGTTCGGCCCTGGCAGGCGACGGGTTCCGGCGCTGTGGACCAGCCATGGGTGCCGGCGATACCTCTCCCATGCCCGCCGCGCCCAGCGTTCCAGGCCCGCTCGCCAGCCGAGCCCGTCCGAGGGCTCCATCGGGAACTCGCCGTACACCGCGTCACGCATGAGTTCCACCAGCTCCGCTTTGCCGGGTACGTACCGGTAGAGCGACATGGTGGTGGTGCCGAACCGTTCCGCGACCTTGCGCATCGACAGTGCGGCGAGCCCATCGGCATCCGCGACTTCGACGGCCGCGGCGACGATCCGGCCGAGACTCAAGCCGGGCCGCTCCGGCTCGGCGGCGCCCCACAGCAGCTCGATCGCGCGCTCCGGATCCGGCTGCGTGTCGTCTTCCGCCACCGGGCTACTCCTTGACTCTCATCACTCGAACGTGTTTAGCTGATAAACCTCAGTATATCCCATAAACCTCTCGCAGGAGCGCTTCAGCATGCCTGAAATCAGGTTCTTCGTATCCACCGACGGCAGAGACGACTGGTCCGGCACTGCCGATAAGCCTTTCGCCACTCCGAAAGCAGCGCAAGAGGCTGTCCGCGCCGTCACCGCCGAGATGACCGGCGACGTCATCGTCACCTTCACGGCAGGCGTCCATCACCTCGAAGAACCCCTTGCCTTCGACGACGCGCTCGGCGATTCCGGCAGGAACGGATTCCGCGTGATCTACCAGGTCCATGGCTACGGAACCCCTGATCAGGCGGAGGTCGAAGTGAGCGGTGGCCGGGTGATCACCGGCTGGACCGCGGGCGACGACGGCGTCTGGACGGCACCCATCGGCGACCTGGCACCGCGACGTCTCACCGTCGACGGCCGCCCCGCCACACGAGCGGCCCGCAAGGACGGCCTTCCGGGGAGCGTGACGAAAACAGCCACCGGTTACGTCACAGACAGCGCGGAGCCACAGGCGTGGCCGGACCCGTCCGGACTGGAGTTCGTGTACCCCGGCGTTTACCCGTGGTCCGAGGCCAGGCTCGCGGTCGCGTCGATCTCCGGTGACGCGGCCTCGTCCACGATCACCATGGCCCAACCCGCCTTCGACAACGCCAAGTCCCTCTACGACTCCAAGTGGTACGGCGCCGGCGGAGACGGCACCTGGGACGGCCTCGCCGCACCTTCCGTACTCGAGAACAACGTGGCCTTCCTGACCGACCCGGGAACCTTCGCCGTCAGCGCCGACCCGACTGGCCACGTCCTCCACTACCGTCCACGCCCCGGTGAGGAGATCGGCAAGACCCGAGTCGTCGCCCCGGCGCTGGAGACACTCGTCAGCGGACAGAGCGTGCACGACCTCGTACTGCGCGGCTTCACCTTCACCGACGCGACCTGGTCCGGTCCCACCAAAACCGGTGGTTACCTGCACTATCACGGCAACGCCCGTTACGAGCGGGGCGAATTCCAGAAGATCGACCTCGGCGCGGACGTGGGCTACGTCCACGTGCCCGCGGAGCCGGTTCAGTTGCCCGCCAACGTCAGCCTCACCTCGGCCCGCCGGGTCACGCTGGAGGGCAATCACTTCACCCGGCTCGGCGCGGGGGCACTCCTGATCGAGGACGGCACCGACGTCGAGATCCGCGCGAACGTCTTCGACGAGATCTCGGGGAGCGGGATCGCCGTCCACACGAGCACCCGGGTCTCCGTCGAGGACAACCTCGTCCACCACATCGCCACCGAGTACCGCGGCTCCCCCGCCGTCCTCGTCGTCGAGTCCGAAGAAACCACCGTGGCCCACAACGAGATCCACGACGTCCCGCACAACGGCATCGTGATCACCGGCGGCGAGCGAGCCGGCGGCACCCAGGTGATCTCGAACCTCGTCGAACGCAGCATGGGGAAGCTGATGGACGGCGGCGGCATCTACCTCTCGGCACCGCAAGGCTCGTCGTTCGCCGGCGGGGCGATGGTCCGCGGCAACGTGATCCGCGACGTCCTCACCTCGTACAACTTCGGCCTCTACGCCGACTACGGCGCGGCGTGGATCACGGTCCTCGGCAACATCGTCCACCGAGCCGACACTCCGATCGTCCTCCAGGTGGGTCCGCCGATGGAGAACGTCGCCTTCGTCGGCAACTTCTGGGACGTCCTGCCCGACGGCTACGACACCCCACCCGAGACGGTGACCGTGGCCGGGAACACCTTGCTGCCCAAGGAGAGTTTCGACGAGGCCGTCCAAACGGTCCCGGCAGGCGCCGACATCCTCGCGCGGGCGGGCCGCCGGGGTCCGCGACGATGATCGTCGCTCCTGCCGGACGCGAGTCCGGCAGGAGCCGCTCCGGCAACGATCCCCGAGAAGACCACGCGCCATGTCGTCCTCGGTGGTGGTGTTCTTCTGCTGCTTGAAGCGGTTTTGACCTGAGCCGCGCAGTATAGGTCGTTATACACTTTGCTTGAGCCGTCGGATGCCCTCGGTGAGTTCGGCGATGTCGGCAGCGGCGGCGAAGCCCAGCCGAAGGAACGGTCCGGACGGCTCGGTGGCGAAGAACCGCTCCCCTGTCCCGATCACGACTCCTCGCTCTCTCGCGGTGCGGGCGAGCGCGTTCGCGTCGCTCCCCGCCGGCAGCCGCACCCACAGGTGCAGCCCACCCTCGGGAATCCGCGTGACAGTCCACTCAGGACACTCCCCGGCCAGCGCCGCGGCGGCCTTTCCGCATCGCTCCCGCAATTCCGCACCGAGTTTCCGCACGTGACGTTCCCAGGAAGGCGCGCTGAGCAGTTCGAGGGCCGCCTCCTGCAGCGGGCGGGAGACGAAGAAGTCGTCGACCCGCCGGATCGCCTTCATCCGGTCGAGGACCGGTCCCCGTGCGATCAGCGCGCCGATCCGGAGGCTCGGTGCGGCGGCTTTCGTCACCGACGTCAGGTGGACGACCGTGCCGTGGCGGTCGTCGGTGATCAGCGGACGCGGCGCCGTGGTCCCGTGCGAGAGATGCCGGGCGAAGTCGTCCTCCAGTACGAACGCGCCCGCCGCACGAGCCACCTCCAGCACGGGGGTCCGGCGTTCGGGGGCGAGCACGGTGCCGGTCGGGTTGTGAAAGGTGGGCTGGCAGTAGAAAAGCCGGGCTCCGGTCATCGCGAAGGCCTCGGCCAGCAGGTCCGGGCGGACCCCGTCGTCGTCGATCGGCACCGGCACCGGACGGAGTCCCGCCGCCCGCGCGGCGGCGAGTGCTCCCGGATAGGTCGGTGATTCGACGAGTATCGGGCTTCCCGGCGCCGCGATCGCCCGGAACGCCATGGAGAGCCCGCTCTGCCCGCCGGCGGTGATCAGGACGTCGTCCGGGGACGCGCCGGCCGGTCCCGCGAACACCGACCTCAGCGCGGTCAGCCCGGCGGCGGGTGCACGGTCCCAGGCGTCCGGACGGCGGCCCGCCCTGGCGAGTGCCGCGCCCAGGAACCGGGTCGCCTGCAGCGACCGGTGCGGATAACCGCCGTCGAGGAGGATCGCGCCGTCCGGCGGCGGGCCGAGGGTGCCGGTGAGGGATCTGGTGTCGACGCTGCGATCGGTCAGCGCGACGGTCTGCCACGCCGTATCGAGTGGTTCGCCCGCCGTCGACGGCTTCGTTGCCACGTACGTCCCGCTGCCGGGGCGCGTCACCACAGCGCCCTCGGCGGCGAGCAGGGCGATCGCGCGCGAGACCGTCACCGGGCCGACCCGGTAGCGCTCGATGAGCTCGCGGCTACTGGGCAGCCGGTCCCCCGCTGCCGCGGCGCGGATCAGCGAACGCAACTGGAGCACGAGCGCGGAAGTGCTACTATCCGACATGAAGGAACATGATAGTGCTACTGGACATCGCACGGAATCACTACTGGACATTCCGGCACTGCGGGCCGACACGCCGGGCAGCGACAAGGTCGTCCATTTCAACAACGCGGGCTGCGGACTGCTGGCGAAGCCGGTGCTCGCGGCGATGCTCGATCACCTGAATCTCGAAGCCGAGATCGGCGGTTACGAGGCCGCGGCCGCCCGTGCGACCGAGGTCGACGGCTTCTACCGTGAAATCGCGGCACTCATCAACGCGCGGCCGCGCAACATCGCCTTCGCGGCGAGCGCCACCCACGCCTATTCCACGGCGCTGTCCTCGATCCGGTTCGAACCCGGCGACGTCGTGCTCACCACCCGCAACGACTTCATCTCCAACCAGATCGCGTTCCTGTCACTGCGGAAGCGCTTCGGCGTCGAGGTCGTGCACGCGCCGGACACGCCGGAAGGCGGTGTCGACGTCGAAGCCATGGCGGCCCTGATGCGCGCGAAGAAGCCGAAACTGGTCGCCGCCACGCACATTCCGACCAATTCGGGGCTGGTCCAGCCGGTCGCCGAGATCGGGCGGCACTGCCGGGAACTCGGTCTGCTGTATCTCGTCGACGCCTGTCAGTCGGTCGGTCAGTACCCCATCGACGTGGAGGAGATCGGCGCCGACCTGCTCACCTCGACGTGCCGCAAGTTCCTGCGCGGCCCTCGTGGTTCGGGATTCTTGTTCGTCTCCGACCGGTTCCTCGAAGCAGGACACGAGCCGCTGTTCATCGACATGCACGGCGCCCGCTGGAGCGCGCCCGGCGACTACGAACCCGCGGCTTCGGCCTCCCGGTTCGAGGAATGGGAATTCCCGTACGCCACGGTGCTCGGCTGCGCCGCGGCCGCGAGGTACGCCCGCGCGGTCGGCCTGGAGGCGATCTCACGGCGCACCCCCGCACTCGCGGCGAGGCTGCGGGACGGACTCGGCGCCATCGCGGGCGTCGAGGTGCTCGACCGCGGCTCGCGACTGGGCGCACTGGTGACGTTCTCGATCAAGGACTGGGAGGCTGTGCCGTTCAAGGCGGCGATGGACGCCCGGCGGATCAACTCGGCGCTCAGCTACCGGGAGTTCGCGCAGTTCGACTTCGGGGACAAGGACGTCGACTGGTGCCTGCGGCTGAGCCCTCACTACTACAACACGGAACAAGAGGTGGACGACGTGGCCGCGGCCGTCGCCGAACTCGCCGCCTGACGCGGTTTCCCTGCCTGGGCGCTGGGGGTGTCCGGGCAGGGAAACCGTCAGGGATCAGGCCCCGGCGAGGCCGCGGCGCTTCAGCAGCGGCTCGATCTCCGGGTCGCGGCCGCGGAACGCGCGGAAGGCGGCCATCGGGTCGACGCTGCCGCCCCGGCCGAGCAGTTCACGGCGGAAGTGGTCACCGTTTTCCCTGATGAGCCCGCCGTTCTCGCGGAACCACTGGACGGTGTCGGCGTCGAGGACCTCACTCCAGATGTAGGAGTAGTACCCGGCGCTGTAGCCGCCGCTGAAGATGTGCGCGAAGTAGGTGGTGCGGTAGCGCGGCGGCACGGCCTCCAGCGCGACACCCGCCTTCGTCAGCGCCTCGGATTCGAACCGCTGGACGTCCTCCACGTGGTCCTCGGTGCCGAGCGCGTGCCACGCCTGGTCGAGGAGGGCCGCCGCGAGGTACTCGGTGGTCGAGAAGCCTTCACCGTACTGCTGCGACGCCAGGAGCTTGTCGATCTGCTCCTGCGGAAGCGGCTCACCGGTCACGTGGTGCTTCGCGTAGTTGGCCAGCACCTCGGGCCACAGCATCCACATCTCGTTGACCTGCGACGGGTACTCGACGAAGTCACGCGGCACGTTCGTGCCGGAGAACATCGGGTACTCGACGTCGGAAAGCAGCGAGTGCAGTGCGTGCCCGAACTCGTGGAACGCGGTGTCGACCTCGTCGAAGGTCAGCAGGGTCGGCTCAAGGGACGGCGGTTTGGCGACGTTGAGCACGTTCACCACGACCGTCTTGGTGCCCAGGAGTTTCGTCTGGTCGACGAAGTTGTTCATCCAGGCGCCGCCGCGCTTCGAGTCGCGGGCGTAGTAGTCGAGCAGGAACAGGCCGAGTTCCGTGCCGTCCGCGTCGAAGACCTCGAAGATCCGGACCTCCGGGTGGTACTTCGGCAGGTCCTCCCGCTCGGTGAAGCTCAAGCCGTACAACTTGGACGCGGCGAAGAAGACCCCGTCGGTCAGCACCCGGTTCAGTTCGAAGTACGGGCGCAACGCCGCGGTGTCGACGTCGAACCGGTCCTTGCGGACGCGTTCGGCGTAGAACGCCCAGTCCCACGGCCGCAGGACCGCGCCCGGGATGTCGGCTTCGAGGTAGCGCTGCAGCTCTTCGGCTTCGGCCTTGGCGTTGGCGCTCGCGACCGGGGCGAGGCGTTCCAGCAGGCCCACCGCGGCCTCGGCGGTCTTCGCGGTCTCGTCTTCGATGACGTACGAAGCGTGGTCGGGGAAGCCCAGCACCGCGGCCCGCTCCGCGCGCAAGCGGACCAGCTGAGCCACGATCTCGTTGTTGTCCGACTCGTTGCCCCGGTTGCCGCGGGACACCGACGCGGTGAAGATCCGCTCGCGCAAGGCGCGGTCCTCCAGCGAGGCCAACGCGGCCTGCGCCGTCGGCAGGGTCAGCTTGAGGACGTACTTGCCCTCCTCGCCGGCGGTCTCGGCGGCCGTGGCGATCTCGGCCTCACCCAGTCCCGCGAGCTCCGCGACGTCGTCGACGACCACGGCGAGTTCGTTGGTGTCCTTGAGCAGGTTCTGCTGGAACTTGGTCGACAAGGTCGAAAGCTGCTCGTTCAGCTCACGCAGGCGCTTCTGCTCGGCTTCGGGAAGCCCGGCGCCGGCGCGGCGCACGTCCGTGTGGTGACGCTCCAGCAGGCGAAGCGACTCGGGGTCGAGACCGAGTTCATGCCTGCGCTCGAACAGGGTGTTGATCCGGGCGAACAGCGCCGGGTTCAGGTTGATGGCGTCGGCGTGCGCGGCCAGCCGCGGCGCCATCTCGGCCTGCACGCGCTGGATCTCGTCGTTCGCGTTGGATCCGGCGAGGTTGAAGAAGACGCTGGACACGCGAGACAGCAGCCTGCCGGACTTTTCGAGCGCGACGACGGTGTTCTCGAAGGTCGGCGGCTCGGCCGAGTTCGCGATCTCGTCGATTTCGGCGGCGTGCTCGGCCAAGCCCGCTTCGAAGGCGGGAAGGAAGTGCTCGTCGGCGATCCGGTCGAACGGAGGAAGGGCGTAGGGCAGCTCACTCGGCGCGGCGAACGGGTTGTCCTGCGAAATCATCGGTGTTGCTCCCGGGTCGTCGAATCTGCTGGTCTGGCCACCTTACGGGCAGCGAGGGGCCGGTGGATGCCGTCCGTGGCGGTGACGCCACCGACGGCGGTGGTCACGCTCCGGTGGTACCGCCCACCACCGCGTCGGAGCTCCGCTTTCCCTTGCCCCGCTTGGCTTTGGCCTTGGGTTCCGGTGGTGCGATACCGGCCAGGTCGCCGCCGTTGTCGTTGACGCGCAACACGAACGGACGAGTCTCGGTGTACCGGACGACCGAAACCGACGCCGGATCGACCACGATCCGCTGGAACGAATCGAGATGCTGGCCGAGCGCGTCGGCGAGGATCGCCTTGATCACATCGCCATGACTGCATAAGAGCCACACCGCGTCTTCCCCGTGTTTCGCGGTGATCCTGGCGTCATGCGCGCGGACGGCCGCGACCGACCGGGCCTGCATCTCGGCGAGCCCTTCGCCGCCGGGAAAGACCGCGGCCGAGGGATGCGCCTGCACGACCCGCCACAGAGGTTCCTTGAACAGATCCTTGAGCGCGCGACCGGTCCATTCGCCGTAGTCCACTTCGGACAAACCGGGCTCTTTGAGCTTGTCCAGACCGCGTGCCTCGGCCAGCTTCGCGACCGTCTGGCGGCAGCGGAGCATCGGCGAGACCACCAGCTCGGCGAGCGGCACCGGCGCCAGGCGCTCGACGAGCGCGGCCGCCTGTGCCCGGCCGGTGTCGTCCAGGCCGACCTTGGGCGTGCGCCCGGCCAGGACACCCGAACCGTTCGCCGTGGACTTGCCGTGGCGCAGAAGGATCACAGTACTCACGTGGCCCACCCTACGTGTCGTGCTTTGCCCCGCTACGAAACCTCGTGAGTGGGTAAGGACGGTTCTGGCCAAGGGTGTTTGGGTACCTGCTGGGGTGAGCCGGGTAGCGGCCGGTCCGTGAAGGCCATCACGAGCCTCAGCAGCACCACCCCCAGTACGTGAAGGCCCCCTTCCTTGCTCCAGGCGCAAGCAAGGGGGCCTTCACGGACCGTGCCTGGCAACGACCGCAAGCAGGTGCCGAATCGCGTCGGGGTTACAGGTGCGGGCCGGCGCCTGGGTCCAGGACACCGGTGAAGATCAGCACGAAGAGCAGGGCACCGAGCACGAGCCGGTAGATCACGAACGGCACGAAGCTCTTGGTCTTGATGTACGACATCAGCCAGGCGATGACGGCGTAGCCGACGCCGAACGCGACCAACGTCGCCAGGATCGTCGGCCCCCACTGTGCCGGGGCGCCGTCCTTGCCGATGTCGGTCAGCTTGTACAGGCCAGAGCCGAACACCGCCGGCAGCGCCAGCAGGAAGGAGTACTCCGCCGCCTCCGCGCGTGTGTAGCCGAGGAGCAGCCCGGCGCTGGTGGTGCCGCCGGAGCGGGAGACGCCCGGGATCAACGCCAGCGCCTGCGCGAACCCGAAGCCGAGGCCGTGCGGCACGGTCAGGTGGTCGAGCGTGCGTTGCTGTTTCCCGATGCGGTCGGCCACCAGCAGGATGAGCCCGAACACGATCAGCGTGGTCGCGGTGATCCGCAGGTCACGGAAGGTTTCGTCGATGGCGTCCTGCAGCAGCAGGCCCAGTACGACGATCGGCATCGAGCCGACGATGATCAGCCAGCCCAGCCGGGCGTCGGGGTCGCGGCGCCAGTCCTTCTTGTAGATCGAGAAGAACCAGGCGCGGAGGATTTTCCCGATCTTGTTCGAGAAGTACAGGATGACCGCGAGTTCGGTGCCGATCTGGGTCACCGCGGTGAACGCGGCGCCCGGGTCGTCCCAGCCGGCGAGCGCCGCGGTGATCCGCAGGTGCGCGCTGGAGGAGATCGGCAGGAATTCCGTGAGGCCTTGGACGAGACCGAGGACCAGTGCTTCGAACCATCCCATCAGGCGACACCGGCCAGTTCGATCGCTTCGGCCGCGATCTCGAGGGCGCGTGCGGAGCCCTCCGGATCCGGCATGGACGGGGCGACGGTCAGCGTGGTGACGCCGGACTCGGCGAAGGCCCGCATCCGGTCGGCGATCCGCTCCTTGGGGCCCAGCAGCGACGTCGCGTCGATGAACTCGAGCGGGACGGCCGCCATGGCGCCCGCGTAGTCCTTGCCCAGGTACTTCTGCTGGACGTCGGCCGCTTCGCGTTCGAAGCCCATCCGGCAGGCGAGCTGGTTGTAGAAGTTCTTCTCCCGGCTGCCCATCCCGCCGATGTACAGCGCCGCGTAGCCGCGGACCGCGTCGGCGCAGGCCTCCCAGTCGTCCCCGACCACGAGCGGGACGGTGGGGACGACGTCGAAGCCGTCGAGCGAGCGCGCGGCCTTGTCGGCCCCCGCCTGGATCAGCTTCAGCTGCTCACCGGCGTGCTCGGGCGAGTAGAACACCGGCAGCCAGCCGTTCGCGATCTCGCCGGTCAGTTCGAGGTTCTTCGGGCCGATGGCGGCCAGGTACACGGGGATCTCTTCGCGTACGGGGTGCACGGTCAGGGTCAGCGCCTTGCCGGGCCCGTCGGGCAGGGGCAGCTGGAAGTGGTCGCCGTCGTAGCGGACCCGGTCGCGGCTCAGCGCCTTGCGGACGATCTCGACGTATTCGCGGGTGCGGCCGAGCGGCGACGCGAACTTCACCCCGTGCCAGCCTTCGGACACCTGCGGGCCGGAAACGCCGAGGCCGAGGCGGAACCGGCCGGCCGAAAGCGTGTCCAGGGTCGCGGCGGTCATCGCGGTCATCGCCGGTGTCCGCGCGGGGATCTGCAGCACCGCGCTGCCCACGTCGATCCGTGACGTCTGCGCCGCCACCCACGCCAGCACCGTCGGCGCGTCCGAACCGTACGCCTCCGCGGCCCAGACGACCGCGTAGTCGAGTTCGTCCGCCTTCTTCGCCAATGCCAGGTTGGCCGCGTCGTTTCCCGCGCCCCAATAGCCCAAGTTCAGTCCGAGTCGCACGGCGTGAATGTATCCATCGGAGTGTCACTCCTCCGTTCAGGGTGTTGACACGGCGATGACCCGCACGGTGGTACTCGATCACGACACGCTGACCTGCTCCGCGTCACCCACTTGCCTTCCGGCTAGGCTCGCCCGTCGTGGAAAAGCGACAGCTCGGCCGGTCGGGACTTCGGGTCTCGCGGATGGCCCTCGGGACCATGACGTGGGGTGGCGACACCGACTCGGAGGAGGCGGCGAGCCAGCTGGTCGCGTTCGTCGACGCCGGGGGCACCCTGGTCGACACCGCCGACATCTACGGCGAAGGCGAGAGCGAACGCGTACTCGGTGCCCTGCTCGGCGACCTAGTCCCGCGCGACGACATCGTGCTCGCCACCAAGGCCGTCGCCCGCCGCACCGATGGCCCGTTCGGCGGCGGCGCCTCACGCGGTGCCCTGCTGAGCGCGCTCGAAGGTTCGCTGCGACGGCTCGGCACCGACCACATCGACCTCTGGCAACTGCACGCCTGGGACACCACAGTGCCGGTCGACGAGACCCTCGGCGCCCTCGAGTACGCCGTGACCAGCGGCAAGGCCCGCTACGTCGGCGTCTCCAACTACTCCGGCTGGCAGCTGGCGACCGCCGCGGCCCGCAGTTCCGCCGCCGCCCCGCTGGTCTCGACGCAGGTCGAGTACTCGCTGCTGGAGCGCGGCGTCGATCGCGAGGTCGTCCCGGCCGCGGAACACCACGGCATCGGGCTCCTGCCGTGGGCGCCGCTCGGCCGGGGCGTGCTCACCGGCAAGTACCGCAGCGGGACACCCGCCGATTCGCGCGGCGCTTCGAGTGTTTTCGCGGGCTATGTCGAACATCACCGGACCGAACGCGCGGCCCGGATCGTGCAGGCGGTCGCGACGGCCGCCGACGGCCTCGGGACCTCACCGCTGGCCGTCGCGCTGGCCTGGGTCCGAGACCGGCCCGGGGTGGTCGCGCCCGTGGTCGGGGCCCGTGACACCGGTCAGCTGACCGGCTCGCTCACGGCCGAGGACATCATGCTCCCGCCCGCCATCCGCTCGGCGCTCGACGACGTCAGCGCGATCGAGGTCGGATACCCGGAACGCGGCCTGTGAGCCGTCTCGAATACTGGATTAGGTGACTGTTGGGTGACGCAGACGTGACGTGGTGGAGTTCCTGGAGGATGCTGGACAGGTCCGTCCGACGATTAGCAGGTGGAGGCACCAAGGTGGGTCGGCTGTCCGCCGTTTCCCGGATCGCGATCCCGCTCGCTGGCGCCCTGGTGCTCTCGTCCTGCAGTACGGATGACACACCGAACGACACCTTGCAGATCGTGCAGAACCCCGTCGCGGCCACCGCGGCGGTCTCCCCCGCGGTGACCATCAAGCCCACCGGTTCGGTGTTCGCCGGGCCGGGTGTGAAGGCGTTGGCGACCGACGAGGCGAGCAAGACGCTGGTCGTCGCGGTCTCGGAGCCGCCCTCCCTGCGCATCTACGATCTCGCCGCTCTGGACGCCCCGAAGACGACCGTGGCCTTGCCCGGTCCGGCGGAGCGGCTCACGGTGTCGGGGTCCCAGGTGCTCGCCAGCGTTCCCGGCAAGAGCCTGCTGGCGAAGGTCTCCCTGCCCGGTGGCGCGCTGGAGACGGTTCCGGTCGCGGGACAGCCGTCAGCCGGTCTCGCCGACGGCGACGCGACGCTGGTCTCCGTCCGCGATCGCAAGGTCGTCGAGGTGCTGTCGAAGAACGCGGGCCCGAAGACCATCACCGGCCAGATCTACAGCGCCGACGACGTGCTGAACACCGGCGACGGCGTGGTCGTGCTCGACAAGCTGCGCACCGCCTTGTTCGCCGTCGACCTCACCGAAGGCAAGATCGGCGAGGGTCTTCGTGCCGGTGACGGCGCGGCCAACGCCGTCACCGACGATCTCGGCCGCGTTTTCGTCACCGACGCGCGCGCGGGCGCGCTGCTGGCGTTCTCCACGACGCCGTTGCTGCTGCGCCAGCGCTATCCCGTTCCCGGCGGGGCGTACGGCCTCGCCTACGACCGCCCGCGCGGCCTCGTGTGGGTCACGCTCACGGGACGCAACGAGGTCGTGGGCTTCGACGTCCGCGGCGGGGAGCCGATCGAGAAACACCGGTTCCCCACCGTGCGGCAGCCAGATTCGGTCACCGTCGACGAGCAGAGCGGCCGCGTGGTCGTCGGCTCGGCCATCGGAGAAGGGATCCAGGTGATCACGCCATGACAGTTGTGGACGAGGCGGTGGTCGAAGGGGATTGGGAGTACCGGCGGCTGCAACTGCCTCCCGGTGTTTCCCGGCGGGCGGCGGCGACGCAGCTGTCGATCCACGCCGAATTCGCCGGATGGGAGCTCTCGACCGTCCGGCTCTACTCCGATGGGACCAGGAGGGTGTGGTTGCGCCGCAAGCGCACCGCCACCCCGCTGCCCGGCCTCATCACCTGAGCTGAAGGGGACTTCCCCGCATACGATGCCAGGGTCCCGGCAAAGTCACCTAACCGCTGGTCCACCGACGTTGCGAAAGTGGCTTTCGCAACACGCCACGATCGCCCTACCCCTCAGTAGAACCGAACCGCCACTCACAACCCCTGTCGAACCGACAGATAAGCATCAAAGGGATATCCAGCTGTCGGCTAGCGTCCTTCACCGCGTGAGATGCGGTGAAAGACCCCTTCAGCTCTTGAACACCCGGCCGAGCCAGCCTGCCCAAAGCGCGTCCTGTTCCACGGAGTCGACGTCGCCGAACAGGTGATGCATCGCGACCATCGGGCCGGCGAAGCCGCGGACGAACCTGAGGAGCGCGTCTCCGGTCCGGATCCCGACCGTCTGGCCGTTCGCGCAATAGACCTCGCCGTCCACAGTGGACACCGCACCGGTGGAAAGGCGGACCTTGTCCCCCGTCTCCGGACGCCCGGCCAGGCCCAGTTCCCGGCCCAGCTTCAGCCACGCGCTGTCCCAGTCCCCGATCATCGGCCCGAACACCGTGACCGGCACCGCCCGCCTGCCCGCGAAGCCGTTGAGGTACTCGACCAGGGTGCGGAAGAACAGCTCGCCGCCGGCGGTCATCGCCTCGAACTCGTCTTCCCAGTCGTCGCCCGGCAGGAAGCCGCTCGTCACGGTCCGCAGCACGGTACTGCCGCCGGAACGGCCCTCGATGAGGAATTCGTAGGCGACGAATCGTCCGTCCGGCGCGGGTTCCGTGCCGTAGACGAGCCGTTCCAGCGGGTCCCACGCCGTGATCGCCGACGTGGGTTCGTAGCCGCCGAAAGCGGTCTTCACGGTGCCGCCGACGCCTCCGTCGACCTCATTGCGCCCCATGAACCACGACGTGATCCCGGGCCCGGTGGCGATGGCGTCCCAGACCTGTTCCGGTGTCGCGTCGACCTCGAGGCGGTCGGTGAGCTCGAATTCGTGACCCATTCAGCGCTCCTCGGGCTCGGTTTTGACGCTCGGGTGGACGGCGACGACGATCCGGTGGTCGCGGCCCTGTTCGGCGCCTTCGTCGTGGTACTTGCTCACCAGGTTCGTGATCGCGACGGTGAGCTCTTCGGCGAACGCGGCCCTGTCCGCGGCCGACGAGAACCGCACCTCGCCATCGATCGCGAAGGTCGCGACCCGTTTGCGCGCCTTGGTCGAACCGGTGATCAGGAGGCCGACGTCGCGCACCAGTCTGCCTGCCACGGCGAGCAGCCAGCGCGCGGACAGCCGGTCCGGCGACTGGGCGGGATCGGGCTGCACGGCTGAAAGCGCCGTCGGTGAAATGACGTACGAAGACGCCGTCGCGCGCATCATGCGCTCGGTGACGTTCCCCTTGCGCCGTTCCTCGACGAGCTCGACCAGCCCGTGCTTCTCCAGCGCGCGAAGGTGGTAGTTCACCTTCTGTCTCGGCAGGTCGATCCGCGCGGCCAGCATCGTGGCCGACGCCGGTTCGGCGAGTTCGGCGAGCAGCCGGGCCCGGACGGGATCCAGCGACACTTCGGCCGCTTCCGCGTCCTCGATCACCGCAACGGAGAACATGGCAAGAAGGTGCCACCGAAAAGAGAAATTGTCAAGAACGTCAGGCTTGTCGGCGCGCTTCGGTCACCAGGGCGAGCAGGCGTGGCACCACCTGCGGAGCCGCCTCGAGCGGCACCACGTGCCCGACGCCGGGCAGCACCACGGACGTGCCGTTCTCCACTGCACCCGCCAGTTCCTCGACGTCCGCCGTGGGCACCAGCTTGTCGCGCTCCCCCACGATCGCGGTTACCGGCACCGCGCCGACCTGCGACAACGCCGATTCCCGCGTGTAGGCGTCCAAGGCGGGCCGGAACGCGGACACAGTCTGCGGCCAGTTGCCGCGGATCATCCGCACGGTCAGTTCGACGTCTGCGGGCACCGGGTCGTCCCCGAAGAGCCACCATCGCAGCCCGGCGGTCACGGCCTTGCTCGTATGCTCCCGCACCAGGCCGATCAGCTTCGACCCGAACACCATCTCCAAGTCCCTGCCGAGTTTCCCGAGCGCGTTCGGCCAGATCGCGTCCGGGGTGACTCCGCCCGCGGACATGGCGAGCAGCCCGATTCCCGCCACCCGCGCGGCGAAGACGTCCGGATGCCGCTGGGCGAGCGACAGGATCGCGAGGCCGCCCATGTCATGGCCGACCAGGACGATCCGGCCATTGGGGATCACCTTCTCCAGCACCTCGGCCAGATCGTCGGCGAGCTGCCCCATGGTGGCCGACGCGGCCCGGACCTCACCGGATTCGCCGTGGCCGCGCTGGTCGTAGGCCAACACGGCGACAGGTTCCTCCGCGGATTCGGACGCCTCGGCCAGCACCGGCGCGATACCGCGCCAGCTCCGCCTGTCGAGGGCGTACCCGTGAAGGAGCACCACGGTCACCGGCGCCGACGGATCACCCCAGCGCTCGAAGTGCAGGGGTGTGCCGTCGGCTGCCAGCAGACCGGGCATCAGGCCGAGCGGAGGAAGCGGTCGAGCACGCGCACGCCGAACTTCAGCGCCTCGACCGGGACACGTTCGTCGACCCCGTGGAACAGCGCGGAGAAATCGAGGTCCGCGGGCAGCCGCAACGGCGCGAACCCGAAGTTGCGGATACCGAGCGACTGGAACGACTTCGCGTCCGTGCCACCGGAGAGCATGTACGGGAGCGTGCGGGCACCCGGGTCCTCGGCGAGGACCGCGTTGGTCATCGCGTCGACGAGAGCGCCGTCGAAGGTCGTCTCGACCGGCGGCAGCTCCATCCACTCCTTCTCGATGTCCGGGCCGAGGATCTCCTCCAGTTCGGCGTTGAACGCCTCAAGACGCCCGGGAAGGATCCGGCAGTCGACCGAGGCCTCCGCGACCGAGGGGATGACGTTCGACTTGTACCCGGCGGTGAGCATCGTCGGATTCGCCGTGTCGCGCAGGGTCGCGCCGATCATCCGGGAGATGTTGCCGAGTTTCGCGACGGAACCCTCGATGTCGTCCTCGGGGAAGTCCCATCCGGTGATCTCGGTGACGCCGTCGAGGAACTCGCGCACGGAGTCGGTCATCACCAGCGGGAAGCGGTGGTTGCCGAGCCTGGCGACGGCCTCGGACAGCTTGGTGACGGCGTTGTCGCGGTGGATCATCGAACCATGGCCGGCGGTGCCGCGCACCCGCAGCTTCATCCAGCGAATGCCCTTTTCGGCCGTCTCGATGAGGTACGCGCGGACGTTGTCCTTCAGCGTGATCGAGAAGCCGCCGACCTCGCTGATCGCCTCGGTGACGCCCTCGAACAGCTCGGGCCGGTTCTCGACCAGCCACTGCGCGCCGTACTTGCCGCCCGCTTCTTCGTCGGCGAGGAACGCGAAGACGAGGTCACGCGGCGGGACGATGCCGTTGAGCTTGTAGTGACGGGCCAGCGCGAGCGCCATCGCGCACATATCCTTCATATCAACGGCGCCGCGGCCCCAGACGTAGTCGTCCTGGATCGCGCCCGAGAACGGGTGGACCGACCACTCCGAGGCGTCGGCCGGGACGGCGTCGAGGTGACCGTGGATCAGGAGCGCGC